>NZ_CP063989.1:647134-970702 GCF_014595995.2 Actinomyces respiraculi
CAGCCGCCCGCTGTGTTGCTGCGGGCTCAGCCGCCCGCTGTGTTGCTGCGGGCTCAGCCGCCCGCTGTGTTGCCGCGGGCTCAGCCGCCCGCTGTGTTGCCGCGGGCTCAGCCGCCCGCAAAGGGCGGCAGGACATCAACCCGGTCGCCCTCCTCAAGAGGTGTGAGCGAGTCCGACGGCGTGGACAGGGAGTTGACGAGGAAGGTCGACACGCCCACCACCGTCGCCATCTCCAGGCCACGTCCGGCCAGCGCCTCGCGCAGCCCCGCAAGCGTCGTCCCCGACGCCACCTCAAGGCGCTCCTGGGGGCGGCCGGCGGCCTCGGCCGCCGCGGCGAAGTAGTGCACCTCGATCGAGATCGGTGGGGTCGGGCTCATGTGTGCTCCTCTGGTTGCGGCGGGTTCACGGTAGCAATCGCGCGCGTCTCAGCCGCCGATAGCGGACATCGTGCGCGCGGGGCGCTCGAAGCCGTCCGGGGCGTCCCACGGCTCATCCGAGCCGTGCGCCAGGGGCTTGCCCCACGTCGCCGCGGCCCACAGCTCGATGATCTCCTCATCTGAGGCCCCCGAGCGCATCGGCCCCCTGAGGTCTGTCTCCCGGGAGGAGAACAAGCAGGTCATGAGACGGCCGTCCGCCGTCACCCGCGTGCGGTCGCAGTCCGAGCAGAAGGGGACGGTCACCGAGGAGATCACCCCGACGACACCCTCCGGGTGGCTCCCGTGCGCGCCCCGGCCGGCGGACACCCTCCACAAGGTCGCCGGACGACGGTTGGCACGCCCGATCTCTGTCAGCCGGAAGCCCGCCTCGGCCAGGACCCGCAGCACCTCGTCGCGCCCGACGACCTCCTGCGGTCGCCACGTCTCGTGCGGCCCCAGCGGCATGTGCTCGATGAAGCGCAGCTGCCAGCCCCGGCGCAGGGACTCCGCCAGTAGCCGCGGCGCCCGCTCCTCCAGTGCCCCCGCGACTGCGACGGCGTTGATCTTGACCGGGCTCAGCCCCGCCTCCTGGGCGGCGACGATCCCCCGTAGCACGTCCTCGAGGCGGTCGCGGCGCGTGATCGCCGTGTACTCGGCCGGCTCGAGGCTGTCGAGCGAGACGTTGACCCGGCCCAGGCCCGCCGCCCGCAGGCTCGCCGCCCGCTTGTCCAGGCCCAGCCCGTTGGTCGTCAGCCCCACGTCCACCGCGCCGCCCGAGCGGGTGCGCAGGCCTGCGACGGCCGCCACGACCTCCTCGAGGTCGCGGCGCAGCAGCGGCTCACCGCCGGTGATCCGGATCCTCTCGATGCCCAGGCGCTCCACCGCCAGGCGGGCCAGGCGGGCGATCTCGGCCACCGTGAGCAGCTCCGGCGTCGCCAGCCAGTCCATGCCCTGGGCCGGCATGCAGTAGGTGCAGCGCAGGTTGCAGCGGTCCGTGACGGACAGGCGCAGGTCGCGCGCCGTGCGCCCGTAGCGGTCCACGAGCCGGGTGACGGGACCGGAGGCCGGGGCCACGGGGGACTCGACCACCGGCCCGCACCGCGCACCGCGAGGCGCGGGCGTGGGCAGGTCCACGACCGGGAGGCGGCTCAGGGTGGGCATGTCTTGAGGATAACCAGGGGCCCGGCCGGCCGGTGCGGGAGGGAACGACGACGGCGGCCGGTCGGTCACGACGGCGGCCGGACCGGTCCCGGGTCCCGCTGGTCTGGGGCGCTCAGGCGGTGCGCCGGATGTGGACACGGGCGAAGCCCTCACCGACCTCGAGCACGCTGTGCTCGAAGGTGAGGGGCAGGTGGTCGATCTGGGCGAGCAGCGGCCTCGGCACGTGCGGGGCGAGCAGGTCGAAGCCCTCGCCGATGGACAGGCTGGAGGCGGCGCCGATGATAGCCGCGTGACGCAGGCGGTGGGGGATGGGGCGGGCGTCGAGGGTGAGGGGCGCGTCCGCGTGGCCGCAACCGCAGCCCGCATGGGAGTGGGTCTCCTGGACGGGGATGAGCCTGGGCTCAGTGGACTCAGTGGGGTCGGTGGACTCTGTCACGGTGAGCTCCTTCTCATGGGCTTGTGCTCGTCCTCCCGCTCCGGGGCGGACGGCAGCGCCTTGGCGGCCACCTCCTACTTTATTACGGTGTGAACTGTGAAAAACAAGGTGGCTCTGCGCCCCGCCCTCCCACCCCCACCCGACACCCGCAGGCACCCGCGTCGCACCACCCAGGTGCGACGCAACCTCGTCGTCCTCGCCTGGGTCCTGGCCGCCGCCCTCCTCGCCCTCCTGGTCCTGACCGGCCCCCTCGCCGCCTGGGGCCAATGGCTGCCCTTGCACACCCTCCTCCTGGGTGGCATCGGCTCGGCCATCACCGTGTGGTCGGCGCACTTCGCCGACACGCTCCTGCGCCGCCCCGCCCTCGGCGGTGCCACCCTGCTCGACGTGCGTTTGTATGCCCACAGCCTCGGCGCCGTCCTCGTCCTGGCCGGCATCACGGCGGGCCGCGACGACCTCACTCTGGCCGGGGTCGGCGTCGTCGTTGCCAGCGCCCTGGCCGGTGCCCTGTCCATCGCGCTCCAGTACCGGCGCGCCCTCGCCCCGCGCCTGGCGGGCCTCGCCCTGCACTACGCCGTCGCCCTCGTGCTGCTCGCCGTCGGCGCCGCCCTGGGCTATCTCACCAACTGGGCCAACGATCATGGCCGCGCCCCCCTCTCCGACGCCCTCTACGTCGCCCACACCACGACGATGCTTCTCGGCTTCGTCGGCACCACCGTCCTGGGCACCCTCACCGTCCTGTGGCCCACGATGCTGCGCACGAAGATGGAGCCCGAGGCACCCCGGTGGGCCCGAGCGGGGCTGCCGCTCCTCGTGGCCGGAACCGCCCTTCTGGCCGCCGCGGGCATCTGGGCACCCCTGGCGGCGCTGGGCACGCTCGCCTACCTCGCCGGCGCCGCCGGTGTGCTCGTGCCCGCCTGGAGGACCGCCCAGCGTGTGCCCCCGACCTCCTTCGCCACCGCCTCCGCGGCCGCTGCCGTCGCATGGTTCCTCGCCTGCCTGCTGTGGGTCGGGGTCGGCGTGAGCGTGGCCGGCAGCGGTGACGCGGACCCGGGCGCCGCCCGCGACGTCATCCACGCCGTGCGCGTGCCGCTCGCCGCCGGTTTCGCCCTCCAGGTCCTGGCCGCCGCCCTGTCCTACCTCACGCCCGTCATGCTCGGCGGGGGACCGACCGTCACCCGCGCAACCAACGCCATCATGGACCGGGCCGCCACTTACCGGCTCGTGACCGCCAACGCCTGCCTCCTGCTCGCCGTGCTCGCGCCCCTGCCGTGGCCCGTGCGGGCGGTCACTGGCCTGGTCGCCGGGGTCTGCGCCGCTTACGTCCCGGTGGGCATGGTGCTCGCCTGGGCCGAGCTCCGCCGCAGGAAGGCCGACGGCGTCGCCACCTCCCAGCCGGCAGCCCACGCCGTCGTCCCCTCCCACTCAGATGCCGACGTCGTCGTCCCCGCCCGCCCGGCAGCCGACAGCCCCGCCCCGACCGACCCCGAGCAGAAGGACGCCCGAGATGAGTGAGACCACCGAGCCCGCCCGGGGCGACAACTCCGCCGAAGCCTCCCCGACCCAGCCCGCCGCGCGCCCGGCACCCCCGAGGGCCGACGTCACCGCGGGCACCGCTCCCGCGCCGACCGCCATCAGTGGCCGTCGCACGGACGGCAGCCAGGCGCAGGGCCTGCGCCCCACCGACCGGCGTGGTGCCCTGCTGGGACTGCTCACCACCGGAGCGGCCGTCGTCGTCGGCTCTATCGCCGCCAACCGCCGCCCGGCCACCAGCACCGCCGGTACCGGCCGTACCGACGGCACCGTCGCGGCCACCGGCACCACCATCGAGGTCACGGTCCGCGTCGACGGCATGCGCTTCGTGCCCGACACCATCGACGTCGCCCCCGGGGACCGCCTCCTCATCACTCTGGACAACACCTCCGACCAGGTCCACGACCTCGTCCTGGACACCGGCGCCGCCACCGGGCGCGTGGCAGCCGGGGCCTCGGCCACGCTCGACGCCGGCGTCATCACCGGCCCCACCGAGGGCTGGTGCTCCATCGCCGGCCACCGCGCCCAGGGCATGGTCCTGAGCATCACCACCGACGGTGCCGCCGGGCACGCCGACCACCACCACTCCGCGGCACGCTCAGCCTCCGCGGTGCCCGACCTCCAGGCACCCCTGCCCGGGGGCTTCGAGCCCGTCGAGGCCACCCTCGCCCCCGCGCCCACCGGGACGACCCACCGCCACACCTTCACCGTCACCGAGGTCGAGGGCGCCTACGTGGGGGCAGGCGTCACCCAGACCCGGTGGACCTTCAACGGCACCTGCCCGGGACCCGTCCTGCGCGGCAGGGTCGGCGACGTCTTCGAGATCACCCTCGTCAACGAGGGCACGATGAGCCACTCCATCGACTTCCACGCCGGGAGCGTCGCGCCCGACGACGTCATGCGCTCGATCAACCCCGGCCAGAGCCTCGTCTACACCTTCACCGCCGCGCACGCCGGCATCTGGCTCTACCACTGCTCCACCGCCCCCATGAGCGTGCACCTGGCCTCCGGAATGCACGGCGCCGTCATCATCGACCCCGTCGGCCTGGCCCCGGTGGACCGCGAGTACGTCCTCATCCAGTCCGAAATCTACCTCGGGCCCGAGGGCGGGCAGACCGACGCCGACAAGGTCGCGGCCAAGACACCGGACCTCATGTGCTTCAACGGTGTCGCCTTCCAGTACGCCCTGGCACCGCTGGAGGCTCGGGCGGGCGAGCGGGTGCGCCTGTGGGTGCTCGACGCCGGGCCCTCGCTGGCCTGCTCCTTCCACGTGGTCGGGTTGCAGTTCGACACGGTCTTCCTCGAGGGTGCCTACATGCTCGGCGGGCCCGAGGGCCTGGGGCAGGCCTGGGGCGGGGGCTCGCAGGCTCTGGGCCTGCAGCCGGCGCAGGGCGGGTTCGTTGAGGCGGTCGTGCCCGCGGCCGGCCGCTATCCGATGGTCACCCACGCCTTCGCCGACATGGAGAAAGGGGCCATGGCGATCCTCATGGCCACCGACTGACCCCGGGGCCCGCCCGGGAGGGGGCTGTCGGTCATGTCCGCCGCGTGGACACCTGCTCGCTGCAGGAGTCGCCCTTCGTGTCACTCATCCCTGGTCAGCACCCGTCCCGGCCCGCAGGGCGCCTCAGTCAACCAGGCGCAGGTGGCAGCCGTCGGGCTGCAGGGGCGTGAGCTCAACCCGCCCCGGCCTCTGCCCACCCGGTCCCCCAGCGGCGTCGTTACGGCGCAGCTCCTCGTTGAGGAAGGCCTCGTGCATGGCGCACACCAGGGGGTGAGGCACCCTCGAGCGCGTCACCAGGGGGCAGGCACGCAGCAGGACACCCCCGTCGCCGTCTGTCTCGGGGGCGAAGCCCATGCTCGACAGGTGCGGCTCAAGGGCGGCCACGCGCTCGGCGACGCTCAGCTCCCTGCTGTCAGCCCTGCCGTCCGTTCTGTCGCCCGCGCGCCCCTTGACCGGCGCGACTGGAGGGGCGCCCGTGACCACCGCCCAGCGTCGGCCGATCTCCTGGGCGCAGCGCATCCCCGCCTCGTCGGTCCCGATCGTCTCGCACACGACGTCGAGGAGCGTGAGGTAGGAGTCCAGGACGTCCTCGGGGTCCGGCGCTGTCGAGGAGTACAGGATCGAGGGGCGCCCGCGCCGGCCCGTCGCACGGCTGCGCGAGGTGACGAATCCCGCCGAGATGAGGGCGTCCAGGTGCTCGCGCACCGTGTTGTGGTGCAGGCCCAGAGCCGTGGCGATCTCCAGGGCCGTGACCGCCTCGGCGCAGGACTCGACGTGCTCAAGGACCCGGCGGCGCGTGGACGGCAGCGCCGAGCGGGTCGACAGGTCTGCCCACGAGGGGCGGGGTGCACGATGAGACGAGGACAGGGGCACGCCTTCACCCTAGCCCCGGCCGGACGGGCGCGCCGGGTGAGCCGGATGTGCTGGACGCGTCATCGCCCAGTAGACCGGAAGCGGCTCGTGGTCCAGCACCGCCACCCGGCGAAAACCCAGGCGCTCATACAGGCGGCGCGAGCCCGGAGACGTGGACTCCAGGTGAGCGACGTCGCCCCCGGCGTCGACCCTCTCCAAGCCGTGGCGCAGCAGGGCCGTGCCGGTACCGGAGCCGCGCGCCTGTGGCGCGACCGCGACCATGTACAGGTACCAGTGCGGCTGCTCGGGCCGAGCGGCCTCGCACTGGGCGCCGTCGAGCAGGACCAGTCCCCAGGCGTCCCCCAGCAGGGCTCGGTCGATCCCCGCAGGAGGCGCGTCGCCCGGGCCGAGTGGCCCGGCCGGGTCGCCCTGGGCCCCAGGCGGCACGGGGGCGTCCCACAGGGCGACGCCGAGAACCCGCTCCTCGCCGTCGGACCCGATGGCCACGGCGAGGTCCACCACCGAGCCCGCACGCCGGGCGGCGTCGGCGCTGAGGTAGCGGTCGGCGAGCTCGACCCGGTGCAGGTGCTCCAGGGCGGTGCGCGGCGACGGCGCTGCCGCGGCGATGGCGCTCATGAGCGGGTCGATGAGGAACACGTCGGTGAGCAGGCCGACGACGACGTCCAGGTCCGCGGGCCCGCCCGGGCGGATGGCCACGGGCTCGCTCACCGCTCCCCCTGCCGACGGTGCGCCGCGGGCACCGGGTCCTCGGCCTCCAGGGAGGGGGCCAGCAGACGACGGAAGGAGTCGACCCGGGCCCGGCGCAGGCCGCGCCCATCGTCGTCCGGGCCCGCGGCGCCGCACCAGGCGTCCAGGGCGCAGTCGATGACCCCGGCCTCGTGCGTGCAGCCGCGCGGGCAGTCCTCGGCCACCTCCGCGAGGTCCGGGAACCCGCGCAGGACGTCGGCGCTGGAGACGTGGGCGACCCCGAAGGAACGCACGCCCGGGGTGTCGATGACCCAGCCGCCGCCCGGCAGCTCAAGCGTCTGCAGGTTTGTCGAGGTGTGGCGCCCGCGCCCCGTGACCTCGTTGACATGCCCGGTCACCCGGTCCGCCCCCGGCACCAGGGCGTTGATGAGGGTCGACTTGCCGACGCCGGAGTGGCCGACGAACACGCTCGTGCGCCCGCCAATGACCTCGCGCACCGCCTCCACGCCGTCGCCGCCCGCACGCGAGGCCTCGGCCCGGCTCGACTCATCCAGGCGGGTGACCACCGAGCGGACCCCGAGCGGCTCGTACAGGGACAGCAGTGGGGCGGCGTCGGCCAGGTCCGACTTGGTGAGCACGAGCAGGGGCTCCATGCCCGCGTCGTAGGCGGCCACGAGGTAGCGGTCGATCATGCGCGGACGCGGCTCGGGGTTGGTGACGGAGGTGACGATGACGAGCAGGTCCGCGTTGGCCACCACCGGCTTCTCCGTGCCTGCGGCGTCGCCGTCCTCCGCGCTGCGGCGCAGCAACGTGCGGCGCTCTTCGACACGCACCATCCGGGCGAGCGTGTCCTTGCGGCCGCTGACATCGCCGACGACGGCGACCCGGTCCCCGACGACGACCTTGCCGCGGCCGAGCTCGCGGGCCTTCATCGCCGTGATGTCGCCCGAGCCGTCCTCGGTCAGGGCGGCGTTCTCCAGGCGGATGCGGTAGTGGCCGCGGTCGATGCGGGTGACGGTGCCGTGGTGGGCGTCGGAATGGGCGGGGCGCTGCTTGGTGCGCGGGCGCGAGCCCTTACCGGGGCGCACGCGCACGCGCGGGTCGTCAGTGCCCGTGTCGCGGCGGGCCATCAACGCCCCCTCCCGTGCTCGCCGCCCTGGCCCTGGGCGAGCACCGCCTCCCACCGGGCGGGGAAGTCCGGCAGGGTCTTGGCGGTGCAGGCGACGTCGTCGAGGGTGGTGCCGGGCAGGGCGAGGCCGATGAGCGCGGCGAAGGTCGCCATCCGGTGGTCGGCGTAGGCGTGCAGGAGGGCCGGGGCCAGGCGCTCGCCGTCGGGCAGGGCGTCGATCTCGATGCCGTCGGCGCGCTCGCGGGCGCTGGCCCCCAGGCGGCGGGCCTCGGCGACGAGGGCGGCCAGGCGGTTGGTCTCGTGCCCGCGCAGGTGCGCGATGCCGGTGAGGCGGGAGGCGTGCCCCTGGGCTGAGGCGAGGACGGCCAGGGCGGCGACGGTGGGGGCGAGCTCCCCGACGGCGGACAGGTCCGCGTCGATCCCGTTGAGTCGGCCGGTGCCGCGGCAGGTCAGGCGCAGGGTGCCGACGCCGTCGGGCTCGGTGGTCACGATGCCACCCAGGCGGGGCAGGAGCTCGCGCCAGGCGTCTCCCGCCTGGGTTGTCGCCATCGGCCAGGCCGGGACGGTGACGCGCCCGCCCGCGACGAGGGCGGCTGCCAGGAAGGGCCCGGCGTTGGACAGGTCCGGCTCGATCGTCACCCGTCCGCCGCGGGGGCGGCCGGGGTGGACCCGCCAGGTGCGTTGGCCGTCGCCGTCCTCGGGGGAGGGCTCGTCGACGGCGATGCCCCGCTCGCGCAGGCAGGCCACGCTCATACCGACGTGCGGCAGGGAGGGGACCGGGCCGCTGGGGGTGACGGCGAGGCCGCCGGGCAGCAGGGGGCCGGTGAGCAGCAGCGCGGAGAGGAACTGCGAGGAGGACGAGGCGTCGAGGCTTGCCGTGGTGGGTTGTGAGCCGCCCGCGCGTCCGTCTGTTGAGTTGTTCGCGCGGCCGTCCGTGGGACCGGCCGGTGGGGTCAGGTGCACGGGCAGGAAGCCGGGCCTGCCCAGCCAGCTCACGCCGACGCCGAGGGCTGCCAGCGCTGCCATGAGGGGGCCCAGCAGGCGCAGGCGGGCGCCCTCGTCGCCGTCGAGGACGACCGGGGCGTCGGCCAGCAGCACGAGCGGCGGGATGAAGCGCATGACGGTCCCGGCCAGCCCACAGTCAATGTGTCCGGCGCCGTCAGGGCCGGTGTCCACGGGTAGCGGCAGGGGAGCGGGCGTCACGTGCAGACGGGAGGCGTCGCCGTCGGCCTCGGTGAAGCGGGCACCAAGGACGGTCAGAGCCGCGCGCATGAGCGCGGTGTCGCGTGAGCGCAGGACGCCCGCCAGGGTGGTGGGGGCGTCTCCAAGGGCGGCGAGCAGCAGGGCGCGGGCGGTCAGCGACTTCGAGCCGGGCAGGGTGACGACGGCGTCGAGGGGGCCGGTGGCCGCGGGTGCGGCCCAGGGGGCGGCGGTAGCGAGGGCGCTGTGGTCGTCCTTGCTGGTCACGGGCACCCCACTCAGAGGGCGTCGATGATGGCGTTGAATGTCGCGCTCGGGCGCATGACGGCGTCGGTGGCGGCGGCGTCGGGCCGGTAGTAGCCGCCGATGTCCACCGGCGAGCCCTGGGCGGCGGCCATCTCGGCCTGCACCGCCTCATTGACGGCCCCCAGCTGCTTGGCCACCGGGGCGAAGCGCCCGGCCAGCTCGGCGTCCGCCGTCTGCGCCGCCAGCTCGCGCGCCCAGTACAGGGCCAGCCAGGCGTGCGAGCCGCGGTTGTCCACCGAGCCGAGCTCGCGCGCCGGCGAGCGGTCCTCTTCCAGCAGCGTCGTCGTCGCCGCGTCCAGGGCGTCGGCCACGACGGCCGCGCGCGCCTTGCCACTGACCTCAGCGACATGACGCAGCGCCTCGGCCAGGGCCAGGAACTCGCCCAGGGAGTCCCAGCGCAGGTGGTTGTGTGCCAGCAGCTGGCGCGTGTGCCTGGGCGCCGAGCCGCCCGCCCCCGTCTCGTACAGGCCGCCGCCGTTCATCAGCGGCACCACCGACAGCATCTTGGCGCTCGTGCCCACCTCGAGGATGGGGAACAGGTCCGTGTTGTAGTCGCGCAGCACGTTGCCGGTCACCGAGATCGTGTCCTCGCCGCGGCGCGCCCGCTCCAGCGACAGGCGTGTGGCCGCCACCGGGTCCAGGATCCGGATGTCCAGGCCCTCGGTGTCCTCCTCCGCCAGGTAACGCTCGACCAGGCCCCGGATGACCTCGTCGTGCCCGCGCTCGGGGTCCAGCCAGAACACGGCCGGGGAGCCGGTGGCGCGGGCGCGCACGACGGCCAGGTGCACCCAGTCGCGCACCGGGAAGTCCTGGGTGGTGCAGGCGCGCCAGATGTCACCGGCCTCGACCTCGTGCGAGAGCAGCACCGTGCCGTGCTCAGCACCCGCACCCTCGACAACGACGACCTCCACGGTGCCGGTCGCGGGGATGAGGAAGGTCTTGTCGTGCGAGCCGTACTCCTCCGCCTTGCGGGCCATGAGGCCGACGTTGGACACGGAGCCCATCGTCGTCGGGTCGAGGGCGCCGTGAGCCTGGCAGTCCTCAATGGCCGCCTGGTAGACGCCCGCGTAGGAGGAGTCCGGGATGACGGCGAGCGTGTCGCGCCGCGACCCGTCCTTGTCCCACAGCGTGCCGCCACCGCGGATCATCACGGGCATGGAGGCGTCGATGATGACGTCGCTGGGCACGTGTAGGTTTGTGATGCCGCGCTCGGAGTCGACCATGGAGATCGCCGGCCCGGCTGCCAGCTCGGCCTCGATCGAGGCCCGCACCTGCTCGCCCTGCGCCAGCGTGTCCAGCCCCGCCAGGATCGCCCCCAGGCCGTCGTCGGCCCGCAGGCCCGCGGCCTCAAGCACCTCGCCGTACTGGGCGAAGGTCTGCGGCAGGACGGCGCGCACGGCGTGGCCGAAGATGATGGGGTCCGAGACCTTCATCATCGTGGCCTTCAGGTGCACGGACAGCAGGATGTCCTCGGCCTTGGCGGCGGCGACCTGCTGGGTGAGGAAGGCATCGAGCGCCGTGGCGCTCATGAAGGTCGCGTCCACGACCTCGCCCGCGGTCACGGCCAGGCGCTCGCGCAGGACCACCGGGGCCGCGCCATCGGCAGGCAGGAGCCGGATCTGCAGCGCTCCCGCCTCGGGGACGATGACGCTGCGCTCGTTGTGACGGAAGTCGTGCGCGTCCATGGTCGCCACGCGGCTGCGCGAGTCCGGGCTCCAGGGACGCATCGAGTGCGGGTGCGTGCGCGCGTAGGCCTTGACCGCGCTCGGGGCGCGGCGGTCCGAGTTGCCCTCGCGCAGCACCGGGTTGACGGCACTGCCCTTGACGGCGTCGTAGCGGGCCCGCGTCTCGCGCTCGGCCTCGGTGGCGGGCTGGTCCGGGTAGTCGGGCACGTCCACGCCCTGGGCCTGCAGCTCGGCGATGACGGCCTTGAGCTGCGGCACGGAGGCCGAGATATTGGGCAGCTTGATGATGGTGGCGCGCGGGGAGGCGGTGAGCTCGCCCAGGGTTGCGAGGTCGTCATCGATCAGGCCGAAGGCCGCCATGACACGCCCGGCCAGTGAGATGTCCGCCGTCGCCACGCTGATGCCGGACGCCTCCAGGAACCCCTTGACGATGGGAAGGAAGGAGTGGGTCGCCAGCATCGGCGACTCATCGGTCCAGGTGTAGATGACGTCGGCGTCAGTCAGACGGCTCATGGGCGGCTCCTCAGAAGGGGTGCGGGCGCTACCCGGTCAGCCTATCGGTTGGGGCCGACGCCTTCCCGGTATCCGGATGCCCTTCGTCCGGCTTCCTGTCACCTGGTTCGCAGGTGCCCGCCGACCGCGAGCGCCAGCCCCGCCCCCAGCGCCGCGCCGCGCGCCAGGGCGCTGACGTGCCGGGCTCGCTCCTCGGCGTCCGCGGCCAGCCACACGGGTGCGTTGGCGAGGGTGACCGGCATGTTGAGCCCGGCCAGCACGAGGGCGCAGGCCCGCGGGGCGATGCCGACCGCCAGGCCCAGGCCCGCCACCGCACTGACAGTGCCCATGGCCCGGCTGCCCGGGCGCAGGAGGTCGTCGGGCGGGCCCGGCAGGCCGACGCCGGCGAGCGGCTCGTAGGCCCGCTGGACACGCGCGACGTGGTCGTCGGGCCGCAGGAGGGCGTCGACCCCGTCCACGACGAAGGGGACGGCGAGCAGGAGGCGGGCGGCGGGCAGCAGGTTCATGACGTCATCCTCCCGCACGCCGCCGACGGCGACGGCACTGCCCGACGGCGGCGCCCGTGCCGCCCGCCCCGCTGCCCGCCTCGCCGTCGGGAACAAGGCCGCACGCGTACGTGTTGGCCCGGGTGATGACTGCACACACCCTGGCCCCGGCCCGCGAGGAGACCGCGACGCGCCCCTTCGCCCCCGTGGCCCTCGTCCCGGCGGAGGAGCCTGCCCGCCCCCTGGGTGGACTAGGCTCGTGGGCGATGACGGACACTCCCACCTTCGAGCGGCTTGACGCGCCTGACGCGCCCGGAGCCGGACCTGACGACGCCGAGGACACCGACGGCACCGACCGTGCCCCCGCCGACGAGACGGAGGCTGAGCGCGCTGCCCGCTTCGAGGTCGACGCCCTGCCCTACCTCGACCAGCTCTACGGCGCGGCCCTGCGCCTGACCCGCAACCAGGCCGACGCCGAGGACCTCGTCCAGGACGCCTACGCCAAGGCCTTCGCGGCCTTCCACCAGTACCGTCCCGGCACCAACCTCAAGGCCTGGCTGTACCGGATCCTCACCAACACCTTCATCAACTCCTACCGCAAGAAGCAGCGCGAACCGCTGCAGTCGGACGCGGACACGGTCGAGGACTGGCAGCTGCACCGGGCCGCCTCGCACGACTCCGTGGGCCTGCCCAGCGCCGAGATCCTCGCCCTGGATGACATGCCCGACGACGACATCAAGGCCGCCCTGGGCGAGCTGAGCGAGGAGCGCCGCCTGGCCGTGTACCTCGCCGACGTCGAGGGCTTTGCGTACAAGGAGATCGCCGAGATCATGGGCACCCCGATCGGCACGGTCATGAGCCGCCTGCACCGCGGGCGCCGCCAGTTGCGCGAGCTGCTGTCCGATCACGCCCGCCAGCTGGGCTACACCACCGACGACGAGGGAGGTCAGGGCTGATGGGAACCGACGTCGGCGCGGCCTGCTCCTGCGCGGAGGCTCGCGCCCACCTCGAGGCCTTCCTCGACCACGAGTGCGACGGGGACCTGTCCTCGCGCCTGGCCCGGCACGTGGCCGACTGCGAGCACTGCTCGCGCCTGGCTGACGCCGAGAACCACCTGCGTGAGATCCTGCGCTCGTGCTGCGCCGAGCAGGCCCCGCCTGAGCTGCGTGAGCGGGTCATCGGGCGTCTGTCTGTCCTGCGGGCGAGGACGGCGACCTCCTCGACAACCGTCGTCACTGACTCCACGACTGTTCTCAGCAACGGGACGACGGTGCGCAGCCGAACCGTGCGTGTCGCCCGCTCGCAGTTGTGATGTCTCAGGACGTCGGTGTGGTGTCTCAGGGCATTGGTGATAGTTCTGTGTCAGGGCATTGGTGACACTTCGGGTGTTTGTGGGGGTGACACTTCGGGTTGGTGTCGGGGGGTCTCCTCCGGCCGGCCGGCCGGCCACCGGGCCCGTGGCAGTTGCCGGCCTTCAGGCCCTGGTGCTGCCGCCAGCTCGTTGTCCCACGGGTGTGGATGGGCCCGGGCCGCCGGTGGCACGCCGCTGGTGACCACACTGCGAACACGGGCGTCAGCTCCCCGGCGGCACCCCGGCTCATGGCCTGATGTCATGGTCTTCGGGGCAGGGGCCTGGACGGCGCGCGCCGAGCCCGTCCGCCTCGTTCCTCAGCCTTCCATCTCGTCCCTCGGCCCTCGGTCTCGTCCCTCTACCTTCCATCTCGTTCGTTCACGGAACGAGATGGACGTGTGCGGAACGAGATCGACGTACGAGAAGCGAGATCAAGACCTGGACAACGAGATCGACGTGCCAGGAACGAGCCTCAGCCCTCCATCTCGTCCCTCTACCTTCCATCTCGTTCGTCGGTCTTCCATCTCGTTCGTTCACGCAACGAGATCAACGTGTGAGGAACGAGATCGACGTGCGAGGGACGAGATCAAGACCTGGGCAACGAGATCGACGCCGGTCCTCGTCGGGTCCTCCGGGCGCCGCGACCAGACACGCCCATCCTGGCGCGTGCTCGTGGCCCCTCGGCGGGCGCACGGCGCGCCTCCACCCTCCAACTCCTCGGTCTGCTCTCGAAAGTACGGCACAACACCGTATGTTCGAGAGAGCAAACCGAGGAGTTCGAGACCGGGCGGGGCTGAGGCCGCTGGTGGTCGTGACCCGTGCAACCCGGTGCCAGGTGGATTCGCCGTCGCCGGGTGTGCGAGGATGGCGCGTGTTCAGTGCCCCGTCTGGGGCAGTCCAGACATGAGGAGGCCATGATGAGCAAGCGCGGTCGTAAGCGTCGCAGCCGTGCCAAGTCCGGCGCGAACCACGGCAAGCGCCCCAACGCCTGAGCCGGGTCCGCCACACCGGTGGGTCCGAGCCGACTGAGTGTCGGCGTCAATCAGCCGGAGCGCACCAGCACGGGCGGCCGACTACCCTTCACGGGTGGTCGGCCGCCCGACGTTCCGGGGCTGAGCTGCGCCTGTCACCCGGCTGAGAGGTGCCGAGTCAGTCGGTGGGCTGGTCGACGCCGAGCCACTCGTACCAGCCGCGGTGCAGCACCAGCCACGCCAACAGGCCGTAACCCGCCTGCCCCGGGTGACGCCCGTCGTGACGCTGGACGTCCGCCGCCCACTGATCGTGGTGGCGCAGCGACTCGAAGGTCTCGACGAAAGGGATGCCGCGCCGCGAACACACCTCGCCCAGCGCGTGCGACAGGGCCGCCGTCGCGTCCGGCGCGGCGTGCCACAGCGGGGGAGGCCCCACCACCAGGCAGCTGCGGTGCTCGCTGGCCGCCTTGTCGAGAATGTTGGCCAGTGCCAGGCGGCTGCGCGCTGCCGACACCCCGGCGACGACGTCGGCCACCCCCACCCCGATGACCAGGCGGTTGATGCCCGGGTGGACGGAGCGGCGCGCCGCCTCCGGCCCCCAGCGCTCGGCGAGCTGGGCGGTCGTCTCGCCCGGGACGGCGAGCGTCGTCGCGAGCGCGTCGAGACCCCGGGTACGGGCCATGACGCGACCCGTCCAGCCCAAGGCCCGGGCGTCTCCGTAGCCCGCGACGAGCTCGTCACCGACGAAGTGGATACGTGTCTGCTCCACGTGCGCCTCCCTGTGCCCTGGCCTGCTCACACCTGCCCGTAAGACGCTACCGTCTCACGGCCGCTTCGTGCGCCCGCCGGGCCGGAGGGCGCGATGCCCGCCGGGCCGAGGGGCGCGACGGGCATCTGGCTGAGGCGCCCGGCGTTCACCGTGGCTCAGCGGCCGAAGGCTTCGGCGAACAGCACCTCCTGCTGGTGGCGGTAGGCCCCCAGGGAGCCCATCGCCGGAGAGGCCGAGGCCGGCGGCGAGACCAGGCGCAGGCGGCGCCCACCGAAGGCGTCATCGGGCAGGTTGAGGCGCAGGTGCGGCCACACCCCCTGGTTGCCCGGCTCGTCCTGCACCCACACGAGCTCGGCGCCGTCGAAGGTCGACAGCACCCGCTCCAGCTCCTCGACCGGCAGCGGGTAGAGCTGCTCGAGGCGGATGATCGCCGTACGGGTGTCTCCCAGGCGCTTGCGCTCAGCGGCGAGCGCGTAGTACGCCCGCCCCGAGCACAGCAGCACCCGGTCCACGCCGGCGCCCGAGGCCAGCGCCGGGTCCGTCTCGCCGATGACCGGGATGAAGGCGCCCCTGGTGAAGTCCTCCACCTTGCTCGTCGCGGCCGGCAGGCGCAGCAGCTGCTTGGGTGTGAACACGATCAGCGGGCGGCGCGGGCGCTGGAAGGCCTGCCCGCGCAGCAGGTGGAAATGGTTCGCCGGCGTCGAGGGCATGGCCACGCGCATGTTGTCCTGCGCGCACATCTGCAGGTAGCGCTCCACCCGGGCCGAGGAGTGGTCCGGTCCCTGCCCCTCCTGGCCGTGCGGCAGGAGCATCACCAATCCGGAGCGCTGCCCCCACTTCTGGGCCGCCGAGGTCACGTACTCGTCGATGACCGACTGCGCGCCGTTGGCGAAGTCACCGAACTGCGCCTCCCAGAGCGTCAGCCCCTCCGGACGCTCCACCGCGTAACCGTACTCGAAGGCCAGGGCCGCGTACTCGCTCAGCAGCGAGTCGTAGATCTCCAGCTTGGCCTGGTCCGGGGTGAGGAAGGACAGGGGCGTCCACTCCGCGCCCGAGGACTGGTCGTGCAGGACCGCGTGGCGCTGAGCGAAGGTCGCCCGGCGGGCGTCCTCACCCACGAAGCGCACCGGCACGCCCTCCATGAGCAGCGAGCCGAGGGCGATGAGCTCGCCCAGCCCCCAGTCGATCCCGCCCTCGCGCGAGGCCTTGCGACGCTTGTCCAGCATCGCGCGCAGTTTGGGGTGCACCTCGAAGCCCGGCGGGAAGGCCGTCTGGGAGTCGCCCACACGTTCGACCACCTCGCGCGTGACCGCGCTCGTCCAGCCGAGCATCATGCCGGCGCCCGGCTGCTGGGCGGCCGGCATCTCCAGCTGGTTGCGCTCGCGGCCCACCACCGTCGGGTCCGACAGGGAGGTCGCGGCCGCCTCCTCCTCCGCCCGGATGGCCGCCTCGGCGCCGTGCGCCGCCCGCGTCTCGGCGAAGATCCGCTCGAGCTCCTGGTGGAAGCCGTGCTCGAGGGCCTGCGCGTCCTCGGAGGAGATGTCCCCGCGGCCCACAAGGGCCGAGACGTAGACCGCCCGGGTGGAGGGCAGGGAGTCGATGAGTCGGTACATCACCGGCTGGGTCATCGAGGGGTCGTCGCCCTCGTTGTGGCCCCGACGCCGGTAGCAGATGAGGTCGATGATGACGTCCTTGTGGAAGGTCGCCCGGTACTCATAGGCCCGCAGGGCGGCCCGCGCCACCGTCTCGGGGTCGTCGGCGTTGACGTGGAAGATCGGCACTTGCAGGCCCTTGGCCAGGTCCGTGGCGTAGGTGGTCGAGCGGGCCGAGGCGGCGCCGGTGGTGAAGCCGATCTGGTTGTTGACGATGACGTGGACCGTGCCTCCCGTGCGGTAGGCGGGCAGCTGGCTCATGTTGAGCGTCTCGTAGACCACGCCCTGGCCCGCGAAGGCGGCGTCGCCGTGCACGAGCACCGGCATGACCGTGTAGCCACGCTCGCCCAGGGCGATGCGGTCCTGCTTGGCGCGCACGATGCCTTCGACGACGCCGTCGACCGTCTCCAGGTGGGAGGGGTTGGCGGCCAGGGAGACCCGGGTGGTCACGCCGTCGGTGCCGGTGAAGACGCCCGCGGTGCCCAGGTGGTACTTCACGTCGCCCGTCGAGGCGCCCTCAATGAGGCTGTTGCCGTCGAACTCGTCGAAGACCTGCCCGTAGGACTTGCCCGCGATGTTCGTCAGGACGTTGAGGCGGCCCCGGTGGGCCATGCCGATGACCACCTCGTCCAGGCCGTCGTGGGCCGCGTGGTCCAGCAGGCGGTCGAGCAGCACGATGAGGGACTCCCCGCCCTCGAGGCTGAAGCGCTTCTGGCCCACGTACTTGGTCTGCAGGAAGGTCTCGAAGGCCTCGGCCTGCTGGAGCTTGGTGAGGATCCGACGGCGCTCACCGCCACTGATCACCGTCCAACTGCTCTCGAGGCGCTCCTGCCACCAGTGGCGCTGCGCCGGGTCCTGAATGTGCATGTACTCCAGGCCCACCGTGCGGCAGTAGGCCTCGCGCAGCCGGTTGAGGATCTCGCGCAGGGTCGCCCGTTCGGTGCCGCCCAGTCCGTCGGTGGGGAAGGTGCGGTCCAGGTCCCACAGGGTCAGGCCGTAGGTCGCCGGGTCGAGGTCCGGGTGACGACGTGAGCGGTAGGCCAGCGGGTCGGTGTCCGCGGCGAGGTGTCCGCGCTGACGGAAGGCGTGGATGAGCTGGGCCACGCGCGCCGGCTTGCCGGTCTCGACCTCGGGGTCGTAGTCGGCGTCCTGCTCCCAGCGGATGGGGGCGTGCGGCACGCGCAGGGACTCGAAGGCGCGCTCCCAGAAGCCGTCCAGGCCCAGAAGCTTGGTCTCCAGCAGCCGCAGGAACTCGCCCGACATCGCGCCCTGGATGACCCGGTGGTCGTAGGTGGAGGTCAGGGTCAGGACCTTGCCGATCCCGTGGCGCGCGAGCGTCTCATGGCTGGCTCCGGCGAAGGCTGCGGGCAGGGCCAGGGAGCCGACGCCGATGATCGCCCCCTGGCCCGGCATGAGCCGGGGCACCGAGTGCAGGGTGCCGAGGGTTCCCGGGTTGGTCAGGGTCAGGGTCGTGCCGGTCATGTCCTCGACGGTGAGGGCACCCTCGCGCGCACGGCGCACGACGTCGTCGGTGGCGGCCACGAAGCCCGCCAGGTCCATGAGGTCCGCATGATTCACGCAGGGCACGAGCAGGCGGCGTGTGCCACCCGGAGCGGCCACGTCCACCGCCATGCCCAGCCCCACGTGGGCGGGCTGGATGAGCAGGGGGCGGCCGGCGTCGTCGGTGCCGTAGGCCGCGTTCATGGCGGGCATCTCCACCAGGGCTTCGACGACGGCCCAACCGACCAGGTGCGTGAAGGAGACGCGTCCGCCGCGCGTGCGCGCCAGGTGCGTGTTGATGATCGCCCGGTTCTCGATGAGCACCTTGGCGGGTACCGCGCGCGCTGAGGTTGCTGTCGGGACCGACAGGGACTCCTCCATGTTCTTGGCGGTGCGCACCGCCGCGCCCTTGAGGCGTGTGCCCGAGGCCTCGGCGGGCTCGGCGGGGGAGTGGGTGTGCTCCTGGCCGGACCGGTGGGCGTAGGGGGAGGTCGGAGGGGCGACGTCGGAGGGCGGGGCCGGGGGCAGGTCGGAGCGGGTGACGTCCTGGACGGTGCTCACCGGAGCGGTGCCGCTCGCGGTACTGCTGGCGGTGCTGCCCGTCTGGGTCCGACCGGCGCTGGGGGCGCCACCTGAGCGGGCCTCGGTTTCGAAGAGCGAGCGCCACTGCTCGGAGACTGAGGACGGGTCTTGCCGCCAGGCGTCGCGCTTCTCCTCAACCATCCACTCGTTGGGGCCGAAGTCCTGGGCGGCACCGGTGCCGCTCCGGCCGCTCGCGTCTGCAAGACGGCCGTCGTGGGTCGTCACACTGGGTCCTTCCTCATCGCGGTGACACTGCTCGGGTCGGGCGGGGCGAAGGCCCCGTTGGCCCTGGGGCAACATGCTAGTGGGACGTTGGGCCCGTGTCTGGCCGACGCGCGACCTATCTCCGCCCGGGGCGAGTAGCCCCGGGACGACCAGCCCCGGGTGATAGCGTGCACGCCACTATGCGACGACACTCCCGCCGGGCCCGCAGGCGCACCGCATTAGCGAGCGCCCCGCCCGCAGAGCCTGATAGTCCTCACCCCGCGGCCGCCCGCCGCATCGCTCCTAGCGCCGCCAGCGCGCTCGCCCGCCCGCACCGGGAGGTGCTGGCATGAGCGAGTGGCTCATGATCCTCGTCGGCGTCCTGCTGACCGTCGGCACCGCCGTCTTCGTCGCCGGCGAGTTCAGTCTCGTGGCCCTCGACCCCTCCACCGTCGAGACCCGCGCCGCCGCCGGCGAGCGCCGCGCCGGGACGGTCCGCAAGGCCCTGTCGCGCCTGTCCACCCTGCTCAGCGGCGCCCAGGTGGGCATCACCCTGACGACGATCCTGCTGGGCTACACGATGCAGGACGCGCTGGCGAAGATTCTGGCGCGCCTCATGGGCGGCTGGATGGCGGAGTCCGTGGCCACCGGCATTGCCGTCGTCATGGCCCTCGTCGTCGTCAACGCCTTCTCCATGGTCTTCGGAGAACTCATCCCCAAGAACGCGACCCTGGCCGACCCGATGCGGGCGGCCCGGCTCGTGGCCCCCCTCCTCATGGCCTTCTCCACGGTGTTGGGGCCGCTCATCACCGTCCTGAACAACACGGCCAACACCGTGCTGCACCGGATGGGCATCGAGCCCGCCGAGGAGATCAGCGGCGCCCGCTCCGCCAGTGAGCTCGCCGCCCTCGTGCGCCACAGCGCCGAGGAGGGCACGCTCGACGTCTCCACCGCCACGCTGCTCACCCGCTCGATCGGCGTCGGCGAGCTCACCGCCGTCGACGTCATGACGGACCGTGGTCGCCTGCACACCCTCGACGCCGAGGACACCGCCGACGCCGTCGTCGCCCTGGCCCGCACGACCGGGCACTCGCGCTTCCCCGTCACCGGTGAGGATGTTGACGACGTCCTCGGCGTCGTCCACCTGCGGCGCGTCATCGCCGTGCCCTACGAGCGGCGCGGTGCCGTCAGGGTCTCGTCGAGCTCCCTCATGACCCCCGTGCCCCGCGTGCCCGAGACCATGCCGCTGGCCAGCCTGCTGGTCGAGCTGCGGGCCGCGGGCTCCCAGATGGCCCTCGTCGTCGACGAGTACGGCGGCACCGCGGGATTCGTCACCCTGGAGGACGCGGTGGAGGAGATCGTCGGGGACGTCGCCGACGAGCACGACCGCCGTCGCAACGGCGCCCACCGCGACGCCGGCGGCGACTGGCTCGTGCCCGGGTGGATGCGCCCGGACGAGCTGGCCAGCACCTGCGGCCTGCACGTGCCCGACGACGGCCCCTACGAGACGCTCGGCGGCCTGGTGATGTCCGAGCTCGGTCGCGTGCCCGCCCTCGGGGACCAGGTGAGCACCCCGCGCGCCGTCATGACCGTCGTCGCCATGGAGGGCAGGCGCGTGACCCGGCTGCGCGTGACGCCTGTTGCTGAGTCCGACGACGAGCGGCAGGAGGCCCGATGAGCGCCCCCGTCGCCCTGTTCATCACCGTCGGGCTGCTGGTGGGCAACGCCTTCTTCGTCGGCGCCGAGTTCGCCGTGACCTCCGCGCGCCGCGCCCAGCTCGAGCCCCTGGCTGAGGCCGGGGACTCGCGTGCCCGCACCGCCCTGTGGGCGCTGGAGCACGTCTCACGGATGCTGGCAACCGCACAGCTGGGCGTGACCCTGTGCTCCACCGGCCTGGGCGTTGTCGCCGAGCCGGCCATCGCCCACCTCATCCAGCCGCTGCTTGAGCGCGTGGGCGTCGGGACGGCGGGGGCGCACGCCGTCGCCGTGATCACCGCGCTGGTGCTGGTCGTCTACGTCCACGTCGTCGTCGGCGAGATGGTGCCCAAGAACATGTCGATCTCCGCGCCCGAGAGCGCGGCGCGTCTGCTCGCCCCGCCGCTGGTGTGGATCTCGACGCTCTTCGGCCCCGTCATCACCGCGCTCAACGGCTTCGCCAACTGGGCGCTGGGCCTGGCTGGCATCGAGACGAAGGAGGAGGTCTCCGCGACCTTCAACGCCGCGGAGGTCGCCTCCATCGTCGAGCGGTCCACGGCCGAGGGCGTTCTCGACGACGACACGGGCCTGCTGACGGGCGCCCTGGAGTTCTCCGAGGAGACCGCCGGCACTGTCATGGTCCCGCTGGAGAGCCTGGTCACACTTGCCCAGGGCTGCACCCCGGCCGACGTCGAGCACGCCGTCACCGTCACCGGCTACTCGCGCTTCCCGGTGGCGGGCGCCGACGACGACCTCCGCGGCTACCTGCACCTCAAGGACGTCCTGTACGCCGAGGGAGAGGAGCGCGACCAGCCGGTCCACTCCTGGCTGGAGCGGGCAATGGTCCCCGTCAAGCTCGAGGATGAGGTCGAGGAGGTGCTTGTCGCCATGCAGCGCAGCGGCGCGCACCTGGGGCGTGTGGAGGACCCCGACGGAGGCCTGATGGGCGTGGTCTTCCTTGAGGACATTCTCGAAGAGCTCGTTGGGGAGGTCAACGACGCGATGCAGCGCGAGGAGTACCTGCGCCGCCAGCTCGAGGAGTCCTAAAGGACGGTCGCCCGGGCCGCTCGGGCTCGCCCGCCGTGCGAGAGTATGAGGACCACCGCGCAGGACTGTGAGCCAGCCGTGTGAGCGCCGTCCTGGCGCGCGCCCCCGTGTGGGGGCTATCGTCCCTCAGGTGACAGTGCAGCCCATGACCCGCCGTGAGAGGCGAGAGGCGGAACGAGCCGCCGCCCGGGCTGCTGCACGCTCCGAGAAGGACGAGGCTCCGCGGGTCCCCGAACCTCCCCAGGCTCCCGCGGCCACCAGCGCCGGTACCGTCCCCGTCGCCGCTGAGATTCACCGCCGTCACCGCCCCCGCTCCGTGCGGCCCGGGGCCGGACCGTTGGGGACTGTCGGGCGCGGCGCCGTCCTCGCGGTGCTCGCCGCCGTCACCGTGCTGGTACCCCTGTCCGACTACCTTGGCGCGCCTACCGCTGTCGGGGTCACGAGCGTCGTCACCATGGCGGATGAGGCCACTGCCGACCCCGTCCCCGTCGCCACCTCGGTGGCCGCCGCGGTCCTGGGTTCCGACGCCGACGTCGACTCCACCACGGACGCTCCGCTGGCCAACGTGCCCGACGCCGCCACCCTGGCGCGCATCCGCGAGGCCCGCCAGAACGCCGTCGTCACCTGCGCACCCCCGCCCGTGGGCGCCTCAGGGGACACCACGGCCTTCAACACCGCCCCCGAGCTGTTCAACCCCATTGTGGCGGGCACCTACACGGTCTCCTCCGAGTACGGCTACCGCATCCACCCGACCCTGGGCTCCCTCAAGCTTCACGCCGGTCAGGACTACGCCGCCAGCGTCGGCACCCCCATCTACGCCGTCGCCGCGGGCACTGTCACCACCGCGGGCATGGTCGGCTCCACCGGCACCGTCACTATCCGCCACGAGATCGACGGCGAGGTCTGGTACACCTCGTACCTGCACATGTATGCCGACGGCATCTACGTCAAGAAGGGCGATACCGTCACGGCGGGACAGCTCATCGCCGGCGTCGGCTCCACCGGCTACTCCACAGGACCGCACCTGCACTTCGAGGTGCGCACCGCGGACGACTCCATGGACGAGAGCACCGTCAACCCGGCGGCCTGGCTTGTCGAGCACAACGCCGTCGACCTGACCACCGACTGCTCCTGAGGCAGCCGGATACCGGAGGGAACCATGATCTCAGCGCATTCCGGGCGCGCTGGCGCCTCCCTCGACGGGTGGGATGACGCCCCCCGCCCTGCGCGCCGTTGCCGGGTCATCGCCCACCGCGGTGGTGCCGCTGAGGTCCCCGAGAACACGTGGAGCGCCGTCGAGCATGTCTCGCAGCTGGGGCTTGAGTGGATGGAGACGGACGTGCGGGCCACTCGCGACGGCGTCGTCGTCCTCGCTCACGACCCGGACCTGGCGCGTACGGCCGGGGATCCGCGTGCGATCGCGGACCTGACGTGGGAGGAGCTGGCCGGGCTCGACGCCGGGGACGGGCGTGCGCCTGTGCGCCTGGACGAGGTGCTCGATGCCCACCCGGACCTGTGCCTCAACGTGGACCTCAAGGAGTCGGCCGTTGTGCAGGGCGCGATCCAGGTGGTGCGCGCCGCCGACGCCTTCGAGCGGGTGCGCTTCGCCTCCTTCTCCGGGCGCCGCCTGGCGGTTCTGCGCCGCCAGGAGCCCCGGGCCCGTACCTCCCTGGGGGTGAGCGACGTTGCCGGGCTGATGGTTAGCGCGGAGACGGGTTTCGGCCTGCCGCGCACCCGCTGGAGCTGGTCGCGGGACCGTTCGCGCACCGATGCGGTGCAGGTGCCCGTCGCCTACCACGGGGTGCCGGTGGTCACTGAGCGCTTCGTTGCCGCCAGCCACCGGGCCGGGCTTGAGGTCCACGTGTGGACGGTTGACGACCCCGCCGAGATGCGTCGCCTGGTCGCCATGCGCGTGGACGCCGTCGTCACCGATGTGCCGTCTTTGGCCATGGAGGTTCTGGGGCGTCGCCGGCAGGCGGGACCGGAGGTCGTCTGAGGGCGGGGGACTGCCGGAGGACGGGGTCGGGACCTTATCCTGTGAGCCCGGCCTTATTGGAGTCTTCATGATCCTGCATAACGTCAGCGCCACCGAGCACGTGGCTTCCACGCCCATCGCCGTCCCCACCGAGGACACCGTCCGCGTCGAGACGAGCGCCGGGTCGGTGCGGGGCCTGTGGCGAGAGATCATCTCCCACCCCGAGCGCAGCGGGCCTGCGCCCCGCTTCGCGCGTTCCGCAGCCTTCTACGCCATCCCCTACGCCGAGGAGCCCACGGGGCAGCGGCGCTTCATGGCGCCCGTGCGCCGCGCCCCCTGGCAGGCCGAGCGCGAGGCCTTCCTGCCGGGGGCGACACCGCAGCGCGGCTCGATCTTCGCCGACCCCGACATCCCGGAGCCCTCAGTGCCCGGCGAGGACGTCCTCACCCTCAACGTCTTCACCCCCGCGCCTGGGGATGAGGAGGCGCGCCTGCCCGTCTTCGTGTGGATTCACGGTGGTGGCTGGACCTCCGGCTCACACAACTCGCCCTGGTACGACGGGGCCGCTTTCAACCGCGACGGCGTCGTGACCGTCAGTGTCGCCTACCGCCTTGGCTTCGACGGCTACGGCTACGTCGAGGGCTCCGATGCGCCCTTCAACCGTGGCGTGCTCGATCAGGTGATGGCGCTGGAGTGGGTGCGTGACAACATCGCCCGCTTCGGCGGCGACCCGCAGCGGGTGACGATTGGTGGGCAGAGCGCCGGTGGCGGCAACTCGATGATCCTCATGACGGTGCCTCGGGCCAGGGGCCTGTTTCGCGCCGTCATTTCCCAGTCGGGTGCGGTGACCGATATGCCTGCCGAGCTCAACCGCGACCGGGCGCGGGCGATGGCGGCCGCCCTCGGCGTCGAGCCGACTCTTGAGGGCCTGCGCGCCGTTTCCTACGACGAGGTCTTCGCCGCGCAGAACGCGCTGACCGCCCAGGGCGAGCAGGCCGACGACGGCGGGGCCGCCCAGGGCGAGCGGGCCGACGACGGTGGGGCCAGCCAGGGTGAGCAGGCCGACGACGGTGGGGCCACCCAGGGTGAGCAGTCCGACGACGGCGGGGCCACCCAGGCCGGCCCGGACCCGGTGGCGGCCGTGGCGGCGCGCTTGGCCGCCGTCGGGAAGCCGGACACGGGAATCTCCTTCAGCCCCACCGTTGACGGCGAGATCATCCCCGCGCCGCTCGTGCAGGCGCTGCGGGAGGGGCGCGGGGCCGGTGTTGCGGTCCTGGCCGGCTCCACCACCCACGACTTCGCCTTCGCGGGCTTCGCCTTCGCCGAGGCGATGGCCGGGCGGGACGTGCGCGCGGTCCTTGTTGAGGGCGGGCTGGATGAGGGCCTGGCGGACCGTCTGCTTGCCGCGCACCCGGAGCACGCGGGGGCCGGTCATCTTATCCTCGGCGACCTCATCTCCGACACGATCTTCCACTGCCAGCTCGCCTCCTGGTTCCTGGCGCGCGGGGAGCAGGCCGCCTCGGGCGGTCGGGCGGGTGAGCCGGCCGACCGCGTGGGGGCGGCCGGGTCCTGGGCCTACGAGTTCTCCTACACCGGCGGGCGGATGGGGATGGCGGGGCACTGCATGGACGTGCCCTTCAGCTTCGACTGCCTCCTGGAGCCCTACTGCGAGGGGCACACGCTGCCGGGTCGTGCCCCGCAGGCCTTGGCCGACGCGATGCACAGTGTATGGGTCCGTTTCATCGAGACGGGGGAGTGCTCCTGGGAGCAGTGGCCGGCGCGGTCGGTGGGACGGCGATTCGGGGACAACCGCAGCGGGGCGCTCGTTGTTGTTGAGGATCGGGTGATCTTCGACACTGATCGGGACCTCGTGCTGTAGGGGCATGAGTGTGCTCACCTGATGGGACGCGCCTCTTGGGCTACAGGGGCATGGGATTGCCTATCCCGTTGGGGCGGCGGTCCAGTAGGTGCGTTTCTTGGATCTGTGGAATGCCCTACTCGGGCTGATGCGTGCCAACGGGTGCCAGCGCGCACTCATGGGGCGTGGAATGGGGGAGTCGCTGCTGGGCGGACAACTGTTCGTCAAACGGACGACCCGGATACGGTGTTTGTGGTTGTCTGGCTTACGAAAGAGTTGTCCACCCAAGGAGTGGCTCGTCAACATGCACCTTCGTGGTCACCCTCATTGCGCACCGCGGCCAGGGGCCAGTAGTCCCAGAAGGGCTGGAGCCTGCGCAGCAAAGTGTCCGTCCCCGGGGCAGTCACCCAGTACGCACCTGTCCGGGTGGGACGGGACCGGCGTTAAGTCCGTCCCCGGGGCAGTCAGCC
This sequence comes from Actinomyces respiraculi, assembly GCF_014595995.2. Lineage (NCBI taxonomy): Bacteria > Bacillati > Actinomycetota > Actinomycetes > Actinomycetales > Actinomycetaceae > Actinomyces > Actinomyces respiraculi. The sequence continues at coordinate 673,134 of NZ_CP063989.1, forward strand.
AGAACTTTGACGACAGATAATAAAACGTGGGCCATTGGGTCCGTTCCCGAACGGGGTGGACAGTCGGCGCTGTCGATGGCAGATAACAAAATATGGATCGTTGATTTCGTCTTTGGGGTGGTCAACCAGCGTCCGATTCGGTCGTGTCGTCGATCGGTGCCACTGGTGCCTTGGCGATCGTGTCCACGTGCGCTGCTAGTGGTGTGCACAGCGAGTCATACACCACGTGATACCCAGGTGCGCTGCTGGTGGCCTGGCGGGCCGGGCAGCGCCAACATTGCCATCTGCCTCTGGAGGTCGTGTCGGCTCCGCGGGGTCATCAGGCCCTGACACACTCACTACCGCCGCCACCCGCGCTCAGCAGTGGATCACGGTCCCGGATCTACGACCTCGTGAGAGTGCCCTCCAGGGTTCTTCGCCAACGCGCGAAGCGATATTCTTCCCGTCACCTGCTGGCCAGTTGCCCGGTGAATCAGTCCTGGTTGCCGATGATGTTGACTTCGATGGACGGCTTCTCTCCCGGGTAGATGAAGATCGAGCGCTCTAGCGGGATACCGGACCTGGTATAGCCAATGCGCTCTACGTGCAGTGCTGGCATCCCTGTCTTGGCGTGCAGGGACTCCGCATACCGCCCGCGCAACGCTGTGGCTCGGACCTTCTGACGAAGGCGCTCGACCTGGAGTCCCCACTTCCTCTCGAGTAGTTCGTAGAGTGGTCCGTCGAGCTTCTCCTTCTCGATACCGGGAACTAGTCCGTATGGGAAGACGCTGCACTCGAAAGCGACGATTTCATCATCGATGTAACGCAGTCGGCGGATCGTGATGGTCAGGTCGGATGGGCGAAGGTTTAGCACCTCGGTGATCTCCGCGTTTCCACGGGCCTCGCCGGTGAGGACCTCGGTAACCTCGACGCGTGTGTCCTGGGCAAACCCACCCATGCTTTCAGAGATAGACGATATGGTCAGCGGCGACATGGAGGGCCCGGGCTCGCTGACATAGGTGCCGGACTTCGGAATTCTGTAGAGGAGTCCGCGCTGGACCAGCGTGTCGATGGCGTTGCGAACGGTTGCGCGGCTGACGCCGAAGCGCTCCACAAGCTCCCGCTCGGGCGGGATGCAGTCATGGGGGAGGAGCGTCTCGCGCACCTCTTTCTCAATGGCTTCCGCGATGCGTAAATGAGCCTTCTGGGTGCTAGGTGACTTGCCACCAACGACGTGAAGTCGAGGCTCGACACCGCTCGGCAGAAGGCTCATGGATTCCCACTCTCTCAACTGTTGGTTTGTGAGGGGAACGTCTTGGGGCAGCGTCCCCACACCGCTGTTCAGACGGCGCTGCCACGTTGGCGCAACCCATGGACGACTCCCTAAGCGCGCGGACAGAGGTCAGGCTTCCTGACCCGAGCTAGAGTGCGGCGCCGCCGAAGACTCTACCTCATCGTCAGACACATCTGGGTCCCCTTGCGGAGCACACAGGTCTGGGCTAGACTGGTACTCAGGTCTAGTCCAACGGTGGATCTGGATCGAACCAGATGGATGCTCAAGCTAGCATAGGAGCAGCAATGGCGGCACATCTTCAGCAGGGTCTTCACGGAATCTGCGCGATCAGCATCACCCCCTTCCTCGAAGACGGTACGTTCGATGCTAAGGGGTATCGGAAAAACCTCAGTTACATGATCAAGAACGGGGTGGACTCCACGAACTCGGTGATTGTCGTGGGTGGCAGCACCGGTGAGTGTGGCGCAATGAGCCTCAATGAGCGCAATAGGGTCCTCGATGTGGCCCTCGAGTTTGGTGATCGGCTGAACGTGGTCGCCGGCTGCAACTCGACCAACGTTGACGACGCCATTGCGCTGGCCCGGTACGCCCAGGACAACGGCGCGATAGGTGCGATGGTGCTCGCTCCCTACTACTACCCCGCGAAGGACCGACGCAGCATCCTCGAATTTGTCAAGAAGTTCGCTGCCTCCGTTGACATCGGAATCTTGATCTACAACAACGTGGAGGTCATGGGGCTAGACATGCCAGTGGACATCATTGACGAGCTCGCTGACATCGAGAACGTCGTGGGCCTCAAGGAATGCACTCCCTCATGTTACAAGATGGGCCGCAGCGCCGACATCGCAGGAGCCCGTCTCGCGGTCGTCAACGGCCACGGTGAGTTCCTCGAGCCCATGGCGGCACTGCTTGGCACCACGGGCTTCATCTCATCCATGGCGAACTTCGCGCCCAGGCAAAGCGCCGCTATCTGGGCTGCCCGCAGCCGCGGTGACTTCGCAGCGGCCAAGGAGATCCGGGATCAGCTGCGTCCATACATGGATCTTGCGGTCCGCTTCTCCGGTGAAGGCGGCGAGTACAAGGTGATCAGTCTTTTGAAGCACGCAACTGATCTCGTAGGCTCGGTCGGTGGATTCCCACGGATCCCCTGCCCGACGCTGACGGACGAGGAGAAAGCAGAAATCCAAAGGGCCATCGCCAACTGTGGCCTGATCTGACGATCAGCAGACTGAGAGGAAATACAATGAAGTATTGGCGTAGGCGTAGCTTTATCACGGCCCTAGGAGCCGCAGCGCTCACTCTCACCGCATGCGGCGGTAGAGCCGCCGACGATGAAAACGGTGGGGCTGGGGGGCAGGTCACGCTCACCCTGATGAGGACCGGAACCCCTGAGATACTTCGACCGATATTCGAGCCGATGATTGCGGAGTTCGAAGAGGCGAACCCTGGCATTAAGGTCGATATGCAGGACCTGGGCTGGAACGACGCCACCGCAAGCATGGGCGTGATGGCCTCGTCTGGCACTCTTCCGGATCTGATGTATCACCTTCCCAGTGATGTCTTCGATCTCGCCTCGAAGGGGCTGGTGACTGATCTGACCGACAAGTTGTCGCCCGAGTTGAAAGACGATATCTTCCCTGCGCTGCTGCAAGCTGGGCAGTACGAGGGCAGGCAGTATCTTGTGCCTTGTAGCGTGTCACCGCTCTTCCTCTGGTACAACACGGAACTCTTTGAGAAAGCCGGTTTGGATCCCGACAACCCCCCAAATACTTGGGATGAGCTGCTTGCGGCCGGTCGGCAGATCGCGGAGAAGACCGATGCTAGCGGCGTTGCCATGTACTCAAAGCCCGCCGCAGGTGAGACATCAGGCCTCTACGAATCGCTCTTCGCTGGCGCTATAGGCGGTTCTGCCTGGGATCCTAATTCGCAACGCTATCTCTACGATGACCCGAAGTACGACGCGGAGGCCCTCCAAACTCTGGAGTTCATGCGAGGACTCGTTGATATTTCGCAGCCGAACGTCGTCGAGTACGGCCGATTTGACACTCGCACCCTGTTCAGGGACGGCCATGCTGGGATGGCAATCGATCTGATCTATATGCAGAATCAGATCGGCGACGGTCTCAAAGACGGGACATTCCGTGTAGCTGAACTACCGGCCCCAACAGGACGGACCTCGATCTCGACTATCAATGTTGGTGGCTGGTTCATCCCAACGAATAGTGCCCACCCGGAAGAGGCGCTGAAGTTGCTGGAGTTCTTCATGGAGACCGAAAACCAGATCAAGCACACCACCTATGGCTCGGCGCCCATCCTGAAGAGTGAGGCTGCGACCTACGAGGGTGAGCTGTGGGAGGTCGCTACTGCTGCACTGGAGCATGGTGTTGCGGAGGGCATCTCTCTCCAGACCGGTGCATTGTGGACGGTCAACGGGGAGGAGCTCCAGCGGCTACTCACCGCCCAGAGGTCACCGGAAGAGGTCCTACGGGCCATCCGTGAGAGGCACCAGGAAATCTACGAGTAGGAGGAAGCGGTCGGCGGGTGGCCCACCGGGTCACCCGCCAACTTCTCACGGAAGGACCTCAATGAAGAAGTCTCGCGCTCTTGGGCTGGAGCCCTACCTGTTCATCCTGCCCTTAGCGGCGCTCTTATTCGGAGTTCTAGGCACGCCGATCGTCAACCTCTTTAAGTTCTCGTTTGGCGACTCCAATGTCATTCAAGGGTATATGGGTTGGAACAACTTCGAGAACTATAAGTACCTACCCACGGATGAGTTCCGGAGCACGCTCATCATCACCATCGTGTGGGTCGTCTTTGGCGTATTCGGGGTCGTCTTCGTCGGTATGTCCGTCAGCTTGGCGCTCAACAAGCCGTTCCGAGGACAGTCATTCGTGCGAGCCCTTGTCATCGTTCCCTGGGTCGTGCCGCATGCCTTCGCTGGCGTCATGTGGACATGGGTGCTCCATCCGCAGTTTGGCATTCTGAACGAGCTTCTACTGCGGTTGGGTCTTACCGATGCGCCCATCAGCTTTCTCGGGCCCGATACAGCATTGGCCATGGTGATCATTGTGAGAATCTGGCAGGGAACGCCCTTCATGATCATCACAATGACTGCGGCCCTGAGCACCGTGTCTGAGGAGCTGCTCGAAGCAGCAGAATTAGACGGTGCCGGTGCCATCCGCCGCTTCATCCACGTGACGCTGCCGTCGATCCGTCCCGTCCTGGCAATCTCCATCCTCATGATCACCGCCTGGACGCTGCAGATCTTCGATTCGGTGTTTGTGATGACTAATGGTGGTCCCGGGCGTGCTACGCGGATTATCGCCCTTGACATTTACAACAAGGTGTTTATCGAGAACGACCTCGGCGGTGGAGCCGCCATCGCGGTAGTCACACTCCTGGTTGTCACACTAATCGGATGGGTTGCGTTGAAAAAGCAGGAGCAGAACGATGGGTAGCGGAATGAATAGGAATCGGGCAAGGGGCGGTCCAGTGAGCCGCTTCTTCACTGCAGCGCTTCGGTGGGCCATCATCATCTTCTGGGTCGCCTTTACATTGCTGCCTCTTTATGCTGCCTTCTGTGCATCGCTCACCAAATACGAAAATCTGGGCAAAAGTTTCCTCTATCCTGCGGACTGGCAGTGGAGCAACTACATCGACGTATTCACTAGGATCCCGTTGCTGAGTTTCCTACGCGCCACGTTGATCTACGCGATAGGGACGTCACTTCTGTGTGTTCTGCTCGGCACACTCGCGGCCTACGCCTTTTCAAGGTTCAGATTTGTCGGAAAACAAACGATGCTGACCATCATCTTTGTGTCTCAGCTGGTCCCGCAGGTGATCATAGTTATCCCCCTGTTCCTCATGCTTCGTGACATGGGCCTTTACGACTCGTACCTGGGGGTGGTGCTCGCGATCGTCTCGACCGGCATCGCCTTCACCGTGCTGCTGCTGAAGAGCTTTTTTGATGGGATCCCTTTATCGCTTGAAGAAGCGGCCGCGATCGATGGGGCGAGCAGAATCCGAATTCTCACCCGGGTTGTTCTGCCACTTTCAAAGTCCGGAATCGCCACCGCGTTTGCTCTCTCCTTCTTCACGGGCTGGGGCCAGTATCTGTATCCGCTGGTGCTGACACGGCAGGCGAAGAATACTCCCGTCACGGTTGGAGTCGCGCGTCTGCTCGACAACCAGACACCCTGGGAGATCGTCATGGCGGCCACGCTCATCTCGGTGCTGCCGGCCGTAATCATCTACATGTTTGTTCAAAAGTTCCTCACCAGAGGGCTCCTCCTCGGTGCGGTAAAATGAATGAGGAGATAGGAATTACAATGTGGGCGATGCAACTAGTGGCACCACAGAAGTTTAAGCGCGTCATGATCGATGCGCCTGACCAAGAAACGTTGGGACCAGGAGAGGTCATCGCCGAGCTCGTTGCGGGCGGCCTCTGCGGCAGTGACCTTCCTACATTCTTCGGACGATCGGGCGGTCAATCAATCCGGGAGACGGTGCCTGGGGCCCCGATGCATGAAGTCGTTGGGAAAGTTCTCGCCACCCGATCCGCCAGGCTCAAAGTCGGGGACTTCGTTGTCGGAGCGCTGCCGCAGTATATCGGAATTGCAGAGCAGTTCCGATGTCCGGACAGCAACCTTGTTCGAATGGATCCACGACTTCCTCGGATTGAGGCAGTAACCGCGCAGCCGGTCGCCACCGTGCTCAACTCCGTCGCCAGGATCCCCACCGAGCTGCCCAACCGGCGCGCCGCTGTGTTCGGGCTTGGACCTCTCGGCTTGGCCTTTTGCCATGTGCTCAAATCCAAGGGATTCGAGGTGACTGGCATCGACCGAGTCGACCGGTCCGAAGTCGTTGAGCACTTCGGCATCGATCATTTCGTACACGACTCGGTGGAGCACTGGGCCCGGCAGGTAAACCAGATGGAGGGTCCTGCCGTGGTTGTCGACGCCATCGGGCACGACCAGGATCTGGTGATCGCTGCAATCGGGGTGCTCGCCGCACACGGGCACTTCGTAGAGTTTGGGCTCGCCGAGGAGTGGGCGGTCCTCCCCCTCAGGAAGTTCCTCCAAAAGCACCTCTCCATGCATGCGTGCACGACGACGGACTGGATCCGCTTCCTTGAAGAGGGCCAACGCTATGTCGCAGAACATCCAGAGCTCTACGAGATCGGGGTGACGCACCGGTTCCACCCTTGGGACGCTCAGAAGGCATTTGAGCTGCATTCTGTTCCCCAGCAAGGCCGTCTCAAGGTGCTGCTCGTACCAGGCCTGGAGGCGCCCACTGAATAGCTTCCCTTAGTGCACAGACTCGTTGGTAGGTGAGCAGCGTTGTGACGCCGCGACCGGGACTGTGTTGGCGCGATCTCATGCCATCGAGGCGCGCATCACCTGGCCTGCCCCGAGCTGATGGGGCAAGTCCTCGGTTGTGGTGTCACCTGGGCGAGGGCCGACGCGGGATGATTGGATAGTCCGAGCTGATGGGGCAAGTCCTCGGTTGTGGTGTCACGGTCCTTCGTTGAGGCGGTTAGGCGCTCAAGGCGGGTAGAGCTGTTGTGGTGGTGTCCTTGGTGGTGTCGGGTACGAGGTTTAGAGGTTGCGCTGTTAGGTCATGGTTGTCGGGTGGGGCGGGTATCCCAGCGGTGGGTGGTCCAGGCGTGGTGGATGAGCCGGCGGGTGATGGTGATTGCGTTGGCCAGGGCGGTGAGGGCGTTGATGGCCCGTATGCGTCGTTCGGTGCAGATGGCAGGCTTGTGAAAGCCACGGTTGTGCCAGGAGCTCGTGCGCTCGATCACCCAACGTCCGCCGGCCTGCAGGGGCGCGCCCTTGGTGCTGATGACGTGGTCGCATCCCAGAGTCTTGAGCAGCTCGCGTGTCGCCCGGCTGTCGTAGCCGGCGTCGAGGTGAGCGGTAATGCGTTCGGGCAGGTCGAAGCCGGACCTGGACAAGCGCTCCAGGGCCGGGGCCGGCAGTGGGCAGTCATGGCGGTTGGCGCCGGCGACTACGCACCCGATGGGAGTGCCGTTGGCCTCGGCTATCAGTGAGCGCTTGGTGCCCTGCTTGGCGCGGTCCACCGGGCTGGGGCCCGCCGCCTGCCCGCCGCAGGGGGGCCTTGACCACGCACCCGTCCACGCGCAGGTCCTGCAGGTCCAGGCCGACGATCCTGTCGTAGGCCTCTAGGCACGCTTGCTCCAGGGCGGCGAAGATCCCGGCGGCGATCCACTCATCGCGCCGCCTTGCGGATCGTGGTCGCTGAGCAGGTGGCGTCGGCGACCTTGGCGTAGGCCGCGCCCAGCACCAGGACCTGTACGAGCTTGTCGAGCACGACCCTGTCAGGCACACGCCGCCGGTGGCAGCCCAGCGGGTGGTTATCGGCCACCGGTGGGATCAGAGCGGCCAGCTGGCGCCAGATGGGCTCGATGACAGATGATGGGACGGCAGGCACGAGAACCACCTCCACGCAGACGGCGACGTAGAACACCCCCATCTGCTACCGGTCCTCGTGCCTGCACCGCCTCAACGACACACCCCACACCACCTAACGGCACAACCTCTTAGTGCTCTGGGGGTCTGAGGGGCTTGAGGATATTGGCTGTGGTTGGGGTGGTTCGGGGTTGGGCGGTGGTTTTATGGCCGTTGATGTTGATGGTGACCTCCTGGAGGGGCGTGAGGGTGCGGATGATGCGTCTGGTGCCGATCCCGGTGGTCTGCTGGAGGTGGCGGGCCAGGGCCAGCGCGGTCATGACGACGGTCAGGTGGGCCTCGATGGCGTCGCGCTGGTGGTGCAAGACCGGGCGGGCTGTCAGGTCGTGCGTGCTCATCGGCACGGAGGCCTCGACGTGCCACAGCTCGTGGTAGGAGGAGATGATGTCGCTGGCGTCCATCGGGCGTGCGGGGATGTTGGTGGCATAGCCCTTGAGCCCTGCCAGTGGCCTTGCCCGGGCGGTGGACGCCTCGTCCACGGTGGCGTCAGCGGCGTGGGTGGCGGCAAAACGGGTGCGTCTGGGTTGCTTGTGGCCGGCGACGACGGCCCGGGCCCGGTTCTCCTGGCCGGTCAGGGTCGGAGTGTCCCGGGCCGCGCGCTTGGTGGAGCAGGCCCACACCGCCTTCCATGAGCCCGGATGGGTGGCCGGGTCCCGCACCGGCTCACGACGCTTGTGCACGTCGCGCTCGCTCCTGGAGCCCCTTCTTGGGGGTGGTGGTGCCGATGGGCTGACCGTCGGTGAAGGCCTCGCCCTCCCAGCGCAGGTGGGCCCCAAGGTCGCCTGGGGCGCGGACCTGGCGGGCGCCGACGACGAAGCGCAGGTGCGCCTTGTCCAAGGCTGTCAGGCTGGCTGCCAAGAGCATGCCGGCGCAAGCGACGATGACGAGCCCCTCGACTGCCTGGGCGGCCTGCAAGGCCCCGACGACGGGGATAATCGTGGTGGTCTCGGCCCGGTCGGAGCCTGTCGATGTGTTTGTGTAAGTGGTTTGTGTCATAGGTGGGGGTTGATTCGTTCCGGGTAGGCCAGGGCCAGTTGCTGGAGGGGTTGTTTCCAGTTGGTGGCCACCGCTGCCTCCACGAGCCGGCCCTTGGCCTTGCGTGTGCTGGCGGGTAGGTTCCTGTCCCTTCTCGCGCTGTCTGGCGCGCTTGTCCTCAATGTTGCGGATGGCCAGCCACAGCAGCGTGATGGCGGTGGCGTCGGAGGGGAGCCGGCCCCGGTTCTTCGACACCTTGCGCAGCTGGTAGCTCAGCGACTCGATACTGTTGGTGGTGCAGATGACCCGGCGCAGCATCGGCGAACGCCAGGAACGGCGTGAAACGCTCCCAGGCGTCGGTGAGGGTCCTGGGAGCCGCCGGGTGGCGCTGTCCGAGCTCGCTGGCCTCGAAGGCAGCCAGGGCCTTTGTGGCGGCCTCCTCGTTGGCGGCCTGGTAGACCGGCCGCAGCGCGGCGCACACGGCTTTGCGGTCCTTGTGGGACACGAGCCTTGTGGCGGCCCGGATGGTGCACCACGCAGGTCTGGACGGTGGCCTGCGGCCAGGTCGCCTCCATCGAGCCCAGTGACAGCCGATACCACGCACGCCGTCACGCCCATGCACCGTTGCGGCTGTCGCCCGGACGCGATACGGTATGCCTCATTCCGCCCCGCCATCCTCCGGGATTGGCGGGGTTTTTTTTGGCCGAGTGAGGTACCCGTCATGGAATGCGTCGCCGTCTTCTTCGACTACCAGAACGTCGTCGGCTGGGCGAAGCGCTGCTTCAACACCGCCGAGGGCCACATCTGGCCAAAGGCCACCGCCGACCTCCTCGTCAGCCGCCGCCGCAGACCCAGCCAGCTCGTCGACACGCGCGTCTACCGCGGCCGCCCCAACCCCAACCGCCAGGCCCTCTCTGCCCGAGCCAACGACCGCCAGACAGCCGACTGGGAAGCAACCGGCGTCACCGTCATCCGACGCAACCTTCAGTATCCGCCCCAGTGGCCCGACGTGCCCGCCTCCGAGAAGGGCATCGACGTCGCCCTCGCCGTCGACCTCGTCAAGCACGCCATGAAGGGCAGCATCGACGCTGCCATCGTCTTTACCAGCGACAAGGACATCCTCCCCGCGATCGAGCTCGTCTACAACGAGACCCCCTGCCACGTCGAGATCGCCTGCTGGAGCGGCGGCCGTCGCCTCCGCATCGACGGCACCCAGACCCCCTGGTGCCACTTCCTCACCGAGGCCGACTTCCTCCACGTCCAGGACCCCACCGATTACGCGGACCGGAACCTCCCCAGCATCTGACGCCTCACTCCCACGCCTCATCGGCCGAGTGCTCGGTGGAGGGTGGAGCGGTGCACGCCCAGGTCGCGGGCGACGGCGGCCTTGGGCACGCCTGCGGCCACGCGCTCCCTGGCCTGGGCGACGTCGGTGTCGGTCAGGGCGCGGGCGCGGCCGCGGTAGACGTCGCGGGCCCTGACGGCGGCGATGCCCTCGGCCTGGCGCTCCCGCTCGCTCAGCCGCTGCCGGTCTGCCCCGGCCAGCGGTGCCGTCGCTGGGTCCACGTTGAGCTCCAACCGCCTGGCCACCAGCGAGGACAGCCGCCCACCCTCGCCGACAGGGGCTGGTCCATCACCAACCGGATCTGGACCGGCGACCACCCCGCCGACACCCGCTCCTCCAGCAGGCCCACCACCCGCCGCGCACCAGCCGCGTCCAGCGCCCGCAGGTGAACCGACAGACACTCAGCCACCAGCAGCCGACCCGCCTGCGACACAGCCGGCACAGCCTGGGATCGTCGTCCCGACGTCTGCGGCCTCGCCGGCCCCGACCCGACCCGACCATCGACGACGTCGTCGTACGCGCCGGGCGCCTCACGCTCAGGTCCGGTCTGGTCTGGTGGTTCTAATAGTGGTTCCCATATTGGGAGCAACCGGACAACGGTGTCCTCTTGCCGAGATTCCAACGATCTGTCGACCTGGGCCCCGATGTGCAGCCGGTACCGGTTCGACCGCCGACCGCCCGTCGGCGACCTGTGCTCCACGGACAAAAGTCCCATCCGCTGGAGCTTGGCCAGGCGTCCGCCCCGAGGGCAGCACCACCGCAGGCAACTTCCCCTGCTCCGCCCATGCCCTCAGGGTGCGGGCTGTCACGCCCGGTAGGCACACCAGTTGTGCTGACTCTCGTCGGTACAGGTACTGAACGCTGCCATCACCATCGGTGTTAGAAGTATCGGCCATGACGGACGTGTTGTCTGGTTCCGATCGGTTGTCAATGTCGTTTGCGTGCGTGTTGGTACTGATGTCACACTGTGTGCATGAGTGCAGTTCAGGTACCCGACAGTGACCTCTACACCGTCGATGAGGCCATCGGCGTGACCGTGAACCAGGCCCTGTTTGTGTTGCATGAGACCCGCAAGAGCCTCGGTGACCACCTTGGGATCACCGGTCCGGCCGCGGGTCGCAAGCTGCGTGGCACGACGGCCTGGAGCGTGGGTGACCTCATTCGTACGGCCGAGTTCCTCGGCGTGGAGGTGGCCGACCTGCTTCCTCGCAAGGTCGCCGACGACTCCGCCCCCGCCGACGGTGCGCCGGACGGGGGCTCGGTGGTGCCCCGGACAGGATTCGAACCTGCGACCTTCTGCTCCGGAGGCAGACGCTCTATCCACTGAGCTACCGGGGCCCGGGGCGCGACTCTACCAGCGTCGGGGGCGGGGCGGAAACGGGCGGGGCGCTGGCGCCGCACGGCCCGCTGCCCCGGCACCGAGGCTGCTCTGCTCACGGGTTTGAGCCCCTCGTTCAATCGTTTGAGTACTTCTACTGTGGGGGAGCCCCGTCACCGTCGACGCGAGGCACGCAAAGACGCAGAACAGGAACCCCCATGAGCAGCGCGACTGAGTCCGGCGGCGGCCCCACGCCGTCGGCCCCCGCACCCCCCTTCGGCCTGCGGGACAAGATCGGTTACCTCTTCGGTGACTGGGGCAACGACTTCACCTTCATCTTCGCCTCGACCTACCTCATGGTCTTCTACACCAACGTCGCCGGCCTCAACCCGGCGCACGTGGGCACCCTCTTCCTCGTGGCCAGGCTCGTCGACGCCTTCACCGACGTCGGCTGGGGCCGTCTGCTCGACCGGATGACGCCCTCGGCCGCCGGCCGCTTCCGCCCGTGGATCCTCCGCATGGCGCTGCCCGTGGCCGTCTCCAGCTCCCTCATGTACCTCTTCACGATCGCCGACTGGTCCTACGGCGCCCGGCTGTCCTACGCCGCGGTCACCTACCTCGTGTGGGGGTCGATCTTCTACACCTCCGTCAACATCCCCTACGGGTCGATGGCCTCCGTCATCACCGCGGACCCGGGGCAGCGCTCCGAGCTGTCCGTGTTCCGCGCCTTCGGCGCCGCGCTCGGCGCGATCATCGTCACTGGCGTGCCACCGCTCCTGCTCTACCGCAAGGTCGACGGCGTGAGCCAGGTCGTCCCCCACAACGTCCTGTGGGGCGCCATCGCCGTCGGCGTGTGCGCCGTCGCCTGCTACGTCATGTGCTACCGGCTGACGACCGAGCGCATCCGCAAGCCCACGCCCGCCACCGACACCTCGCCCTCGCGCGGCTTCGGCACCCTCCTGCTGTCCCTGCTGTCCAACCGGGCGCTGCTGGTGCTCATCGCCTCCAACATCGTGCTGTTCCTCGCCACGATGCTCAACAACACCATGCTCCCCTACGTGTGGCTGTACCACTTCAACGACGGACAGCTCTCCTCCATCAACGGGGTCATCGCCCAGGTGCCGATCTTCGTCCTGGTCCCCTTCGCCGCCGTCCTGGCCAGGAGGATCGGCAAGAAGGAGCTCATCGGTGCAGGCATCGCAGTCGCCGGGGCCCTCTACATCGCCGCCTACCTCCTGCACGTGAGCAACCCGTGGGTCTACCTCGCGCTCATGACAGTCGCGGGCTTCGGCGTCGCCCTCTACACGATGCTCGTGTGGGCCATGGTCACCGACGTCATCGACGATGAGGAGATCCGCTCCGGCGAGCGCGACGACGGCACGATATACGCGATGAACACCTGGGCGCGCAAGCTGAGCCAGGCGATCGCCGGCGGCGTGGGCGGCTACGCTCTCGGCTGGGTCGGCTTCCAGGCCGGTCAGGAGACCCAGTCCGGGCAGACCATCGACGGCATCTACGCTTTCGCCACCCTCGTGCCCGGGGTGCTCTACCTCGTCGTCGGTGCCTTCCTCCTTTTCGCCTTCCCGCTCAGCCGCAGGCGCGTGGAGGACAATGCCACTGTCTTGGCCGGGCGCCACGCCGACCGGGCGGGCGAGGCCTGAGAGGCCATCGCGCCGTCGCGCTGGACGCACCGACACCGAGCTGAGGAGGGAGCACGCATGGCAGCGCGCCGCGTGACGATGAGGGACATCGCCGAACGGGCCCACGTGTCCGTCTCGACGGTCTCCTACGCCCTTAACGACTCCTCGACGCTCTCCCTGTCGCCCGATACCCGCGCCCGAGTGCGCCGCATCGCCAAAGAGATCGGCTATGTGCCCAACTCCTGGGCCAAGGCACTGCAGTCCAGGTCCTCGGGCGCCGTCGGGGTGCTCCTGGACAAGCCGCTCACCCTGCCGCGCTACGCGACGATCCTCGAGGGGATGCGGCGGGTCCTGAGGGAGAACGACATCCGGCTCGTCCTCATGGACTCGCGCGGCGGCGAGGTGGAGCACTCCGCCGTGGAGGACTACCGCGCCGGCCGGGTAGACGGCCTCGTCGTCGTCGGGCACGACGACGTGGCGACCTCCCAGGTGATCGACGAGGCGGTGGCCCGCTACTCGCTGCCGTTCGTCGCCCTGGACTGCGGCGCGGGCGCCGCCCCATTCTCCACGATCGAATTCGACTACGCCCGCGGAGTGCGCGAGCTCGTCGGCCACCTGCACGACCGGGGGATCACCCACCTGGTCCACGTGCGCCCGACCGCCGACGCCCGCGCCGAGCGCGAGCGCCAGGCCGAGCTCCTGCGCGTCGTCTCCGGCTACAGCGGGCTCACCCTCCAGGTGGTCCGCAACGGCATCGACGACGAGCTCCTCATGCGCTCTGACCAGCTGGACGGCACGAGCCTCCCGCTCGACCGCCCTCGCTTCGTCGCGGACCTTGGCCAAGTCTTGGGTGCGCTGCGCGAGCAGGCAGCGACCACCGCCGTCATCTGCAGCTGGGGCACCGACCTCGAGATCGTCGTGTGGATCGCCCACCGTATCTCGCCCGACCTGCTTGTCGCCGGCCTCGCCCAAGGGCCCCTAGAGCAGTCGCTGTGGCCCAACCTCGTGCACTCGGTGCTCCCCCTGCGTGAGGCGGGAGCCCTGTGTGCCGAGGCGGTCGTCGGTGAGCTGCGCGAGCCACCGACCCACCGTCACGAGGTCCTCGTCCCCGTGCTGCGGGCGAGCGACCCGCTGCTGTGAGTATCTCGACGGCGCACGCCCCGGCCACCGTCGACCACTGCACCCCACCGACCTCCGTCCGACCCGAAAGGAACACCCCGATGACTGAGAAGACGAACATCATCTTCATCATGTCCGACGACCACGCAGCCCACGCGATCTCCGCCTACGGCAGCAGGGTCAACCGGACCCCCCACATGGACCGCATCGCCAAGGAAGGCATGCGCCTGGACCGCGTCTACTGCACGAACTCCGTGTGCGCCCCCTCGCGGGCGACGATCCTCACCGGCACCTACAGCCACGTCAACGGCTGCTCGTCCATCTGGACCGAGATGGACTACCGCGTGCCGACCTTCATTGACGTCCTTCACGACAACGGCTACCAGACGGCGATGTTCGGCAAGTGGCACCTGGGCGAGCGGCCGGAGGCCGCCCCCCGCTCCTTCGACTGCTGGAAGGTCTTCCCCGGCCAGGGCGAGTACATCGACCCGGAGATGATCGACGCCACCGGCACCCACCGGGTGCCGGGGTACGCCACCGACATCGTCACCGACCTGTCCCTGGAGTTTCTTAAGAACCGGGACCGGGAGCGGCCCTTCGTCATGATGGTGCACCACAAGGCGCCCCACCGGCCCTGGGTGCCCGACGACAAGCACAAGGACCTGTACGCGGACCTCGACATCCCCGAGCCGGAGACCTTCTTCGACGACTACGCCACGCGCTCGCGGGCCGTGCGCAACGTCCGCATGACCATCGCCGACGACCTCGCCGCCGAGGACCTCAAGGAGCCGGTCCCCGAGGAGGTCAAGGGGGCCGAGCACCGCACTGAGCGCATGCGGTGGAAGTACCAGCGCTACATGCGTGACTACCTCCAGGTCGTGCAGTCCATCGACGACAACGTCGGCAGGCTGCTGGACTACCTCGATGAGCACGGCCTGGGTGAGAGCACGATGGTCGTCTACACCTCCGACCAGGGCTTCTTCCTGGGTGATCACGGATGGTTCGACAAGCGCCTCATGTTCGACCAGTCGCTCCAGATGCCGATGCTCATCCGCTGGCCCGCCGTCATTGAGGCCGGCTCCACCTGCGAGGCGATCATCACGAACGTCGACTTCGCCGCGACCTTCCTCGACATCTGCGGCCTCGACGCAGCCGAGGTCCTGCCCACCAACCAGGGCCGCAGCTTCCTGCCCATCCTGCGCGGCGAGCAGGTGGAGGACTGGCCGGACGCCGTGTACTACCGCTACTGGGAGCACGACGACCCCATCCACCACGCGCCCGGCCACTACGGTATCCGCACCGCGGACTACAAGCTCATCTACTACTACGGGGCGGGCCTGGGGGTACCCGGGGCGTCGGATCGGCTGTACGAGCCCGAGTGGGAGCTCTATGACCTCAATGCCGACCCGACGGAGGTCGACAACGTGGCCGATGACCCCGCCTACGCGGGTATCCGGGCCGACCTGGAGGCGAAGATGGCCCAGATGCAGGAGTACTACCGTGACGAGCCCTACCGGGGCCCCGGTACGCCGCACCCGCAGTGGTCTCCCTACGACCCCGGCGTCATCGAGTGGATCAACGCCTACGTCGCCAATCTCGAGGCGACGTCCTGAACGGGGCGGGGACGGTGCCGGCCCTCGGCCTCGCCCCGGTCCGGCCGCCCGCCGGGCTGCGGCGTCGGCCTTTCCACCTGGTGGCCAAGCCGACGGGTGCTGCCTGCAACCTCGACTGCTCCTACTGCTTCTTCCTGTCCAAGGAGGCCCTGTGGGACCCGCGGGGACAGCGCATGAGCGAGCCGGTCCTGCGCCGCTTCATCGAACGCTACCTGGCCGCCCAGCCCGACGGCGAGGTCGAGATCGCCTGGCAGGGTGGTGAGCCGACGATGCGGGGCCTGGACTTCTTCCGCACCGCCGTCGCCCTTGTGGAGGAGATGCGTCGGCCCCGCCAGCGGGTACGTCACGCCGTCCAGACCAACGCCACGCTCATCGACGAGCAGTGGGCGGACTTCCTGGCGGACAACCGCTTCCTCGTCGGGGTGTCCGTTGACGGGCCGGCGGACCTGCACGACCGGTACCGCGTCAACCGGGCTGGGCGCGGGACCTACCGGCAGGTCGTGCGGGGCCTGCGCACGCTCCAGGCGCACGACGTCGACGTCAACCTCCTGTGCACCGTCAACGCGGGCAACGTCGAGGAACCGCTGCGCGTCTACCGGCACCTGCGCGACGAGTTGGACGCCTCCTTCATCCAGTTCATCCCGATCGTCGAGCGCGTGAGCACCGGCGAGGAGGCGGTTGCCGAGGCCGGCTGGCGCGACGACGAGGGGCGCCGCGTCCTCTACCGCCAGGAGGGCTCGGGCACGACGAGCCGCTCGGTGCTGCCCGAGGCCTGGGGCCGTTTCCTCATCGAGGTCTTCGACGAGTGGTTCGCCCACGACGTCGGCCGGGTGTTCATTCAGCACGCCGAGGTCATGCTCGGCGCGGCACTGGGCCGCTACAGCCTATGCGTCCACGCACCCGAGTGCGGTGACGCCCCCGCGATGGAGCACAATGGCGATGTCTACTCCTGCGACCATTTCGTCGAGCCGGGCTACCGGCTGGGCTCCGTCCTGTCCGACGACTTTCAGGCGATGCTCTCCTCACCCCGGCAGCGGGCCTTCGGCGCCGCCAAGCGCAGCGCACTGCCGGGCCAGTGCCTGCGCTGCCCCGTGCGCTGGGCCTGCCACGGCGGCTGCCCCAAGGACCGTTTCGACGTCACGCGCGACGGGCAGGGCGGTCTCAACCACCTGTGCGCCGGCTACTACGCCTTCTTCACGCACGCCGCCCCCACGGTGCTGCGGATGGCGGAGGCGGTGCAACGGGGATTGCCGGTGACGGACGCGCTCGGGGCCGACGACGCCTGAGCCCCGAACCTGGGAAGAGGAGAAGATGGAGGCCGTCGGCCTGGCGCTGGTCATCGGGACGGCGGTTGGGCTCGTCGTCGGGGCCCTGGAGCCGGGGGAGTGGTCGGCGGGCCGCTGTCGACCCGGGCGCGCCTGTGGGCGCTGACGACGGTCTTCGGAGTGCTGCTTCTGGCTGTGGCGGCCTTCACCCTCGTTCAGACGTTCGCACGGTGAGCGGGGCTGGGGATCCGGATCGGGGTGGGGAGCGGGGCCGGGCCCGAGGGGCCGCTCACCGGTGGTCGGCCGGGGACCAGCGGCGAGGCACCCTACGGCCGAGCCGGTCACCTGCAGGGACGACGGCGGGCCAGCGCGCAGCGCGAGGGGCTGACAGCGGCCGGAGGGACAGCGGACGCAGGAGCCAAGGGGGGTGCCCCTGTGTGGTGTGTCGAGCGGCGGTGGGTAGCTGGTGGGGTGGTGCTGGTGTGTTGTGGAGGGCTTTGTTGCGGGTCATGGTGTGCGGGGTGGGGGTGCGTTGGTGGGTCGGGGTGGTGAGGGCTTGGCCCAGGGCGTTGTGGCCTTGGGTGGTCTTGCGGTTGTAGTAGGCC
The DNA here is from genome assembly GCF_014595995.2 of Actinomyces respiraculi. Classification (NCBI taxonomy): domain Bacteria; kingdom Bacillati; phylum Actinomycetota; class Actinomycetes; order Actinomycetales; family Actinomycetaceae; genus Actinomyces; species Actinomyces respiraculi. Next base: position 690,778 of record NZ_CP063989.1, read on the forward strand.
CTGGGGGTGGGGTTGGGGCGTGGTGAGGCGAAGGGTGGAGCCGAACATGGCACGCTTGAGGCGCTTGTTGCCGGCGTGGGAGGTGTGCTCGCCTCTGATGGAGGTGCCCGATCGTCTGGTGACGGGGGTCAGGCCGGGTGTGGGAGGCCAGCTGCGTTCCGGAAGGGGAAGGTTCTGCCGGGGGTTTGGGAGATGAAGACTGCGGTGGTCGGGGCCCCTGGCCCGGGCATGGGTGGTGGGGGCCGGGCAAGAGGGGGTGGGCCACCCGCCGGGGCCTCGACCTGGCGGGCGATGTCATGTCTGTGGGCGTGCGGGGTGGCCAGCTGTCGGGCCAGGCGGGACCGATGCCGGCGGCACTGGTGCCGGCCACGACCACGGTGGGCTTGGCAAGGGGCGTCGGTGATGGACCTCGCCCAGGCGGTGTGGCGTCTGGGCGTCGTGGGTCTCGGGGCTTGGCGGCGATCCTGGCTCTGTCGGTCTTGCGTAGGGTGGTGGGGGTGGGCCATGTGGCGATGACCTGAAAGGACGGCGTCGTGCTCGAGCCAGGGGCCCAGGACCTTGGCCAGGGCGGGGCGGGGCCTGGGTGCGCACGGGCCCCTGGATGCGGTTTGTGGTCTGGTTGACCTGGCGGGCCGGGTCCAGGCCCGGACCCGGTGAGCATGCTCAATGCGGCAGCGTCCTCGTCCGAGGCGCTGACGGACCTGAGCGTGTGGGCCATGGTGCGGGCCGCCTGGGCGGTCACGGCTGCGGCGTCACGCGCGTGGGTCTTGGCGTTGCCCGGGCATCGGTCGGCGATACGGCGCATCGACGGGCCGGGCAGGTAGCCCACGGTGAATGCCCATGTCCTGGGCGAGGGCGAGTGCCAGGGCGCCTGGTGGTGGCGCACCTGGTCAACCACCACCAGGAGCCGGCCGTGACAGGCCAGCGTCTCGTACAGAGCGCGGAGCCTGGCCTCGTCGTTGGGCAGAGCCTTGTCAAAGAGCCTCTTCCCGTCCGTGGTCAGGGCCGTGGCCCAGTGCTCGCACTTGCCGACGTCGGTACCGACGAAGACGCCGATGTCATCAACCTGCATGACAGGCTCCCTTGCGTGGTGTCTACGGGGCCAGCTCTCGGCGACCAGCCCCGCACCCACGCCTGCGCAAGACCTCACCAGTGGCAGGCCCTTCCCCCGATCAGCGGCCACCAGCACGCCGCACGACGACCGGTGACTCTCACCCCCCGGATCATTCGGTGAGACAGGGGCAAGACATCATGCCGACCACCGCTGGCCCAGCCACCGGTATCCCATCACCGGCGACCACCAACAAGGTAACGGGGCACCGCAGCCGCCGGCTGTCGCCGATGAGGGCGGCGGGATCATCCCCGCTCACGCGGGGGGGGGGGCACATGAAGGAGAGGGGCCAGCATGACTATCAAAGGGGATCATCCCCGCTCACGCGGGGGCACCGACGTGGCCACCATCCTCGGCTACCGCATGGCGGATCATCCCCGCTCACGCGGGGGGCACGCCTTGTCCTGACGTCCGACCTCGGTGCGCTCGGGATCATCCCCGCTCACGCGGGGGGGGGCACCGAGGCCGAGACCGCGCGCGAGACGTCTGACGGGGATCATCCCCGCTCACGCGGGGGGCACCGAGGCCGAGACCGCGCGCGAGACGTCTGACGGGGATCATCCCCGCTCACGCGGGGGGGGGGCACCCTCATGCGTAACATCCGCCAAGGCGACGTGTGGGGATCATCCCCGCTCACGCGGGGGGCACCCGAAAAGTCCGGAGCCGAGGAAGCGGCCCTGCGGATCATCCCCGCTCACGCGGGGGGGGGCACAGCGTGAGGCGCGGGGGTGGTCGCGCGAGAGCAGGATCATCCCCGCTCACGCGGGGGGCACGTGGGGGCGTGATGCGCGTAGGCCTGTGGCGGCGGATCATCCCCGCTCACGCGGGGGGCACACAGCGAGGCCGCGGGAGCCCGCCCAGGAGTAGGGATCATCCCCGCTCACGCGGGGGGCACGGCGTGCCCTACCGTGCGGGCGACCTCGTCACCGGATCATCCCCGCTCACGCGGGGGGCACGTGCGTCCGGCCTACGGCGCCCAGGACTCCGCCGGATCATCCCCGCTCACGCGGGGGGCACGCGGCGTGTGTGGGGACGGACACTGACGTGTTCGGATCATCCCCGCTCACGCGGGGGGCACGCCAACGAACTGCGCGCCCTGGACGTCTACGAGGGATCATCCCCGCTCACGCGGGGGGCACGGCCGTGACAGGGACGGACCACGCCCCGGACAGGGATCATCCCCGCTCACGCGGGGGGCACACCAGCGTGAAGGAGAAGGCGGCGGTGTTGGCCGGATCATCCCCGCTCACGCGGGGGGGGGCACCCTCACGCAGGCGGGCCGGCCACGCGTCCGCGAGGATCATCCCCGCTCACGCGGGGGGCACGCCCACAGGGCGGACAGGTTAGGCCGGATGACGGGATCATCCCCGCTCACGCGGGGGGCACGTCTCCGCCCGCGTGGAGACGGCGCCGAGCGGCGGATCATCCCCGCTCACGCGGGGGCACACGAGACCGTTCACCTCACCGACCTCGACCTCAGGATCATCCCCGCTCACGCGGGGGGCACCTTCTAGAGGTCACCCCCGGCGACGTCTTGGACGGATCATCCCCGCTCACGCGGGGGGCACATCCGCGCCCAGGTCGCCGACGGGGGTTTCCAAGGATCATCCCCGCTCACGCGGGGGGCACTGGTCGCGCGTCGTCACCGCGGACGCTGGGGTCGGATCATCCCCGCTCACGCGGGGGGCACGCCTGGACAACCTGCACGACCGCGAGATCACCGGGATCATCCCCGCTCACGCGGGGGGCACCCGACCAGGGCGGGCAGGCTGACGGTCCTGTCCGGATCATCCCCGCTCACGCGGGGGGCACCTACCCGTCGACTACCGCTGGTTCGGGCGCTCAGGATCATCCCCGCTCACGCGGGGGGCACCCCAGCCGCAGCCAACGACCGCGAGGTCGAGCGCGGATCATCCCCGCTCACGCGGGGGGCACTCGGCGCACCCATGCGCGTCGACCTGGACGTTCGGATCATCCCCGCTCACGCGGGGGGCACCTTGTCCGCTCGCGCGCTGAGCGCGTTCAGCCGGGATCATCCCCGCTCACGCGGGGGGCACGTGAGGTGGACAGCACCACCGCGACGATGACCAGGATCATCCCCGCTCACGCGGGGGGCACGTCGGCGCCGAGGCGCGGAAAGCCCGTGCTCGGGGATCATCCCCGCTCACGCGGGGGGCACTCCGACGCGCAGAAGGCGTGGGGCGGGGACACTCGGATCATCCCCGCTCACGCGGGGGGCACCGTGGCAGTGAACATGTCTACTCCTCCTCTCTGGGATCATCCCCGCTCACGCGGGGGGCACACCCCGAAGGTGACGGGCAAGGGGCAGGCGTACGGATCATCCCCGCTCACGCGGGGGGCACGAGCTCGGCGTGCCCAGGTGGGTCGCTGCCGCGGGATCATCCCCGCTCACGCGGGGGGCACGACACCACCCCCTGAGGAGCCACCGTGCCCACCGGATCATCCCCGCTCACGCGGGGGGCACGCCAACGAGCTGCGCGCCCTGGACGTCTACGAGGGATCATCCCCGCTCACGCGGGGGGCACATCGCCGCGATGAGCGAGCTCCAGCGCGAGATCGGATCATCCCCGCTCACGCGGGGGGCACACCCCCTCAGCCGGGGCGAGCAAACGCCGCTCCGGATCATCCCCGCTCACGCGGGGGGCACTCGAGCGGGCCGTCGAGGTGGCCAGCGAGAGGGGGATCATCCCCGCTCACGCGGGGGGCACACCATGGCGATCTCGTCGGCCCGCTCAGGGTCGGGATCATCCCCGCTCACGCGGGGGGCACCCAGAACGGCATCGACGTCGGGGCGAACCGACTCGGATCATCCCCGCTCACGCGGGGGGCACTGTGCGCCCGTGCCGGAGCGCAAGATCGTAGCGGGATCATCCCCGCTCACGCGGGGGGCACACGAGGAGCCGCCTGTCGTAGGACTCGGGCCCCGGATCATCCCCGCTCACGCGGGGGGCACCGCGCGGCAGCCTTCGCCGCCTCGGTCAGCGCCGGATCATCCCCGCTCACGCGGGGGGCACTCTCACACGGCGCAGACGGTCGCGCCCGTGCAGGGATCATCCCCGCTCACGCGGGGGGCACTCAAACCTTCCGAGTTGTACCTGATGTCAGACTGGATCATCCCCGCTCACGCGGGGGGCACACCGTATCCGCTGGAAGCGCCACCTCGAGAACCGGATCATCCCCGCTCACGCGGGGGGCACTCTCACACGGCGCAGACGGTCGCGCCCGTGCAGGGATCATCCCCGCTCACGCGGGGGGCACTCAAACCTTCCGAGTTGTACCTGATGTCAGACTGGATCATCCCCGCTCACGCGGGGGGCACACCGTATCCGCTGGAAGCGCCACCTCGAGAACCGGATCATCCCCGCTCACGCGGGGGGCACTGTGGGTTCGTCATAATCCTGTTGATCACGACAGGATCATCCCCGCTCACGCGGGGGGCACAGGTACCCGTTGTAGGACATCATCGCCGTATGGGGATCATCCCCGCTCACGCGGGGGGCACGGGACGGTGGTGGGAGTGAAGGCCTTCGTGATCGGATCATCCCCGCTCACGCGGGGGGCACGTCGAGCACCGTGCGCGCACCTTCGGGGAGGCCGGATCATCCCCGCTCACGCGGGGGGCACCCAGTCCCCGTGAGCGCGGGGACTGGCCCCCTGGGATCATCCCCGCTCACGCGGGGGGCACTCGACCTTGATCAGCTCGCTCATGGGGTTCCTCCGGATCATCCCCGCTCACGCGGGGGGCACCACTCCCGGGGCGCTCGACCCTGAGTGACCTAGGGATCATCCCCGCTCACGCGGGGGGCACGGCGGGCAGCGCCTGGGGCGCTCGGTGGTGCGCGGATCATCCCCGCTCACGCGGGGGGCACCCGCTGACGAAGTTCGTGACCCGGCTCCAGGCGGGATCATCCCCGCTCACGCGGGGGGCACGGCGTTCCAGCGCGTCACGGGGGAGATCGAGTCGGATCATCCCCGCTCACGCGGGGGGCACCTCGCCGCCCGGCTGCCTGGGCTCACGGCCGGGGGATCATCCCCGCTCACGCGGGGGGCACGTCGGCGCCGAGACGCGGAAAGCCCGCGCCCGGGGATCATCCCCGCTCACGCGGGGGGCACCCGTCCTGGACGCGCAGGACCCGCAGCTTCGGGGGATCATCCCCGCTCACGCGGGGGGCACATGAGGGCTGGGCTCAGCCCGGCCATCTTGCTCGGATCATCCCCGCTCACGCGGGGGGCACTCGGCGTCGACGAGGACTTTCCCGGCGGGATGCGGGATCATCCCCGCTCACGCGGGGGGCACAAGATTGAGCGTGTCTACAGGACCGTCAGGTACGGATCATCCCCGCTCACGCGGGGGGCACGGCGGCCCGCGGGGAGCCCCACGCACATCTACAGGATCATCCCCGCTCACGCGGGGGGCACAAGATCTGCCCCAGCGGCGGTGTCAGGCGGTTGGGATCATCCCCGCTCACGCGGGGGGCACGGTGCCCAGGTGCTCGATGACGAGCACCTGGGCGGATCATCCCCGCTCACGCGGGGGGCACAACCCGGCGGACCGGTACTTCATTGACACCACGGGATCATCCCCGCTCACGCGGGGGGCACCGTACGTGTATTTCACCCGTGGCTGAGACCAGGGGATCATCCCCGCTCACGCGGGGGGCACGGTCCTCATCCTCCCGCCGTGCTTCCTGAACCAGGATCATCCCCGCTCACGCGGGGGGCACGCCGTGACTGACAGAAAAATACTTGAGTTGTACGGATCATCCCCGCTCACGCGGGGGGCACCTTTGTGTATCTTGAGGGACTCTCCTCAGGGTCGGATCATCCCCGCTCACGCGGGGGGCACTCCTGAGGGAGGCGTACCGGCACGAGGACGCCCGGATCATCCCCGCTCACGCGGGGGGCACAGTGGCGCGGGGAAGAAGACCCTCTCTATCCGGATCATCCCCGCTCACGCGGGGGGCACGACGCGACGTCCTTCGCCCTTGAGCTGTCGGTGGGATCATCCCCGCTCACGCGGGGGGCACGTGTCGTTCGTGGCGTCGGCCTTGCCGTCCTCGGGATCATCCCCGCTCACGCGGGGGGCACATCCTGTCCAGGTTCTTGAACCCTCTCACCTGGGGATCATCCCCGCTCACGCGGGGGGCACGACTACACGGCCCTGTTCACCGAGGAGGGGTGGGGATCATCCCCGCTCACGCGGGGGGCACGACGCGCCATGGTTGGTGGGGGAGCACAGGTAGGGATCATCCCCGCTCACGCGGGGGGCACAGAACTGGCACGTCCACGAGATGGCGAAGCGCGGGATCATCCCCGCTCACGCGGGGGGCACCCCTGCTCGTCGGAGTGGGAGCCCTCGACGACCGGATCATCCCCGCTCACGCGGGGGGCACACGGTCAGGTGGGTCTGGCCGTCGTCACCGTCGGGATCATCCCCGCTCACGCGGGGGGCACCCACGGACGCGCTGGTGGCGACCGCGAAGGGGCGGATCATCCCCGCTCACGCGGGGGGCACCCGGCCGCCGCCCACGACCGCATCGCCCTCGTCGGATCATCCCCGCTCACGCGGGGGGCACGTGGAGCAGATGGGCCGTGACGCCGTCAAGGCGGGATCATCCCCGCTCACGCGGGGGGCACAACGGGCGCCGCTGGGAGGTGGCGCTAGGTGAGGGATCATCCCCGCTCACGCGGGGGGCACACCCCGTCCGGCCGCCACGAGGCCCGCGCCCGCGGATCATCCCCGCTCACGCGGGGGGCACACCGCCGCCGACAACGTCTCCCGCCTGAGGGGCGGATCATCCCCGCTCACGCGGGGGGCACCCGTCGACGGCGCCCGGGATGAGCCCGTTCCGGGGATCATCCCCGCTCACGCGGGGGGCACGGCAAGCGCCTGGCCGAGCAGATCGGCCAGGCGGGATCATCCCCGCTCACGCGGGGGGCACCAGCCTGTCCAACAGAGTGGGTGCGCTAGAGGCGGATCATCCCCGCTCACGCGGGGGGCACCGACGGCGGTCGCTGGCTCACCCGGGTCCAGGGGGATCATCCCCGCTCACGCGGGGGGCACGAAGCGATCCGCACCACGAGGGTGCACGCCAAGGGATCATCCCCGCTCACGCGGGGGGCACCCGGACGCGCGCACCACCACATCGCTGTGCGCGGGATCATCCCCGCTCACGCGGGGGGCACCAACAATTTCCCCCGGACGATGGCCAACATCGGGGATCATCCCCGCTCACGCGGGGGGCACCCCTGCTCGTCGGAGTGGGAGCCCTCGACAACCGGATCATCCCCGCTCACGCGGGGGGCACCCCCCACCAATCATGGCGCATCCGCTCACTATGGGATCATCCCCGCTCACGCGGGGGGCACGCGACCCGCTCGCCAGCGGGGACAGACGAGCGGGGATCATCCCCGCTCACGCGGGGGGCACTCCGTCGTCAGGGGGTGCCCGGGTGGCTCGCGCGGATCATCCCCGCTCACGCGGGGGGCACCGCTCAGGTCTCTGCGGACGGCCGGGTGCCTGGGGATCATCCCCGCTCACGCGGGGGGCACTTGAGAATACCTCGCAGTTTAACCCCGTGAGTCGGATCATCCCCGCTCACGCGGGGGGCACAGTATCCTATACTGTCTGACAACAAAGTGCGGCGGATCATCCCCGCTCACGCGGGGGGCACGACTGGAAGCCGTACTCGCGCGAGTGGGCCGTGGGATCATCCCCGCTCACGCGGGGGGCACGCTTAGAGAGCGTTGAGATCCCAATGATGGTGTGACCTGCGGGAGGCCATCCACCTTCACTGCGAACCTAGCGCACGCTCCGCAGAATTGCGATAGCGCCGTCGGCGCGCCGCGATTGACCAGGACTCCCGAGGCGCTTTGACCGCTCCGGGCACCGCCGTGGATCCTTCGATCTGGCGGTAAGGCGTCCGCATGACAAGGCATCCCTCGACATCAACGGGCTCGCGATCATGACCGAGCGAAGCCACCGAGAAGTGCTGCTCTGAACGGGTGGACCAGATGAGCAGGGCGCGCCCGTCCCCGATGTATGCGCGTACGAGCTCCCATAGCTGCTCGCGTACCCGGGCGGACAGGTGACCGACGAACACCCCTGGGGACACCTCCATGAGCCACCGTGTGAGCGCACCGCGCAATGATGCAGGAGCGGCCGAGAGGACGAGCACTACCATGCGCCCGCCTCCTCGGCGTAGTTCGCTCCACCGGCGACGGCCCGCCTCTGGTAGTCCCACAGTGAGACCACGTTGACGCTCAAGTCATCCGCCTCTCCAACCTCGAGGAGCTGGTGGATGTCCCTGACCGCCCTCTCGATGATCCGTAGCTCGAAGACCTTGTCGCGGACCCGACGACGTGTCGTCCCTGTCAAGTCCGTCATGCTCTCGGCTACGACGTCGAAGGCGATGGGGATGGTTGTCTCCGCCTTGTACAAGTCGGCGACGTCATAAACGAAAGAACGCTCATGTCCTGTGTGGACGAACCCGAGCCCTGGAGAGCAGCCCAACGCGACGATGACGCCGTGGACGATCCCGTACAGAGCCGCGTGAGCCGCGGACAGTGCTTGGTTGATCGGGTCCGAGGCTTCGAAGTCGTCGGGACGGTAGTCGCGCCGTGCCCACGGGACTCCCGTTCTTCGAGAGTTCTCCCGGTAGGTCTCCCGCACGCGGGCACCCTCACGCCCACGCAACTGCTGCATGGTCAGGCCGTGAACGTCTTCACCACTGAATCGCATGCAGTACATCTCTCGTGCTACCCGTAGCCGTTTCTGTGGTGACGAGACGCGTGCCGCCTGTTCGACAAGAAGCCGCGTTGAGGTCGCGAGTGAACGTCCGTGAGCGTAGTAACGCACCCCGCGCTCACCCACCCACACGGCCGTCGTTCCACACTCGCCGAGCAAGGACATCGCTTGATGGCTTACCGAGGTGCCGGGACCGAGGAACACGGCAACCAGTGAGGCTGCTGGTACTCGGATGATGCCCTGGTCGTTGCGGGCGGTCAGGGCTCCATCCTCTCGGTGCACGACACAATGCTCGAGGTAGAGAAAGGACATCCGGTCCTGCACGCGGGGCAGTGCTGTCACCGGTACCGGAGGCATCCGAGCCATGACGATTCACTCCTGTCGGTGTCGCGCGAGGGTCATGAGACCGCATCCGTACGCCTTGGACCGGCCAATCCCAGCGACGAGCGAGTGGCGAAGTGCATCAGCGTCCCTCACTTGAAGGACACCTTCATAGACCGTCTGGTTGATTGTCACTCTGTCGCGCCTGCCTTGTTGCGGGTTTTCGCGACCGAAGACCGGACGACCACGCCTGACGACGGTAAGCAACGAGTCCGCGTCGTCGTCGGTGCCGGTTGGAACGAGGCTGAAACCGAGGCTTGAAGCGCGAGTGATGAGCCACTGCCGCTGCTGCTCAACGGTGACGTGCCCACTACGCTTTCCCCGCATACCCGGGCCCTGGGAGATCGCACGTGACGGGTTGGCCGTGAGCCGGAACCCCCACACCTGCCCCTCAGACAGGCGCTCGAGGAAGGGCTCATAGTCGAGAGTCTGCATTTGGCCCCCGGGGCGGCCCGCCTCCTCGAGGATCTGTGAACAGTTGGGGGCTTGAGGGGACTGCACGTACAACGCCGTCGCATGCCCCTGGTCGACACGCCATAGGACGCGTCCAGGCCCATCACTCTCGTCGCCACCTGTTGCCTTGAGGACGACGGCGTGCATGACCTGCGGTGAGCCGAGGTACTTGCGTGCCAGCCTTCGGCTCGGATCCAGTTCGATCTTCGTCAGGAACACGGTATCGCCTCCTTCAGCGCTGCCATCGGGTCATGCGGGTCCCCCTGTGCCGGTCCCACAGGAACCATGCGACGCTCGACGTTCCGGAAGCCGTAGTCACGTCTGCGAGGGTCGTAGGACACGGGGACGTCCCGGACACCGTACGAGTCCCCACGCTCCTCAACGGCGACGGACTCCTGGTCAACGAGGACTTCAGCCATGAAGGGTTGCTCGGAGCGTTGGCGCCTGCGGAACCACTCCGATGCCTGCCACGGCTCGGAGCGGAGTGCGTCGAGCAGATCCGCCTCACGCAGTCCGAGGGAGAGCGGGTGAGGCGGTGGGCAGGAACGTCTGCCCAGGTAGAGGGGGAAGACCGGATGGCGCAGGGCCTCATCGAGTCCCGACAGCAGCTCGCAGTCGCCCTCGATTCCGGCGAGGAAGACGGCGTCGGCGAGGTAGTAACGGCTCGACAACGGCATCGGGGCCTTCCCATCGAGTGTCCGTGCCGTGTGGAAGTCACGGATGACGGTGCCCGGCTGGTCCTTGCGGACCCCGAAACGGAGGGACAGCAGGTCCTCGATGGGGTCCGTCCGACGACGCCCGGCGGCGGCCGCCAGCATCCCGATGACACCGCTCTTCGAAGGCGCCAGCTCGGTGCGCCTCTCAGTGAACCGCGACCTGACGCCCCACGCCTGCATTGGCCCCGCAAGTCGCAGCAGCAGGACGGTCATGAACCCTGCTCCTCCGAGATGACGAGAGGCGCCACCGCGTCGCGAACCCGTCCCGACAGGTCCGCGAAGGAGACGCGCTCGCCCAGCGCCGCGACAGCATCGGAGTTCTGGAGAGACACGACGAGGCCCGCACGGGGACGCAGACCATAGTTGTCCTCAATGGTCCTGGCGTGAGCGGACAGGGCCTCGAGAGAAGCGGTGAGGTAACCAGTGTCCTCGTTGGCGTGCACAGGCTTTTCGAAGGCTCCGACGAGGGAGATCGGCTGGTCGTCACGAACTGAGATGACGATGGCCTCCGGCAGGGTGTAGTTGGCGAAGGTGTTCTGCTTGCCGGTCGGCATGGACAGGCAAAAACCTTGAACAAAGACCTCCAGCGCGTGCAACGCTGCCTCACCACTGCCCAGGTTCTCCACCAGCATGTCCATGTTGACCGTGGCGTAGCGGTACATGGTCGCCGAGGAGAACTCGATGGTGCCCATCATACCGGCGCCGGCATCCTCCTCCTCAGAGCGGTTCTTCTCATCGTCCACGGCGGTGAAGAAGTCGTACTCGTTATCCGCGGCGTGGGTGGAGATGGCATGCGCGACCTGGCAGGCCGCGTCAACGTTGAGGTCCGTGTCATCAGCGACCATCCGCCCGAAGAGGGCGATATCGACGGAGTTCGTCTCCTTGAAGACCTTCTTCACCGCCTTCGCGTCGAGTGCCTTGCCCTCACGGGACGAGGCAATAGCAAGGCCGGCCAGGCGGCTGACCTGACTGGTGGACAGGAACAGGAGGTAACCGGACTCCAGCGGCGCGTCCTTCCTGCTGCGCGGGGCGGAGAGCTTGATCTTTGCCGCCTTGAAGACCTCTTCAGCTAGCCCCGCAGCGGAACCTGAGAGATCCGGGGCCTGCTCAGCGATCCTGGTAGCAAGAGTCTCAACGACCCTCTTGGTTCGCACACCGACGTCGGAGGCGTCGAGCCGGTCGTTGAAGTACAGACGGGTCGCACGCTTCCAGGACTGGCTGGACACACGCAGACGCCGTACACCGCCGTACAGGGCGGACTTGGGTGAGCCGGAGTCATCACGGTTGACGCACGAGGGCGGGACGGACTGGATGACGTGGATGTCGACGAAGGTGCTCATGGTCAGTTCTCCGGGGTAGAAGGGGTTGGGATGGTGGTGCCGGGGGCGGATGTGGCGTCTGCGACGTTGGGCAGCCACGCGTACTGGCGCGACCACCGCAAGCGGATGTCTTTGGCACCGCCGGGGTGCTGGAAAGCGAGGAGATCGTCGGCGAGCATTGCGTGGTCCAGGGGAATGCCGTGCGCCCGCAGCTGGGAGACGAGTCCCCGCAGGTGGTAACGCAGCTCGGTGATGGTTGTGGAGGTTACGAGTGCGTTGAAGCGGGCGCGTGCCGAGGGGTTCTCGCTGTCTGGAGGACCGATAAGGTCCCGCGCAGCCTGCCCGAGCCCCTGGCCAGGGCGGAACATGGGGTCCGTCCGAGACTGCTGGTGAACTGCGTAAAGCGTCATCGCCGTGTGCGCGGCGATCTCTGCCCACGTCGGTGCGTCCCCCGCAGAGTCCGGGACGTCGACGCCAGTGAGTGACCAGACCTCGGGGAGCTCTCCGGGGTCTTTGCTGGCCGCCTTGCGCAGTGCGGCAACGTCAGCGCGGCCCTGGGACTCATTACGCAGGTAGCGGGTCTGCAGACCGCGTGGCCCCACGATTCGCGAGTCGATAAGGCGCCCGGTCTTGCCTAGCCTGCGGGTGCGTCGCCCGGGCGGATCGGAGGTTCCCTGGTGGTTCGGCGACATTGCTTCGGTGTCCGATGTGGTCATGCGGACGTCCTTTCCCTGTCCTGGTCGGAGGTCGTGATGTGAGTCTGAGGCAGGATGTCGGCGAGCTTCCGGGTGAAGAAGAACAGTGCGCGGCTCACATCCATCCGGTCGCTTCCCTCACCACGACCGGCGAACGCAGTCTCCGGTGACTGGGAGGTCAGAGCGTCACACTGCTTATACGCCTCCTGGCGTAGAAGTACGCGCCACTCGTTGCGGGCACTCTCCGGATCCGCTTCGTCGAGGGAGGCGAGCCAGCGGGGGAACCTCTCATCGATGACCTGGTAGAAGGAGGCACTGGCGTGCTCCATGACCTTGTCCCGGTGTTGTTTTTCGCTACTGCCACCACGAGCACGGTCCAGGTTCGCCGCTAGGCTGCGGACGACGCGTGCGACCTGCTCGGTCTCCTCCATGGCGTCTTTGACCACCGTGACGAGGCGCTTGCTGCCGGGGTCGAGGAGGCCTACCGGCAGGGTCAGGACGTCGTCAACAAGCTCGGCAACAGTCGACTCGTTGTTCCCGTACTCGATTCCCGTCGCGTGCAGCGGCAGCAGCCCTGAGCGAGGCACCAGCCGACGGTCCATCAGACTCTCGTAGAAGGTGACGACACCAGGGGGGCGGTAGCGCGTTACCTCGCCCGCGTGCTTGACCCGTACGGAAGGACTCAGCTGCGCGACCAGGGTGGGCAGGCCACGCCAGAAGGCGCGGTCTGTGGGCAGCTTGCGCGGCATGTACACGGTGGCCCCGTGCTTCTTCTTCGTCTGGGGCTCGGAGTAGCGCCAGGCGGTGCACGGCTCGACGAGGTACCTGTTCTGCGGCGTCGCCTTGTCCCCGTTGCCGAGGAAGAGCGACGTGACACCCGCGTCGTCGCCGTGGAGGAGAACCCGCCGGGTCTGCCATGTGTAGCAGGAGACCGGACCGGTCGGTTGTACCGAGGCTGACCCCGCGGGGCCGTCCGGCTCCCGCTCCCACGGGGCCAGGTCCACCATCGGGTCGACCTCGGTGAGCCCAGGGGTGACGGAGCAGACCACGGTGTTGAGCAGGAGCGTCCGCTCCAGGTCCTTGCCCGTCACTGTGATGACCCCGATCTGGCCGGTCCAGCCCGGGCCGATGGGGTAACCCTTGCCCCCCTGGACCTGTGGGGCGCCGACGGCGCCGGAACGTATGCCGGAGGGGTCGAAGGCGTGGACGTGGACAAGCCACCGAGCAGCCTCGGCCCAGCTGACGGAGGCCAGGCCGTCGGCGATGCGAGTGGTGAAGAAGGGGCTGCCGTTGGGGACGTCGGCGATCAGGGACTCGAGGCCTGAGGTCTTTCCTGAGGCGGTGTGGATCCCCGCCACCTGGAAGAAAGGACGCTCAGGGGCGCGCAGGTCGAAGCGGTCGCGGAAGCGCTCCAGATAGTCGCAGGCGTCCGAGCCCAGGCGACCCGGAGCATCCCAGTACCCCCTCCACGTCGCCAGGTCCTCTGGGCCACCCATGGTCCGATGGCAGATCGCGAGGAGAAGCCGAAGGATAGCGACGTCCTGACTGGCGATCTCCCCGTGGATTCCCTCGATGTCCCCAGCCTCCCGGAACAGGGAGAGGAGGGAGACCTCGTCGGCCTCACCGTCCAGACGGGTCACCCTGATCCACGGCTCGTCGAGAAGATTGAAGTGCCGACTCATGCTGATGGAACCTCCTTGAGGCCGGTGGATGAGGAGTACTCGAGAACGACGTCAGCGAGCTCGGCCCGGCCGTCCTCGAGGACGAGGAAGAGCTGGCCTGCGAGCTCGCGATCAGTTTGCCAGGCGGGTACGACATGAATCTCGAGCTGAGTGATGACCTTGTCGATGACACGAGGGTTGCTGAGCCGGGGAGGCAGACGGACGGCGGACATCGCCATGGCTCGCACAACCTCTCGGTCCGGTACCCGGTCGTGGGGAACGATCACAGCCGGTGCCCCGGGGGCGTTGGGAAGCGTTCTCAGTTCCTCCTGCCCGCCGACGCGGCGGCGCTCAAGCAGGATGACCTCCAACGAGTCCTCGCCGTCGCGCACCTGAGCCCGGCCCTTATCCTCGCTGTCGGAGGCTGCCGTGTGCAGCCATCCCACGAGAGAGGTCTCGGTGCCCGCCGGTGGGGGCGCCTCGAGGAGGAACCCCCGTGCAGCGTCCTGCTTCTCCCGCGTCTTCTCCTCTGCGGCACGATGGGCGGAGTTGAGGGCCTCCTCCCACACCGTCGGGATGACTCCCTCGCTGCCGTACACGGCCTCGATGAGCCCGCGGACGTCGTCGGGCGTGGTCACTGTGCGGCTGCCCGTGATCACCTGGTCGAGGGCAGCGGCGCTGCGCAGGAGGTCCTCCTCCCCGTAGATCGCCTTGGCGCCCGGTTCCAGGGACGGGTGAGTCGACTGCCGCGACGGCAGCCAGTCCACGTAGCAGACAGGCTCCTCCAACCGCACCGGCCGAGGACGCTCGTGACGGTGGAGGCGGCCCAGGCGCTGGATGACAAGGTCGATGGGGGCGAGGTCCGTGACCAGCAGGTCGAAGTCGATGTCGAGGGACTGCTCGACCACCTGGGTGGCGACGACGACCGCCCGGTGCGGCCGCTGAGGACGGGAGCGGGGCGGTCCGAAGTGCCGCAGCAGATCCGCGTCCTTGGCCTGGCGGTCGGCGATGGTGAACCTCGCGTGGTTGAGGGTTACCTCCTCGCCGAATACCTCGCGCAGCTGCTCGTAGGTCTCCTGGGTCCGGCGCACCGTGTTGCGCACGATGAGCGCGCAACCGCCGTCGGCCAGCCGCTCCTGCAGCAACCGCAGCAGGTCATCCCTGCCCAGGCGCTCCAGCCGGACCGTGGAGCGGCGTCCCGACGAGGACGTGGGCAGGACCTCGGTGCGTTCGCGGCCGGTGGTGACGAGGCAGGGAAAGGGTGTGTGAACCGGCTGAGGGGCTGGTGTCGTAGGGATGCTTTCTCCGGCGGCCAGTCGCAGCCCCCTGTGGTAGGCATCCACCATCGCTGAGCAGCGTGCCTCGGACAGCGTCGCCGACAGCAGGACGACGGGCACACCGTAGGCGGCGAGCCAGGTCAGCGCCCGGTCCAGGTAGACGTTCATGTACGTGGAGTAGGAGTGCACCTCGTCCACGATGACGACCTTGCGTGACAGCCCCAGGTGGCGCATGGCCAGGTGCGGGGAGCGCATCGCCCCGAACAGCAGGTGGTCAACGGTCGTCACCACGAAGTCGGAGAGCATGGACTTCTTCCGGCCGCTGAACCAGGCGAGGATCGCCACGTCGGCACGGTGGGAGGCCTCCTCGGTAGTCGTGCGGCGGAGGCGGGCCGCGTCCTCGTCCCGGCCGACGTCGCTCGGGCGCGGCAGTCCCGGGCCCTCCACGTCCCCGCCGTCCTCCCCGCCCAGGGCGCCGAGGAGCCGGTCATGGATCTCCCAGCCCCTGCGGCGCAGCCGCCCCGCCTCGGCGTTGAGACGGGCACGGCCGTGCTGGAGGTTGACGGCGAAGGCCGAGGGGGCGCCGTCGGAGGCGTAGGTGTCCTCGATCCTCCCGAGCCAGTTGAGGCTGCGGCGGAACATCGCGTCGGTCGTCGCCTGGGTCGGCAGGGCGAAGAGCACGCCCGAGCGACCGGTCCTGGCGGCGAGGATCTCAGTAGCGAGCTTGGCAGCCTCGGTCTTGCCCCCACCTGTGGAGTCTTCGACGATGAGCAGCCCCGGCAGGTCCATTGTGCGGGCGGCCTCGACGGCGCGCCTTTGGACCTCGGTGGCGCGGGAGCCCTCGGGCAGGGCGAAGCGTGAGGTGAGCAGGTCATCGGCGTCGTCGCCGTCGTCACGGGGCCGCCACGGCGTCGGGATCTCCAGGCGGGTGATGGCCTGCGCGCACCGGTCAGCGTGGGCCGGCGCGGGGAGGAGTGCGAGACCGTCGTCGTCGAGGGGAAGCAGGTGGAAGTAGTCCTCGCAGGAGGCGATCCAGTCGGCGACGATGACGAGGCCGGACAGCTCGACGAGGAAGGGCTGCGACCAGCGCCGCCGAGACCAGTGGGGCAGGAGGGGCTCGGCACCGGTCCGCTCGGTCACGAGGTCGAGCAGCTCGCCGCGGGTCTCCTCCCAGACGCCCTCACCGAGCAGGTGCTCACGGCCGTAGAGGTCCTTGAGTGCTCCGGTCGTCGGCGGGATGCCGTGGTGAGCGCCGACGACGGAAGCCAGCGCCTTGGCGGGCTCCATCCCCCAGCCGTGGCAGTCGAGGAGCCAGTCCTGCAGGACCTGCTGCCCCGCCAGGGCGTGCGGGGCCTTCAACCGTTCCTTGGGGTCGATTGTCGCGTGAGAGAGGCCGGCCTTCTTCATCTGGTCATCGAGGCCGGGTACCTGCACCGAGAAGGCCGGGGTGCACTTGCCGATGTCGTGGACGCCTGCGAGCCAGGACGCGAGGAGGCAGAACTCTTCCGTGGGGGACAGACCCGACTTGGAGCCGTCGAGCTCGCGCTCGATGAGGTCGCTGATGGTGGGTGCCAACCAGGTGCGGGCGAGGTGGTCGGCGACCGCCGCGGCGTCGAGCAGGTGCAGCCACAGTGGCAACCACCGTCGCCGTTCCGGGTCGTAGCCGGACTTCGCCCAGACTGACACTGCCCGTCCGGACATGGACATGGGACTCCTTCATTGGAGGTGTGGGTGAGGCGATTATGTCGTGGGAGGGGGAACCTGTGCGGGCGGTTGCACCAGTCTCGTCGTCTTGAACGGTGTTGTGACTCGTCTGGAACTCAGAGTGGGTGCAGGAGGCGCTTCGGCCGGATGGCCTGGAAGTGACTGCATGTGCTGTCAAGCCCCAGATGGCCGATAAGGGTTCAAGACTTCAGGATGCTCATCGCAAGCGTCGCCAGTGCCACGAGCGTTTGGATGAGCTGCAGGATCATCTCGGTAAGTTGCATGTCTCCTCCTTCCTTGTCCTCGATTACTAGTCAGTGTGGAGTGCACGAGATATTGAAACGTGTGATGTCATGGTGTCGATAGCGTTGAACTGCGCATGATCGTAACGGTGATGGTGCGGCGCACGCAATAGACTTCAAGGGATCCGATTGGTACGGCACCCCCTCGCGTCAGCGGGGATGACCCTGTGTGCTGTCGCGGTGTCGCGTCTACCCCGCGCGAGCGGGGAAGAAGACGGTGAGGGGGTGCACAAGCGCCCCCTCACCGGCAGGCGTGCCGGCCTGCGTTGCAACCATCCCTCCCCGGACGCCTCCAATACGTGTCGCACCCCTCCGCTACCCTGGCCCCGTGACCCCCGAAGAGCTCGCCAACGCGATCCGCACCGTCCTTCTCGCCGCCGTCGGCGACGGCACCCTCAACCTCCCCGTCGAGGAGGTGCCCCTGCCCAAGGTCGAGCGCCCGCGCTCGCGCGAGCACGGCGACTGGGCCACGAACGTGGCCATGCGGCTCGCCAAGAAGGCGGGCACCAACCCGCGCGCCCTGGCCGAGCTCCTGCACCCCCGCCTGGCCGCTCTCGACGGCGTCGCCTCCGTCGAGGTCGCAGGTCCCGGCTTCCTCAACATCCGCCTCGACGCCGCCAGCGCCGGCGAGCTGGCCCGCACCATCGTCCAGGCCGGCGAGGCCTACGGGCGCAACGACTCCCTCGCGGGCCAGAGCGTCAACCTCGAGTACGTCTCCGCCAACCCCACCGGCCCGGTCCACCTCGGCGGCGCCCGCTGGGCCGCCGTCGGCGATTCCCTGGCCCGCATCCTCACCGCCTGCGGCGCCCGGGTCACCCGCGAGTACTACTTCAACGACCACGGCACCCAGATCGACCGCTTCGCCCGGTCCCTGCTCGCCGCCGCCCGCGGCGAGGACACCCCCGAGGACGGCTACGGCGGCTCCTACATCGCCGAGATCGCCGCCACCGTCACCGCCGACGAGCTCGCGGCCTCCCGCCCCGCCCCGGCCGGGCTGCCCGACGACGAGGCCACCGAGGTCTTCCGCGCCCGCGGCGTCGACCTCATGTTCGACGCCGTCAAGGCCGAGCTGCACGCCTTCCGCTCCGACTTCGACACCTTCTTCCACGAGGACTCCCTGCACACCTCGGGCGCCGTCTCCCGCGCCATCGAGCGCCTGCGCGAACGCGGCATGATCGAGGAGCGTGACGGCGCCACCTGGCTGCGCACCACCGACTTCGGCGACGACAAGGACCGCGTCCTCATCAAGTCCGACGGCAATGCCGCCTACTTCGCCGCCGACGTCGCCTACTACCTGGACAAGCGCTCGCGCGGCGCCGACTGCGCCATCTACCTGCTGGGCGCGGACCACCACGGCTACATCGGCCGCATGATGGCCATGTGCGCCGCCTTCGGCGACGAGCCCGGCGTCAACATGCAGATCCTCATCGGCCAGCTCGTCAATCTCGTCAAGGACGGCGAGCCCGTGCGCATGTCCAAGCGCGCCGGCACCATCGTCACCCTGGAGGACCTGGTGGGCGCCGTCGGCGTCGACGCCGCCCGCTACTCGCTCGCCCGCGCCTCCATGGACTCGATGATCGACATCGACCTCGACCTGCTGTCCTCGGCCTCCAACGAGAACCCCGTCTACTACGTCCAGTACGCACACGCCCGCACCCGCAACGTCGCCCGCAACGCCGCCGAGCACGCTGTGAGCCGCGAGGCCGGCTTCGAGCCCGCCGCCCTCGACACCCCCGCCGACTCCGCGCTGCTGGCCGCCCTCGCCCGGTTCCCCGCCATCGTCGCCCAGGCGGCGAGCATGCGCGAGCAGCACCGGGTCGCCCGCTACCTCGAGGAGCTGGCCGGCGCCTACCACACCTGGTACGCCGCCACCCGCGTGACCCCGCGTGGCGACGACCCCGTCGACGCCGGTCACGTCGCCCGCCTGTGGCTCAACGACGCCGTCTCCCAGGTGCTCGCCAACGGTCTGGCCCTGCTGGGCGTGAGCGCTCCGGAGCGCATGTGAGCGCCCCCGGTCAGGCTCCCGACGGCGAGCCCGCAGTCCCGTCCGGGGAGGCTCCTCTCGGCAGCCTCGTCGCCCCCGAGCCCGACGAGCGCCCCGACCTGTGGCCCTTCACCGTCCGGCGCGCCCCCGACGGCGCCCTCACCTTCGGCGGACGCCACCTCACCCAGGTGCTCAACGACGCCCCCACCCCCGTCTTCGTCCTCGACGAGGCGGACCTGCGCGGGCGCGCCGCCTCCTGGTCCGCCGCCATGCACGAGGAGTTCTGGCCCGGCTACGGCATGGCCGGAGGCCAGGCCTTCTACGCCGGCAAGGCCTTCCTCACCACCTCCATCGCCCGGTGGGTCCTTGAGGAGGGCATGGGCATCGACACCGCCAGCCGCGGCGAGCTCGCCGTCTCCCTCGCCGCCCTTCAGGACGTCGACGGCGAGGCCGCCACCGCGCACGCCACCCGTCTGGGCCTGCACGGCAACGGCAAGACACAGGCGGAGATCGCCGTCGCCCTCATCCACCGCCTCGGCCACCTCGTCCTGGACTCCCTCGAGGAGGTCGGCCTCGCCGCCCGGGCCGTGCGCGACCTGCGCAACAGCGGTGTCTACGGCCCCGAGGAGCGGGGGCGGGTCATGGTGCGCCTGACCACGGGCGTGCACGCCGGTGGCCACGAGTTCATTGCCACCGCCCACGAGGACCAGAAGTTCGGTCTGTCCGTCCACACCGGCACCGCCCGGCAGGCGATCGACGCGGTCATCGCCGCACCCGAGCTCGAGCTGCACGGCCTGCACTCCCACATCGGCTCCCAGATCATGGACCTGGCCGGCTTCCGGGAGGCCGCCCGCATCGTCCTGCGCCTGCGCCACGAGGTTGCCGCCGACATGGGCGTCCTCGCCCATGAGCTGGACCTGGGTGGCGGCTACGGCATCGCCTACACCGGGGCGGACCCGGTCGCCCCCAGCCCGGCCACGGTCGCCCAGACCCTTGCCGAGACTGTACGGGAGCTGTGCACCGAGCTCGGCGACCCTATCCCGCACGTGTCCATCGAGCCCGGCCGCAGCGTCGCCGGTCCGTCCACGGTCATGCTCTACACGGTCACCGGGCTCAAGCGCGTCGCCCTCGACGCCGGTGCCTCGCGCCTGTACGTGAGCGTCGACGGTGGCATGAGTGACAACATCCGCCCCGCCCTGTACGAGGCCGCCTACACGGCGCTCGTCGCCAACCGCCGCCCGGACCCCGCCGTGGGCGTCACCCGGGCGCGTGTCGTTGGCAAGCACTGCGAGAGCGGCGACGTCGTCGTGCGCGACGTGGACCTGCCCGGGGACCTGGCGGTCGGCGACGTGCTGGCGGTGCCCGCGGTGGGCGCCTACGGGCGCTCCATGGCCAGCAACTACAACATGTTCACCCGCCCCGGTGTTGCCTGGGTGCGTGACGGGCGCCAGGGCTGGGTCCTGCGCCCTGAGACGGTGGAGGACCTCATCGCCCTCGAGGGCGAGTAGCCCCTCCACCGCCCGGTCGCATGGACACCGGCGGGGTGCGTGTCACGCACTCCTAGTCAGAGCGTTTCTCGTTTTCGCGGTTCCGCGGAATCCTGCGGTTTCTACGGTGCCCCAGCGCCCCGGTCAGTACAACTAGGGATGAGTGACACGAGATCGGCAGTAGTACCGGGGGCGTACTAGTACCCATGAGTGTGGGTGTTGCACGCTCATGTGACTGGTGTGATCTGGTGGACTCGGACTTTTCGTTGGTATTTCGGTGATTCTGCCCTGAAGTCGAAAACCGCCTCTGAGGCTCCCATGTGCATGGGCCCTGCTCACGCACATGGGAGCCGAAGCACTCGAGAACACCAAACCTGAAAACCGCAGGATTCCGCGGATTCCGCCGGGCACCGCCGAGCGTGAGCGTGCAGCACCGACAGCGCAGTCCCCGCGGGAACCGACACCACGCCGCAAGACGTGACCGTCAGGCCTCCGGCGTCCCGGAGCCTACGAGCCTCCAGCGGTCCACCGCGCTCTGGTCGTCCCAGAAGCTGCGGTACGTGCCGCCCGCCTCGTAGAGCTCGTCGTGCGTGCCCACGGCCTCAACAGCCCCGTCCACGAGCACGACGATCCGGTCCGCACGGCGGATCGTTGACAGCCGGTGCGCGATGACGAGCACCGTGCGCCCCTGGCTCAGCTCCTCCATCGCCCGGGTCACCCCGGCCTCGCTCACCCCGTCCAGGGCGCTCGTGACCTCGTCGAGCAGCAGCACGGGCGCGTCCTTGAGGAAGGCCCGGGCGATGGCCACGCGCTGGCGCTCACCGCCAGACAGGGAGGAGCCGCCCTCGCCGACCTGGGTCGCCCACCCGTGCGGCAGACGCTCAACCACCTCGCTCAGGCCCGCCCGCTCGGCCGCGGCCCGCACCTCCTCGTCGGTGGCGTCCGCGCGCCCGATGCGCACGTTCTCCTCAATGGTGGTGTCGAAGAGGTAGACGTCTTGGAAGACCATCGAGACCTGCTCCATGAGGTCCTGCGTACGCAGGTCGCGCACGTCCTCGCCGCCCACGCGCACCGTCCCGCTCGAGACGTCCCAGAAGCGGGCCACGAGCCGGGTGAGCGTCGACTTGCCGGAGCCGGAGGGGCCCACGAGGGCGGTGACCGAGCGGGCCGGGAAGGTGAGGGTGACGTCGTGGATGACGTCACGGCCCGGAACGTAGCCAAAGGTCACGTGATCCAGGCTCACCTCCAGCCCACCGTCTGCGCTTGGCCGGGGTGAGGCCACCCGCTCCTGCGCGGGCTCGGGCAGGGCGGGAGCGTCAAGGATCGACTCGATCCGCTCCAGGGCGACGTCGGACTGGTGCAGGGGGTCGACGTAGAAGGCGAGCATGCCCACCGGCTCGGCGAAGCGGATGACCATGAGGGCCAGGGTGATGAAGACGGCCGGGTCGAGGGCCCCTCCCAGCAGCAGGTACAGGCCCACCGTCAGGCTGGCGACGATGCCGGTCTCCACCCAGGTGTGGAAGGCCTGCCCCGCCGGCCCCTTGGCGCTCTGGGCCCGGCCCGACGCCACGTGGTCCTCCCGCAGGGCCGCCTCCAGCGGCGCCCACGTGCCGCCAGTACTGCCGACGCCGCCGCCCGTGCTGGCGCCGTCGGCCACCTCACTGCCGCCGACGCTGGAACTACTGCCAACGCCGTCGGCCACCTTCGCACTGACGCCGCTGCTGACCGCGCCCGTGGCGCGCAGGACCGCCTGGAGCCGGCTGAACTCCAGCAGGCGGGCCCCCAGCGTCTCGGCGGCGGCCTGAGAGATGGCGAACTCGCCGCGCACCGCCCGCCTGAGCCAACGCAGGCAGAGCAGGGTGCCGGGCAGGGCCAGCAGGAGCGCAATCCCCATCCGCCACTCCATGAACAGGGCGCTGACGCCGATGACCGCCGCACTGCCGCTCATGGAGGCGATCTGGGGCAAGGCGATGGACGGCAGGTGAGACAAGTTGGCCGTGTCGCGTGAGACGGCGGTGGCGACCTGTCCGGTGGTGGCGGAGGTGAACCACCCCAGGGGCAGTTGCTGGACCCGGTGGCCCAGGGTACGCACGAGGCTGCCACACACGTCGTAACAGGCGACGGCGTAGGAGCGCACCGTGGCCACGCCGGAGATGGTGAGCCCGAGCAGGGCGGTGATGACGACGGCGGCCAGCCACCCGCCGCTGGGCTCACCCGCCAGGAAGGCGCGCAGGAAGGGCACGAGGAGCACGAGGCTCACGCCCTGACACACACCCGCGATGACGTGGGCCACCATAAGAGGCACGAGGTTGCTGCTGGTGCCCAGGCACCGCTGAAGACGACGGATCACTGCTGTGCCCTCCACATCTTGGCATAGAGGCCGCCCTGTGCGAGCAGCCCGGTGTGCGTGCCGCGCTCAACGAGGCGGCCGTGGTCCATGACGAGGACCTGGTCGGCGTCCACGATCGTGGACAGGCGGTGCGCGATGACCAGGACGGTGCGCCCGGCCGCGAGCCTCGCCAGCGCCTGCTGGATCTCGCGCTCGGAGTGGGCGTCCGCCTGGGCGGTGGCCTCGTCCAGCAGGAGGACGGGGGTGTCGGCGAGGAACACGCGGGCCAGGGCGATGCGCTGACGCTCCCCGCCGGACAGGTGCGCGCCCTCGGAGCCCAGGACCGTGTCGTAGCCGTCGGGCAGCGCCAGGACCCGCTCATGGATCCGGGCGACGCGGGCGGCGGCCTCCACCTCGGCGTCGGTGGCGCCGGGGCGTCCCAGGGCGATGTTGGCGCGCACGGTGTCCGCCAGGGTCCCGCCCTCCTGAAGGACCAGACCCAGGTGGGACAGCAGCTCGGCGCTGGAGATCTCGCGCACGTCCGTGCCGCCGATGCGCACGCTGCCGGACTCGACGTCCCAGAACCGGGCGATGAGCCGCACGAGGGTGCTCTTGCCCGAGCCCGAGGGGCCAACGACGGCGGTGACGGTGCCCGGCTCCAGGCGCAGGCTCACGTCCTCCACGGCCAAGGGCAGGGGGTCCTCACCGTCGCGAGCTCCGTAGCGGAAGGACACGTGATCCAGCTCGACGCTCACACCGCCGTCGGCGTCCCGGCGGATCGGGGCGGGCTGCTCGGGCTCAGCCAGGACCGGCTCAGACAGGAGGGCGCCGAGCCGGCCGGCGGCCTCGACACCGAGCGTCACCTGGTTGGCCAGCATGAGGAGGTTGAGCAGTCCGCTGGGCAGGCCGAGACCCACCAGGAGGAAGGGCAGGAGGTCCACGGGACGCAGCACCCCGAGCCCGGCCAGCCACGTCCCGGCGAGCAGGACCGGCACGAGCATCCCGGCGGGGGAGACGAGGGCCCCGAGCAGGGCAATCGGCCTGCCGGGTCCCTTCATGTAGCGGTAGGCGGCGTCCGTGTACTGGTCAAGGGCGTCGTCGAAGCGGCGGAAGACGGTCCCGGCCAAGCCGAAAGCCTTGACGGTGGCGATGCCATCCACCATCTCCACCGTGGAGGAGCCGACCCTCTTCATCCCCTCGAGGTAGTCCTCGTTGACGGTCCCCTGGGCCAGGGCCATCGCCGCCGCCGTGAAGACCAGGAGCAGAACCACCCACACCAGCAGGACGGTGGCCAGCTGCCACGAACGGGTGAACAGGTAGGCGAAGCCCAGGACGATCCCGCCCACGGCCGCACCCAGGTCAGTGCCGAAGTGGGCGATGAGCGAGTGGATGGCGGTGGTGTCCTCGGTGATGAGCACCTTGGTGCGCCCCGAGGACTCATTGGTGTGCCAGCCCAGGGGCAGGCGTGACAGGTGCCGGGCGATTGTCAGGCGCAGCTCGGTGCGGAAGGCACTCTCGACGATGTGCGCCCAGCTGGTGGAGGACATCCCGATGAGATGCCCCAGGGTCAGGCCGACGACGACGGCGCCCAGCCACAACCAGGCGGCACGCGGTGTGAGCGTGCCGGCGACGGCCCCCTCGGCCAGCGCGGTGACCGCGATGGCGGGCAGGAGGGAGAAGCCGGCGGCGATGACGCCGGCCAGTGCCGTCAGGGCGATCTTGCCGCTGACGGGGGCCAGGACCCGTCTCAGGGTGATGGGCGGCGCGGTGGGCTCACCGGGCTCACCACCGCCCGGTGTCTGCGGACGGGGTTCGGCTGAGGGCGCGCGCGTGACGTCGTCGACGCGGGTGGTGGTCATGGTGTCTCCCGGGTTCAGGGTTCGGGTGGCTGCTAGATGTCCTAGATGTCGTGAAGCACGAGGCCGCCGTCGGCGAAGGTCAGAGCCAGCCAGGTGGCCAGGGCCCAGCCGGCCAGGACGAGGACGGTGTCGCGCCGGCGCCAGCGCGGCGGGTGGCGCTCGGTACGCACGCGGTAGGCGCCGAAGCCGCGCGCATCCATGGAGGCCGCCACCCGCTCGGCGTGGCGCACGGCCCCCGCGGTCACGGCCGGCCCGGCGGTGACCGCCCGCACGAGGGGCCGCAGCACCGGCAGGGGCGCGCGGGTGCCGCGCAGGGCGTGCGCCTCCTTGACGGCCCGGTACTCGGCGGCCAGGCGCTGGCGGAAGCTGATGGCGGCGACACCCGCATAGGCGACGCGGTAGGGCACGCGCAGGTGGGTGGTCAGGGCGCGTAGCAGGTCCTCGGGGCGCGAGAGCAGGCCCGTGAGCACGCACAGGGACATGACCGAGCCGAGCTTGGCGCCCAGGCGCACACCGGCGAGCAGCTGGTTGCGCTGCAACTCGAAGGTCCCCAGGGCGAGCACGGTCTCGGAGGCGCCCACCCGCTCAATGGGGGCGCTGGCCGCCAAGGACGATCCGATGAGCAGCGCGATCGTGAGGACGATGAGCGCGGCGAGGCTGCCGCGGCGCAGGTCCGCCACGATGAGCAGGAGCGTGCCCACCGCCAGGACGAGAACCGGCAGCTGGGGTGTGGCCGTGAGGGCGGTGACCACCATGAGGGGCACCAGGGCGGCGAAGGGCGACAGCGGGTCGAAGCCGGTGGGGTGTGGGTTCACGGCAGGTCCTCCCACCGGGTCAGTGGGGGCAGGGATGCGCCCGTCGCGAGGGCGAGCGCTCGCATGCGCGCCAGTGGCGGGGGCGTGAGGCCGGCGCGCTCAAGCAGGTCGGCCTCACCCAGGATCTCCTCGGGGTCGCCCTGGGCCAGGACCTTGCCGTCGGACAGGACGAGAACGCTGTCGGCGTGCTCGGCGACGAGTCCCATGTCATGAGTAGTGAGCACGACGGCGGTACCCTCGTCGGCGATGGAGCGCAGCAGTGCCATGAGGGCGTCGCAGCTGTGGTGGTCCTGCCCGAAGGTGGGCTCGTCGAGGCAGATGAGGTCCCGACGCCGGCCCAGGACCGAGGCCACTGACAGGCGCCTCTGTTGGCCGCCGGAGAGCAGGAAGGGGCTGATCTCGGCGTGGTCGGTCAGGCCGAAGCGCTCCAGGCGCTCGCTGACCGAGCGCTGCACCTCCTGCTCGTCGGCGCCCGCCAGGCGCAGGCCGTGGGCGAGCTCGTCGGCCACGGTGCGCTCGAGGAGCTGGTGCTCGGGGTTCTGGGTGACGAGGGTGACCTCCTCTGCGCTCACGCCCGGGCGGCGCTCGCGGCCGGCGACCGTGACGCTGCCGCGGGTCCAGGGCTCGAGTCCGGCCAGGGCGCGCATGAGGGTGGTCTTGCCCGAGCCGTTGGCCCCGGTGACGGCGAGGATCCGGCCGGGTTCGAGAGTGAGGTTGATACCGCTCAGGACTGTCCGACGGCGTCGCCGCCGTCCGCGTGGGACGTCGAGGTCGCGGACCTCCAGGGCCGGGGGAGTGGGGGTGGGCGGGCCGGTTTGGCCGGTCGTGTCTGAGGGGGTGGGTTGGCCGGGGGGTGTGGCCGAGCTCGCGGAGACGGCCGGGCGCGGTGGGGGCTGGGGCAGGTGGGCCGAGGCCAGCAGGCGGGCGCCGTCGGCCAGCGTGAGCGGGACGGTGGCGCCGTCAACACCGTCCTCCCCAGCCGGGCCGACGGGCGCGGTGAGCCCGGCGTCCTCGAGCCGGTGGCCCAGGCGGGTGGCCGACGGCAGGCGCACCCCGGTGCGGGCGACCGCGCGCCCGTGCTGGGCGAGGACCTGGCGGGTGGGGCCGTACGCGAGGGTGTCGCCGTTGGGACCCAGGGCGATGACGTGGGTGACGTGCTCGATGACGTCGTCGAGGTCGTGCTCGACGACGAGGACGGCCGCTCCGTGGGCCTGGATGCGGGGCAGGAGCCGGTAGAAGGCGGTGGTGGCGGCCGGGTCGAGGTTGGCGGTGGGCTCGTCCAGGATGAGCAGGGCCGGTGCCTGGGCCAGCGCGCAGGCGAGCACGAGTCGCTGGCGCTGCCCGCCGGACAGCTCCCAGGGACTCGTCGCCTCCAAGCCGGACAGGCCGACGTCGGCCAGGGCGCGCAGGGCCCGCGGCTCGATCTCCGCGGCGGGTACGCACAGGTTCTCCAGGGCGTAGCACACCTCGTCCAGGACGCGAGTGGTCACGACCTGGGCGTCGGGGTCCTGCATGACGATGGCGACGGTGCCGGCCAGGTGGGAGACCTCGGCGTCGGCGACCTCCTGCCCGCCCACCCGCACCGAGCCGCGGTAGGCCGAGGGCAGGCAGTGGGGCACGAGCCCGGGCAGGAGCCGGGCGAGGGTGGACTTGCCGCAGCCGGAGGGGCCCAGAAGAAGAGTCGTCGTGCCCGGGTGCAGGGTGAGGGTGGCGCCCTGGGGGACCCAGCTGGTGGTGCGGGCGTACTGGACGGCGGCGTCCTGGAGGGTGGCGACGGCGGCGGCGCTCATCGGGAGACGGCCAGCCCTGTGCGCTCCAGGGCCCGGCGCAGCAGCAGGCACACGCCCACGGCGGCCCAGCAGGACAGGATCGCCAGGATGATGCCGATGATGGTCTCCTGGGTGGTCAGGGCGATGTGGAAGCCCGCCGAGTACATCGAGGCGTTGAAGCCGCCGAAGACGACGCCGGAGAGCAGGTAGACCCACCAGGTCCAGCGCCGGTAGAGGAAGAGGGCGACGGGGATCCCGACGAGGAGGGAGCCGATGATGTTGCCGAGGATGGCGGCGGGGCCCTGCGGGGTGAGGAAGGCCGAGATGATGCCCATGACGAGTCCGGAGATGACGAAGGCCCCGGGCTTGTTGACCAGGACGCCGGGCAGCAGGTACGGCACCATCCAGGCGCCCATGAGGGCGCTCATGATGAGGATGCCGCGAGGGTTGACGGCGACGATGATGGACAGGTACGTCAGGGGCACGACCAGCAGGGAGCCGACGACGCCGAGGGCGGCCACCGTCATGAGGTTGCGGGTGCCCAGGACGGAGTCGCGCAGCCCGGAGCGGGCGGAGGTGCGGATGGTGGTCGGGGCTTCGGGAGTGGTGCTCATAGGGACCTCGGGTAGGTGGGTTGTCGGTCGGGGTGGCATGAACGACGTCGAGACACCCGTGACGCAGGATAGGCGCACCTAAGATAAGAGCGGTTCTCAGTAGTGGTCAAGCGCTGTCCCCACAGGGCCCGCCGTGGCGCCGGGACGCCCGCGCGGCACCCGTGCGGCCCCGTCTATGCTGACCCCGCCCCGCCCGCCGCACGAGAACAAGGTGGTCCCATGACCCAGCAGGCTCCGCCCGCAGCCCCCGCCTCCCCGTCCTCACGTCCCGTCCTCAAGGTCGGCGTCCTCGGCTCCGGAACTGTTGGTACGCAGGTCGTGCGCCTGCTGGGCGAGCAGGCGGAGGAGTTCGCCGCCCGCAGCGGCGCCCGCCTGGAGGTCACCGGCATCGCCGTGCGCGACCTCGCGGCCCCCCGCGACCCGGCTGTGCCGCGCGAGCTGCTGACCGACGACGCCACCGCCGTCGCCACCAGCAACGACATCGTCATCGAGCTCATCGGCGGAATCGAGCCCGCCCGCACCCTCATCCTCGCGGCCTTCAGGGCCGGCGCCTCGGTCATCACCGGCAACAAGGCCCTCATCGCCGCCCACGGACCCGAGCTCTACGCCGCCGCTGCCGCCGCCGACGTCGACTTCTACTACGAGGCGGCCGTTGCCGGCGCCATCCCCGTCGTCTACGCGCTGCGCGAGTCCATGGCGGGCGACCGCGTCACCAGCGTTCTCGGCATCGTCAACGGCACCACCAACTACATCCTCGATGAGATGAGCACGAAGGGGCTGAGCTTCGAGGATGCCCTGGCCACCGCCCAGGAGCTCGGCTACGCCGAGGCCGACCCCACCGCCGACGTCGACGGCCTCGACGCCGCCGCCAAGGCCGCCATTATCGCCTCCCTCGCCTTCCACACCCGCGTCGGCATCGACGACGTCCTCGTCGAGGGCATCCGCTCCATCACCGCCGAGGACATCCGCGAGGCACACGCCTCAGGCTGCGAGCTCAAGCTGCTGGCCATCGCCCAGCGCGTGGCCCTGGACGACGCGGCCGAGGGCGTGAGCGTGCGCGTCCACCCGGCGCTCGTGCCCGCCGACCACCCGCTGGCCAGCGTCCACGGCGCCTTCAACGCCGTCCTCGTCGAGGCCGAGTCCGCCGGCCGGCTCATGTTCTACGGCAAGGGGGCCGGTGGTGCCCCCACCGCCTCCGCCGTCCTGTCCGACGTCGTGGCCGCTGCCGCGCACCGCGTCAACGGAGGCCAGGCGCCGCGCGAGTCCTCCTACGCCGACCTGCCGGTGCTCGGCCCCGAGGCCGCCATCACCCGTTACCAGATCCAGCTGCGCGTGGACGACCAGCCGGGCTCGCTGGCCGCGGTGGCCACCGCCTTCGCCGCCAATGCCGTCTCCATCGACTCGGTGCGCCAGAGCGCCTACGTCGGCGGGGACCAGGCGGTTGTCACCATCGTCACCCACCCGGCTGCCGTCAAGCGCCTCAACGCCGCTGTTGAGGCCCTGCGCTCCCAGGAGCGCGTCCTCGCCGTCGTCTCGATCCAGCGTGTGGAGGGGGAGTGAGCGTCCGCCTGTCGCACGAGTCCGCCGCGGTGCGGGTGCCCGCCACCACCGCGAACATGGGGCCCGGCTTCGACTCCTTCGGGATGGCCTTCCGCTACTACGACGAGGTCAGCGTCCGGCCGGTCACCGGCCCGACGGTGGTGACCGTCGAAGGTGTGGGCGTCGGCGTCGTTCCTACGGATGACTCCAACCTTGTGGTCCGGGCCCTGCGTGCCGGGCTGGACGCCGTCGGAGCCCCCCAGGCGGGCTTCGAGGTGCACTGCGTTAACCGCATCCCCCACGGTGGTGGAATGGGCTCCTCCGCGTGCGCCGCCGTCGCCGGGCTCATGTTGGCCCGAGGACTGATCAACGATCCCGAGCTGCTGGACGACGACCTCATCCTCCAGCTCGCCACCGGCTTCGAGGGGCACCCGGACAATGTGGCGCCCGCGGTCTACGGCGGCGCCACCGTCGCCTGGACGGAGGAGGACGGCAGGGCCCGCGTCGCCCCGATGCCGGTGGATGCCACCTTGCCGGTGAGCCTGCTCGTGCCGCCGTCGAGGACGCGGCTGTCCACGGAGGAGGCCCGCAAGGTCCTGCCGGATTCGGTGCCACGCGCGGACGCGCTGTTCAACACCTCGCGGGCGGCGGTGCTCATGCTCGCCCTGGCGGGCCGTCCCGACCTGCTCATGGCGGGCACGCAGGACCGCCTGCACCAGGAGTACCGGCGCTCCGTCCTGCCGGACTCGATGGCGGTCATGGACTCCCTGCGCGAGCAGGGCTACCCGGCGGTGATCTCGGGGGCGGGGCCGACGGTGCTCGTGCTCGCCGACCTGTCGCAGGAGACGCGCTTCACCCTCCAGCGCCACGGGTGGACCGTGCTGCGCCCGGGCATTGACCTGGAGGGGGCTGTGCTCGTCTAAGAGGCGGGCTTGTGCGGGGGCTGGGCATAGGACTGGCCTCACACCAAAGTAGTTCACATTTCAATCGAACTGGCCTATAGTCGCCTCACCGCAAAGAGAGGCGACTGATGAATACCGCGCAGCGCACCACCCCGCACAAGATGCACTTCGGCATCTTCACCGTCGGCGACATCACCCCCGACCCCGCCACCGGCCGCGCGCCGAGCGAGCACGAGCGCATCCACCGCACGGTCGAGATGGCCGTGGCTGCTGAGCGGGCGGGCCTCGACTTCTTCGCCACCGGAGAGCACCACAACCCGCCCTTCGTCCCCTCCAGCCCCGCCGCCCTGCTCGGCCACATCGCCGCCCGCACCACCACCCTGCTGCTGTCGACGGCCACCACCCTCATCACCACCAACGACCCCGTCGGCCTCGCCGAGGAGTACGCCTACGTCCAGCACCTGGCCGACGGGCGCCTCGACCTCATGATGGGCCGCGGCAACACCGGCCCCGTCTACCCCTGGTTCGGCAAGGACATCCGCAAGGGCATCGAGCTCGCCGTCGAGAACTACGACCTGCTGCGCACCCTGTGGGAGCGCACCAACGTCGACTGGGAGGGCGAGTTCCGCACCCCGCTCACCGACTTCACCTCCATGCCCAGGCCCCTGGACGGCACCGCGCCCTTCGTCTGGCACGGCTCCATCCGCAGCCCCCAGATCGCCGAGCAGGCCGCCTACTACGGCGACGGCTTCTTCCACAACAACATCTTCTGGCCCGCCGACCACGTGAGGCAGATGGTCGAGCTCTACCGCCGGCGCTTCGAGCACTACGGGCACGGCGCCGCCGAGCAGGCCTATGTCGGCCTCGGCGGCCAGCTCTTCATGGCCTCCACCGAGAAGGAGGCCCTCGAGCGCTACGCGCCCTACTTCCACAACACCTACGTCTACCAGGGGGCCTCCCTGGAGGAGATGACCACCCACACCCCCCTCGCCGTCGGCACCCCGGAGCAGGTGGTCGAGAAGTACTTGCGGTACACCGAGATCGTCGGTCCCTACCAGCGCCAGGCCTTCGTCCTCGACATGGGAGGCGTGCCCCACGAGGAGGTCCTGAACCAGATCGCGCTGCTGGGCAGCGAGGTCGTCCCCGCCCTGCGCGCCGAGCTCGAGGGCCCCGCGCGCCCCGCCGTCGTCCCCGACGCGCCCCTCCACCCGCGCCACCGCGCCATCCTCACCGGCGAGCCCCAGCCCGCCGAGGAGCCCTTTGCTCTCGCCGCCACCTACGACCCGCTCACCGGACGGAAGGCCCACGCATGACCGAGACCACGCGGACCGAGGCGAGCGCGGGGCCTGTCAGCGCCCCCGCCTACGCCGACGGCGCCGACGCCTACGACCACACCCAGATGGGGCGCTTCGCCCACCTCGTGACTCTCCACGCGGGCGTGTCGACCCCCTCGACCTCGCAGATGCTCGCCGAGCGCCTGGCCGCCGCCACGCGCACCGCCCTCGAGGGCGCCTCGCGTCTGGCCACGGTCACCCCCATTGCCCTCAGGCCGCTTGCCGCCGACATCGCCCTGGCCAGCGTTGGCGGGCCCATGAGCGGGGCCCTGCGCGAGGCCGTCGACGCGCTCGGAGAGGCCGACGGCGTCATCGCCGTCAGCCCCGTCTTCCAGGCCTCCTACTCCGGCCTGTTCAAGTCCTTCTTCGACATCCTGCCCGACGGGACCCTACGTGGAGCGCCCGTCCTCATGGGTGCCACTGCGGGCACCGCCCGCCACTCGCTCGTCACCGAGAGCGCCATGCGCCCGCTCTTCGCCCACCTCAAGGCCGTGCCGACGACGCTCGCCGTCTTCACCGCCAGTGAGGACTTCGGTGCCGCCTGGAGCGAGGGTGGTGCGGGCCGCGACGGCACCGTGCCTCTGGCCGAGCGCATCGCCCGGGCGGGGGAGGAGCTGGCCGGCTACATCGACCGCTTCCCGCGCCAGGCGCCGGTGGACGCCATGAGCGACTTCACCCCCATGGACTCCCTCCTGGGCCGCCGCCGCTGACAGCGCTGTCGCGCCGTCGGCGCCGCCCTGGGGTGCCAGCAGGGTGCCACTGGCTGCTACAGTGACACCAACGGCCCTGCGGATCGCACCGCACCGCCGCCTGCAGCCGAACGGGCTGCATGACTGACCCCCGTGAATGCCTCCGGGGAGTCCCTTCCCATCACGTCGATGCCGTCACCGGACGGCATCCCGGACTGCGTCGGCGTCCGCTGACGCTTCCCGGCAGCACATAGAAGGACACTCGTGACCGAGACCTCCCACGCCTCCCTCTCAACGATGCGTCTGGCCGAGCTGCAGAAGCTCGCCGCCTCCATGGGGCTTAAGGGCACCTCCCGCCTGCGCAAGAGCGAGCTCATCACCGCCATCCGCGACGCCGGCGCATCCGCCCCGGCGGCCGAGCGCCCTGAGCGCGCAGAGCGTGCTGAGCACCCTGAGCGTGCTGAGCGCCCTGAGCGTGCTGAGCGCCCTGAGCGCAGCGAGCAGCCCGCCTCCGACGGCGAGGCCCGCCCGCGCCGCCGTCGCGTCACCGCCGCGGCTGGTGCCCCCGCCCACACTGCCGAGCTTGACCTCGACTTCCCCCAGGGCGCGCGCGCCCGTCGCACTGCTGATTCCAGCCGTGGCGGCGACGCCGCCCAGCAGGGCGAGCGCCGACACCAGCGACGCGACGAGCGCGACCCCCGTGAGGACCGCGGCGCCCCGCAGGACCGCCTGTCCCGCCGTCGTCGCGTCCAGGCGCTCGCCGGCGCCCCCGACGAGCGCGCCGACCGCCCCGCGCTGAGCGAGGACCACATCGACGCCAAGGCCGCGCTCATGCGCGACCTCGCCGACGTCACCGGCACTCCGGCCGTCGAGCCCGCCGAGCGCAAGCAGCGCCGTGACGACTCCGACTCCTGGGACGATGAGGGCCGCAGCGGACGCCGTCGTGGCCGCAAGCGCCGCGGACGCGACCGCGACTTCCAGGGCGAGGGTCAGTCCGCCGGCCAGCAGGGCCAGCAGCGCGCCCCGCGCGAGGAGGAGGTCCTCATCCCCGTCGCCGGCATCCTCGACGTCGCCGACGCCCAGCACGCCTACCTGCGCACCTCCGGCTACCTGCCCGGCGCCAAGGACGTCTACGTCTCCGGCCAGCAGATGAAGGACAACGGGCTGCGCGCGGGCGACGCGGTCACCGGCTGGGTCCGTGAGGGCGGCGAGACCTCCCAGTCCGGCGGCTCCGGCCAGGGCGGACGCAACGGCCGCCGGCAGAACCGCGCCAACCGTCAGAAGTACAACCCGCTGGTGAGCGTCGAGGCCGTCAACGGCATGGACCCCGAGCGAGCCAAGCGCCGACCGGAGTTCGCCAAGCTCGTTCCGCTCTACCCGCAGGAGCAGCTGCGCCTGGAGACCACCCCCAAGGCGCTGACCCCCCGGGTCATCGACCTCGTCGCCCCCATCGGCAAGGGCCAGCGCGGCCTCATCGTCTCCCCGCCCAAGGCGGGCAAGACGATCGTGCTGCAGCAGATCGCCAACGCCATCAGCGTCAACAACCCCGAGGCCCACCTCATGGTCGTGCTCGTCGACGAGCGCCCCGAGGAGGTCACGGACATGCAGCGCACCGTCAAGGGCGAGGTCATCGCCTCGACTTTCGACCGCCCGGCCTCCGACCACACGACCGTCGCCGAGCTCGCCATCGAGCGTGCCAAGCGCCTGGTCGAGCTCGGCCAGGACGTCGTCATCCTGCTCGACTCCATCACCCGCCTGGGCCGCGCCTACAACGTGGCCGCGCCGGCGTCGGGACGCATCCTCTCCGGTGGTGTGGACGCCAGCGCCCTCTACCCGCCCAAGCGCTTCTTCGGTGCCGCCCGCAACATCGAGAACGGCGGGTCGCTCACCATCCTCGCCACCGCCCTGGTGGAGACCGGCTCGAAGATGGACGAGGTCATCTTCGAGGAGTTCAAGGGCACCGGCAACATGGAGCTGCGCCTGTCGCGCCAGCTCGCCGAGAAGCGCATCTTCCCGGCCGTCGACGTCGCCGCCTCCTCCACCCGCCGCGAGGAGCTGCTCATCGACCCCGCCCAGCTCAAGATCATGTGGCGCCTGCGCCGCCTGTTCGCCGGGCTCGAGCAGCAGTCGGCCCTCGAGCTCGTCATCGGCAAGCTCAAGGAAACGAGCTCCAACGCCGAGTTCCTCATGGTCATCTCCAAGACGACGCCGCAAGGCACCTCCCTGGCCGACGCCGACGACGACGCCAAGTTGGCATGAGCCTCTCTCCTTCGGAGAACCCGGCCAGGTAGCTGAGTCGCGTCTCACGCTCGCGCCCGCCGCTGCCCGTTGTGGCAGTGGCGGGCGCGCAGGCATAATCTCCGATTGGTTTCCGGTTCACCCTCGCCCGCCGGCGTGGGACCCGGGGCCCTCTGAATGCTAGGAGACACCCATGAAGCAGGGGATTCACCCCGACTACGTGCCCACCACGGTCACGTGCACCTGCGGCAACACCTTCGAGACCCGCTCCACCGTCACCTCCGGTGAGATCCGCGTCGACGTCTGCTCCGCCTGCCACCCGTTCTACACGGGCAAGCAGAAGATTCTCGACACCGGTGGCCGCGTGGCCCGCTTCGAGGCCCGCTACGGCAAGCGCGCGAAGTAGGCAGCCCGCACGACGCCGACGGAAGGCACCCTGAGAGGAGCCGCCGTCGGCGTCGTCGCGTCCCCACCCCTCCCGCGAGAACTGGTGTTATCCCCCGCGAGAACTGGTGTTATCCCCCGCGAGAACTGGTGTTATCGCCGACGAGACTGGGTGGGTCTCGACCCACGACGTGACGACGAACCTTCAGGAGAACGATGAGCGACGACTTCTCCGCCGCTGTCTCGATGACCGAGGAGCACGCCCGCATCGAGACCGAGATGGCCAACCCCGCCGTCGCCTCCGACCCCGGGACCATGCGCCGGCTCAGCCGCCGCTACGCCGAGCTCGGGCGCGTCGTTGCCGCCTACCGCACCTGGCAGCAGGCCGCCGCCGACCTCGACGACGCCACCGAACTCGCCGCCGAGGACCCCGACTTCGCCGCCGAGCTGCCCGGCATCGAGGCCGCGGAGACGGAGGCCGCCGACCACCTGCGCGACGTCCTCGTCCCCCGCGACCTCGACGACGCCCGCGACGTCATCATCGAGGTCAAAGCCGGGGAGGGCGGCGAGGAGTCCGCCCTGTTCGCCGCCGACCTGGCCCGCATGTACACCCGCTACGCCGAGCGCATGGGTTGGGCGGTCGAGGTCCTGGGCGCCACCGACTCCGACCTGGGCGGGTACAAGGACGTGCGCCTGGCCGTCAAGACGCGCACCGCCGTCGAGCCCCAGGACGGCGTGTGGGCGCACCTGAAGTACGAGGGCGGTGTCCACCGCGTCCAGCGCGTCCCCGTCACCGAGAGCCAGGGCCGCATCCACACCTCCGCCGCCGGCGTGCTGGTGATGCCGGAGGTCGACGACCCCGGCGAGCTGGAGATCGACCCCGCCGACCTGCGCATCGACGTGTTCCGCTCCTCCGGGCCCGGCGGTCAGAGCGTGAACACCACCGACTCCGCCGTGCGCATCACCCACCTGCCCACCGGGATCGTCGTGTCCATGCAGAACGAGAAGTCCCAGCTGCAGAACAAGGAGGCGGCCATGCGCGTGCTGCGGGCGCGGCTGCTTGCCGAACGCGCTGCCGCCCAGGCGGCCGAGGCCGCGGCCACGCGCCGCTCCCAGGTGCGCACGGTCGACCGCTCCGAGCGCATCCGCACCTACAACTTCCCCGAGAACCGCATCGCCGACCACCGCACCGGCTACAAGGCCTACAACCTCGACGCCGTGCTCGACGGCGACCTGGGCCCGGTCATCGACTCGGCGATCGCCATGGATGAGGCCGAGCGCCTGGCCGCCGCCGGCGAGCAGTGAGCCACTGTGACCGAGTTGGACCGCTACGCGCTGCGGCGGACGGTGCGTGAGGCGGCAAAAAGACTTTCCCGCGCCGGGATCGCCTCGCCGGATGTCGACGCCCGGCTACTGGCCGAGCACCTGCTGGGCGGCCCGATCCTGCTCGCCGACGGCGCCGCGGAGGGCTTTGCCGCCGCATACGCGGAATTGGTGGAGCGTCGTGCCGCCCGCGAGCCGCTGCAGCACATCCTGGGCGTGATGTGGTTCCGGGGACTGGAGCTGGCCTGCAGGCCCGGAGTGTTCATCGTCCGCCCCGAGACCGAGGTGGTCGCCGGGGCCGCCATCGAGGCCGCCCGGGCGGTGGCGTCGGAGGAGGAGCGTGCCCCCGTGGTCGTGGACCTGTGCGTCGGCTCGGGCGCCATCGCCGCCGCGGTCGCCCTGGAGGTGCCGGGCGCTCGCGTGTGGGCCGTAGAGGCGGATACCACCGCGGTCGCCCTGGCACGGGAGAACTGCGAGCACCTGGCGCCGGGACGGGTGGAGATCATCCGCGGCGACGTCACCGACCCGGCCGTGCTCGCCGAATTGGACGGGCGAGTTGATGTGGTCGTCTCCAACCCGCCGTACGTGCCCGCCGGGGAGGTGGAGGACGTCGAGACGGCCGGGCACGACCCGGACCTGGCCCTGTACGGCGGGGGAGCGGACGGCTTGCGCCTGCCGCTCGCCGTCGTCGAGCGGGCCGCTGCCCTGCTGCGCCCCGGCGCCGTGCTGGTCATGGAACACGACCCCGGGCAGGGGGCCGCGCTGCGGGCGGCCGCCCTCGGTGCCGGCTTCACCGAGGCGGTCACCGGCCAGGACCTCGCCGGTCGCGACCGCTACCTACGGGCCGTCACCGAGCGAGCCTCACGGGCTTGAACCGTCCCTTCGGCGCCTCCGACCCCGCGGCTGTTCGGCTCGGTCGCGCGGGGCGATGCCGGTCAACAGTCGGCCATCGACATCCTCGTTGACCTTGAGAGTGCTCATGTCCGGCAGCCGGAACATAGTCAGATCCACTTCCCGCCGTTGGTCCTGTCAATCATCTGGCCGCCAGCGCGCGCAGCGGCGTCCAACCCGCGGGTAACGGACCGCTGATGGAGGCCCTGGCACGATCCTGGTCCGCTGACCATCCCTGCGCTTCATCCGCACCACTCGTGCCGACAGGGCCTTGCGCGAGCCTCAGCCCCGTACCGTCGGCGACGGCGTCGGGTGCACTGCCCCGGCGCGCTGAAGCCCTGACGCTCCACGGAGGGTCCGCCCAGCTTTCGCCGCGGAAAACCCTGTAGTCGCCATAGCGGCCGGGGTCAAGATAGTCCCAGCACCACTCCCACACATTGCCGAGCATGTCGTACATGCCGGAGGCGTTGGGTTGCTTCTGCCTCACGGGTTGCGGCTCGTCGACGTTATCGAGCGAGGTTCACGCGATCTTCCGCAGGTCTCCGTAATGAACGCCGATCGTTCCTGCGCGGCATGCGTACTCCCACTCGGCCTCGGTCGGTAGCCTGAACCCGTTCGCCCGCACATTCCAGTGCACCTGTTGATCGTTGATGGCGTATGCGGGTCGCAGACCACGGGCGGCGGACAATCGGTTGCACAGTCGAATGGCTTCCAGCCAGGTCACGCTGTTGACTGGCCGGTCAACCCCGTCTGAAACAAGTGCGGAGCAGGAGATGGCGAAGGACTCCAGAGTGACAGTGCGGCGGGTGCCGCGACGCGCATCGTGGAGCTCAACGGCTCCCTGGGGAAGGCGCCGCATCTCACCTATCGTGTATCCCACGATTGGAGCCTACTGCTCGCCTCCTGGAAGTGATCCCGATATCGGTGCCCTGCCGATGTGGGGCGCCGACGAGTAGTGTCCGGCGCGGCGGCGGTAGGCATGGGTGTCAGTCGCGGTGGGACTGCGACACAGAGTTGATGACTCGTGATGGGCAAGCAGTCGCTCCTTTGGGACACTAAGGCCATGACTCCAACGACCGAGAGCCTTCAGGCGCGTGAGATGCTGGCGGCCCACCGCGATGAGCTAGACGCACTACTCGTCCGCTACGGAGCCTCCAACCCGCGGCTGTTCGGCTCGGTAGCGCGGGGCGACGCCGGTCCACAGTCGGACATCGACATCCTCGTTGACCTTGAGGACCCTCATCGGCGCACACTTATGCGGATTGCTGGTCTTACCGAGGGAATGCGCCGCGTGCTCGGGCGCCCGGTCGATGTCCTCGCCCCGGTAGTGCTCCGCGATGCGGTCTCGCGTGAAGCACTGGCGGAGGCGGTGGCGCTGTGAGCAGGTCAGTCTCGGACAGGCTGCGCGACATTCTCGACGCGATCGACCGGTGCCTGGCTTACCAGGAGTCGATGCTATCGACCGACGCCGCGCTCGCCGGCATGGCGCAGGATGCTGTGCTGCGCAATATCGGTGTCATTGGAGAGGCGGTCAACCATCTGCCCGCTGACCTCGCAGGACGTCATCCGGAGATCGACTGGGCGGCGATCGTGGGAATGCGCAACATAGTCGTCCACGAGTATTTCCGCGTGGAGGCAGCGACGCTTGCCGACGTCCTGGACACAGATTTGCGATAGCTCGCCAGGATTCTTACCTGCGAATTGGACAACGAGTAGAGCTGCTGTCAACGGTCGGCATCCGCCGTTCCACGCTGCTACACGCCCCACTTGAACAAGCGTGCCCCCAGGGCAGCGCAGACCACGGTCATGACCATCAGCACCGCGACCGCCGTCGTGTACTGGGACCAGGGCTGCCCGGTCCACTGTCCGCGCAGCAGCTCAGAGAGGTAATAGGAGGGCGAGGCCTTCTGGATCCGCTCCAGGCTCGCGGGAACGTCGGCCGTGGGGATGAAGGCCCCGGAGGTCAGGATCGACGTAAGGAACAGGCCGTTGCCGATTCCGTTGGCCGCCTTGGGACCGGGGTAGATCGCGGCCAGCGCGTAGCCCAGGGTCAGGAACGCGGTCAGTCCCAGGACAACAGCGCCCAGCACGCCTACCGCGCTGCCGCTCGGCGTGGCGCCGAATCCGAGCGAGCCGACCAGCAGGGCCAGGATGACGCCGACCAGAGAGATGACCGCGTTGACGGTCAGGTCCGCGGCCACAAGAGTCTGCGGGCTCAGGGGCGTGGCGCGCAGGCGGCCCAGGGCCCCGGACTCACGAGCCTGCAGCTGATTGACCGGCAGCAGTATGAAGCCGGTCATGCCCATGACCATGGCGACGCAGGCCGGCAGGATCGCATCGACGAAGCCCCGGTTGCCGAACTGCGGCATCGGGTCGTTGCCGAAGACCGCACCCAGGATCGCCACCAGCAGGGGTGCGAAGACAATGGAGAAGAACAGGCCGATCGGATCGCGCAGGGACGAGCGTATGAGCATGACCGTCAGGGTCTTGTAGGCGCGCATCTCAGTGGTCCTCTCGCATCGTACGGCCGGTGAGGTTCAGAAAGACGTCCTCCAGGGACGGGGCGGTGGTGGACATGGCGTGCTCGGTCACGCCGCAGCTGCTCAGGTGCTCCAGGGCCCTCTGGGCAAAGGCCCCGGTCCCGCGCGCGGTCGCGGTGGGTGCGCCGGTGGCGCTGTGTCCCCGCTCGACCTCGGTCACGCCCTCGAGCTCGGACAGGGACTCCGGCGCCTCCTGGGCCAGTTCGAGCTGAAGGGTGGTGGGGCCGCCGTGGGCGGAGATGAGGGCGGGGACGGTGTCCAGGGCGATGAGACGGCCGTGGTCGATAATGCCCACACGGTCGCACAGTGCCTCAGCCTCCTCCATGTAGTGGGTGGTCAGGACCACCGTGGTGCTGTCGTCGCGGATGTCGCGCACGACGTCCCACATGGCCAGGCGAGCCTGCGGGTCCAGGGCCGTGGTCAGCTCGTAGAGGAACACCAGCTCGGGCTCGTGAAGCAGGGCCAGAGCGATGAAGACCCGCTGGCGCTCCCCACCGGACAGCCTGTCCACGTAGGAGGCCGCCTTGGTGGCGATGCCCAGGCGTTGCAGTATCGAGGCCCCGGCCGCCCCCATCGAGGCCCACTGAGGCCGCCTTGGTGGCGATGCCCAGGCGTTGCAGTAGAGGACGCCACGGCTGGGTGCGGGGGTAGAAGGATGAGAAGAGCTCCAGCGCCTCCCCGACCTTGAGCCGCGGTGGCAGGGCGGCCTGCTGCAGCTGCACACCGGTGCGCAGGGACAGGGCGTGGGCATCCGCGATTGGGTTCAGGCCCAGGACCTCAATGCTGCCCGACGTCGGCTTGGCCAGTCCCTCGATCCGGCTGAGAAGGGTGGTCTTCCCGGCGCCGTTGGGTCCGATGATCCCAAGGATCTCTCCGGTGCGGACCTCCAGGCTGACCGAGTCCAGGGCGGTCAGGTCGCCGAAGTGCTGGGTGACGTCCTTGCAGACGACGGCGCTCATGGCTGATCCTCGGGGGTGTGCGAGGCGGTTGACGGCTGGGCACTGGTGGGTGCTGTCGGAGGCTGCGCGGCGCCGCTCAGAACGGTGGCGATGAACTCCGTGAAGAGCTCCTGACGGACGATGCCGATGCCCTGCTCGGCGTCCGCCAGGAGGAGGACGCTGTCCCCGGGCTTGATCCCGCACAGTTCCCTGGCTGCCTTGGGGATGACGATCTGGCCCTTGGGGCCGAGTGTGATGGTGGCGGCGAACTTACCGGGCCGTGGTCCTGATGGTGTGCTCATGACCACAGGTTACGCGAGTAAGAAAAGTTAGACTAGTGGGATTCGTAAGAGGATATGGTGTGACAAGCCGGGATGTGGGAAGGTGCGAGCGAGTGCGGTGTGAGGAGTGGGCGACGGCGCCGGTGGGTGCTCGCCCGTCCTGGCGCAGTGCCCTGGTACCCAGCCCGACAGGGGGATCGCAGTCCTGTGCCAGCAGGCGACCAGGAGTGCACGTCAGTTCCACGTCCTCGCCCGAGTCGCCACGCCGAAGCAGACCGGCCCTGGCATCGGGGTACCGGCCACTGCCCCAGCGCATTCAGACGGTGACGCGTCGACCGGCCCTGGCATCGGGGTACCGGCGGGCCCTGGCTGACTCCGCGGCCACCGGGCAGACTTCTTGCGCAGCGGACGACGGCTGACCCGCGTGATCGATCAGTACCGCCGTCGCTACCCAGCCGAACCCTTCTGAACGGAGCTGCCACATGACCACTGTCCTGGTGATCGGATCAACCGGAAAAGTCGGACGCGTCGTCGTCGACGAGGCCCTCCAACGCGGCCACACCGTCAAGGCCCAGACCCGCAACGCCCAGCGGGCGCGCCGATCCCTGCCTGACGGCGTCGAGATC
Source organism: Actinomyces respiraculi (assembly GCF_014595995.2). NCBI lineage: Bacteria > Bacillati > Actinomycetota > Actinomycetes > Actinomycetales > Actinomycetaceae > Actinomyces > Actinomyces respiraculi. The sequence goes on from NZ_CP063989.1 coordinate 732,707, forward strand.
GTCGAGGCGGCGCCCGCCGAGGCCGACGCGCTGCGTCCGCTCGTCGCGGACGTGGACGCCGTCATCCTCACCCACGGCGGCGACAGTGACGGCGAGAACAACTTCTACGCCGTCATCCCGGCGCTGCTGGAGGCGCTCGGGGACTGCGACACCCACATCAGCCTCATGACGGCGATGAACACAAGCCACTCCGCCGGCGCCAGCGCCAGCAACTACGAGTTCGTGGAGTGGAAGCGCCGCGCCGAGCGGCTCGTGCGCGCCTCCGGCCACCCCTACACAATCGTGCGCCCCGGCTGGTTCGACTACCAGGGTCCCGCCGACCACCAGATCGACCTGCGGCAGGGCGACCTGGTCACCGGGCAGCCCGGAGTCGACCGGCGCCACATCGCCCAGGTGCTCCTGGAGGGAGCGCTCAACCCCTCCGGCGCCCGCCGCACCGTGGAGATCTTCAGCAGGGCCGGAGCCCCCGTCACCGACTTCGAGGCCCTGTTCGCCGCGACGCGCGCGGACGAGGTCGGCGGCCTCGACGGCGTGCTCGACACCAACAACGTGCCGCTGGCCCAGGAGCCGCAGCGCGTCCAGGACGACCTCGCCCGACGTGGCAAGTGACGGCGGAACACTCGTATGCCGCATAAGGACATCTGGGACCGTCTGCGTGACGGCGACGATGTAGACCTGTTCGAGCAGGAGTACACCGACATCGTGCGGGTCGAATACGCACGTTGCCGGGAGCTCATGTTCGACATCAACCAGACCCGTCCCCCCCCCCGACCCGGCACTGCGCGAGGCGGCGCTGGCCGTCGGCTTCAGCGAGGTCGCCACGGGACGCGACCTCACCGTCCGGGACCGCTACCTGCGGGCCGTGCGCTGAGCGCTGGCGCCGGCACTCAGCACTGGACGTCAGGCGTAGCGGCGTGCGATTGCGGCCGCTTGGGGGCCGTAGCCGCCTCCGAAGAGGAAGACGTGGATCATGAGCATGTGCAGCTGGTGCAACCCCACCCTCTCCTGCCAGCCGTCGGCCAGGGCGGAGACCTCGTCGTAACCGGCGTAGACCTGCTCCAGGTGCCGCTGGCCGAAGACCCCCAGCGCCGCCAGGTCCGTCTCGGCGTGGGCGCCGTGCGCCATCGGGTCGATGAGCACGCCGACGACGTCGACGTCGGTCCACGGCCCTGTGGGGGCACCCGGCTGTTCATCGGCGCCGTGCTCGCCCTGCGGGCCACGACCCGCTGAGGCGGGCGCCCAGGAGGCCACCTCGGCGGCCGGCACCCACAGGACGTTGCCGGTCCACAGGTCCCCGTGGGTGCGGGCGACGGCGATGTGCTGCCCACGCTGCTCGGCCCGGCGGCGGGTGAGCGCGGGCTGCGGGGCATCGAAGTCGCCGTCGGCCAGACGAGCACAGACCCGCTCGATGAGCCCGGCCTCGCTGCGGGTGAGTGAACCGTCGTCCCGACCCGGGCCGATGTAGGGCGCGATGCGGTCCTCGGCGTAGAACACGCCCCAGGGGCGGGGCTCGTCCCGCGGTGCCTCGGGGGCGTGCGGGCGCAGGCGAATGTCGGAGCGCCCCATGCGGGTGCGCCCGTCCCAACCGGGAGGGGCCGCCCCGAAGGCAGGCGCCCCGGCGGCGTGCGTGACCGCCAGCGCCCGCCCGAAGGCCCGAGCCGCGCCGGGTGTCACCCGCCCGGCGCTCAGACGGGGCTCCTCGATCCAGCCCTCGCCGACTCTCACCGGCACGACGTGCGCGCCGCCGTCGGGCATGGCCTCGGCCAGCCACTCCAGACCCTGCGCCTCCAGGCGGGTGGCCCCGGCGAAGGAGTCGGGCTTGCGGACGACGGCGTCGGACCGGCTGCTCATGGGGTCAAGCCTCGCACGGGTGTGGGTGCGGGTGTGGGTACGTCCGTCGGGTTGCCCGCGCAGGTCAGGCGTGGCCTGAGGTTAGGTGCGGCCCGTGAGGGGAATATCGAGATCGAAAGCGAGGATGAGGGCCCGGGCAAGCGCCGGTTCCTGATCGACGGTGAGGAAACCGATGGTGCGCCCGAGGCACCGTGACGGCAGCGTCGTGATGTTGTCCATTGAGGCGACGCACTCGTGGTCGAGCCCGTTGCGCGCGCCGAGGGGCAGCTCGCTGCTGAGGCCCTTGACGGTGCTGGTGATGGGGGCGACGGACACCTTCGTCATGGCGTCGCGCGCGCGATCACGGGTGAGAACCAGCACCGGGCGTGTCTTATCAAGGTGCGCCAGCACGATCTCCCGCATGGGGTCAGTCCTCGAAACGGGTGGCTCTGGCGTTCCACTCGACGAGGTCGTCCAGGTCATCCTGTGGGCCGAGCTCCGCGAGGATGCGCGCGTCCTCGGCCGCGGCTCGCTCCCGGCGCTCGCGCTCGAGCGCCCGGGCGACGGCGGCGGCTCGACTCGGCGCCTCACCCTGGGCGACAACCTCATCGAGGAATGCGACGAGGTCCTCAGGCAGTCGGACAGCAATCTGAGTGCTCATGACATGAGTCTATCCGACTGAATCCCAAGGTGGGATGCAGTTGCCCGCGTCAGGCCGTTCCATCCAAGATGAGCTCTGCCCCGCCCATGTAGCGTTCTGCCCCTGGCACTGACACTGGGATTCATCGGGATCGTCACCCGTGAGATGGCCGCATCGCCCTGGCCTTCCGCCAGGAGAGCCCTGAGGCGGTCGACGGCCTCTACTCCAGGCTCACCACCGCCGACTACGAGGGAGTTGTTGAACCCTGGGACGCCTTCTGGGGACAGCGCTACGCCACCGCGTTGTCAAGCTCCGGGTTTGGTGGGGGCTGGTTTGTCTGGCGCTGGCGGTTGCCGGTTGGGGTTGGTTGGTGGGGGGCGCGGTTGCGGATGGGCTCGGCCCTTGCGACAGTGGGTTCAGGGCATGGGCCAGGGCGCCTGCGTAAGGAGTCGCCCCTTTTGGGGCCGACCGGGGCCACGGCGTCGGCCTGGCTCAGGGCCTGGCCGTAGCCGGTGGGCGCGGTGCTGCGCCGCGCGGCCGCAAGTGGTGGACCAGGCCCGTCCGGCCGGCCCCTCTCGCGCTGGCGCTGCTAGATGGTTGTCCTCTGGGCGTTAAGGGCCAGGTCGGTCTTGCGGGCTGGCGGGTGGTCTGCCAGCCGATGATCCGGCGCGGGCAGACGTCGGTGACGAGGGCAGGCGCACCACCCACCCGTCCATGGTGCGCGCACAGGTGGTGTCGGCCACTCACAGCTCGTTGGGTCTGGACGCGCTGAAGCGGCGGTCCACCAGGTCCGCGGGGCACTGCTCCTTGGGCGCGGAGCGGGTCGTGGTGGGCGACCTTGGCGCGGCGGGTGGAGTGCAGGCCCATGGCGCGCACGGCGGCTCGATGGTGCAGCGGGCCACGTGACCGGCCCCGTGGCGCGCGGCGACACCCCTGGCCTATCGCCATCGTCGGCGTCGCCCCTGAGACCCGCCCCGTGGCGCGCGGCGACCCCGGGGGGGCCGGCCCGCCACAGCGTGCGTCTTGCGCGCGCCCAGGGCCGCGTAGCTCTCGGCGTGGACCCTTGTGATCCCCGGCCTTGAGGGTCTGGTCGCGTCTGCTCCCTTGCTGATGGGTGGGCGGGACCTGGCCGCGTAGTAGGTGCTCGGGGCGATCTTGACGCCGGCGCTGGTGGGCGCCTGGCAGATCGGCTCGACCCCGAACTGACCTGTGGGAGTCGATGTGCTTGCACATCAGCGCGATGGGCGGCCTGGCTGCGCCGCGAAAGAAGCCGACGCGCTGCTCAAGATGGCGTTGGCCCGCCGCAGCCCACGGTTCTCAGCCTCCAGCTGTCTGATCCGCTCGGCGCGCGCGCTGGTGGTCCCCGCCCCTGGAGCCTGCGTCGATCCCGGCCCTCCAGGCCCAGGCGCGCAGCGCCCCCCGGGGTGCACGCCCAGCTCCTCGCCGATCCTTCTGACCGCCCCCCCCCTTGGCCCGCTCAGGATCCCGACGAGCCTGAACGGCCATCCGGCCAGCCCGCCCACGCAGCCCCTCGGGCTACCTCCCAGGTACCACGCACAACAGCGATCCTTCCGTGCGTTCACTGCCCCCACCAAACCCGAGGCACAACAAGGAGCCAGATTGAACTGGCGTGGACAGATGGTGGAAGGTGGGCCCGCCAACAGTGTTGGCGGGCCCACCGGGTCGCCGAGGTGAGGGTGTATCAACGCCCTCGACTATCACCTGTTCCCACCGTTCCGGTGGGGCCCGCGGTCCCGTTGCAGAACCATCCGGTGATTGACCTCGGGAGCGTGATTGACGTACCGGCAGTGACAGCCAGGGCTCCGCGCTGGAAGGCCTGTGCCGCCTGGCAGGAGACGATGGGACCTCCGTGGAGCGCTTAGATGATGTCACTCATGTCCTGGCGTCAATGAGATCAGCCAGTCGTCCGAGAACCAGCTCCCGTGCCCGCTCGGCAACCCCTGGTCCGTTGAGACCAAGGATTCCATGGCAGGTCCCGGGAAGCAGAACTGCCTCGGTTGGGACATTCGCCTCAGTCAAAGCCCTGGCAAAAGCGAGATCCTCATCCATGAGGGGATCGCACTGGTTCGCGAGAAGGAACGTCGGCGGAAACCCTGAGAGATCGGCCTCCCTGGCGGGAGCCGCATGAGACGTCGGCTCATGATCGCCAAGATATGCTGACCATGAAGCCGTTGCGTTCGGCAGGTCCCATACGGCCGTGCTGGTGGCGTTCCGCATCGAAGCCGTATTGAGACGGTCGTCGAGAACCGGCTCAATGAGGAACACATGGTCCGGCATAGAGGCGTCCGTGTCTCGGCAACGAAGAGTTAGTCCCGCGGTCAGGTTTCCTCCGGCTGAGTCGCCGTAAGCGATCCACGTCGCTTCAGGATACTGCGTGATGACCCATGTCCAGGCTGCAACGCAGTCCTCGAGAGGAGTTGGAAAAGAAGACTCCGGAGCGAGTCGATAGTTCGGGCTCACGACTGTTGCGCCGGTACGCAAAGCCAGAGTCGCGTTCCATGCGTCGTCATACTTGGCCTGGCCGGCGACGAAACCACCACCATGAATAGACAGGATGACGGCGTTTGCGCCGTGCTGTGGGGCGTGAACCCTCAGTTCGAGCTCCTCGCCGTCGCTCGGTACAGTGACAATCGTGCGGGTAAGCCCATCAGGGACCGGGGTCTCGTGATCGAGGATCGCTGCCCCGGCTGCACGCATCGCCAGTGGATCCCAGGTGGTCTGCGGCGGAACGTCCGCGGCCGCTGTAGACACTTCAGGATCAATAAGTCGGGTAGGGTCGAGAGTCACGACGCCACCTCCTTCAGGAACGAGTCACAGACCGCATAGAAGCCCTCGGACTGGTCGCGGCGTACGCAGTGCGACGCGCCAGGAACCACGGCCGTACGAATCTTGGTGTTGCCGAGCGCCTCAACCTTCTCCAGCCCGGAAGGCCCGATGAGGACGTCGTCGCCGTCGGACGTGACGAGAAGTGTAGGCGTGGCCAGGGCCGATGCCGTCTCCGCCCAGGAGGTGCTGGGGGAGACGATGCCGGTGCTCACGAAGTCTCGATCCACTTGGATCTTGCCTTGCAACCATGCGCAGGACTCCTCAACGTCCCACGCCGGGTAGTTCTTCCGGTTCTCGGTCAGCGCCTCGCCAGGGTGATCTGAGATCCATGCCATGCGAGTGGCCAGTGCTGGCGCATCGTTGCTGTAAGCGGTCCTCTGACTCTCGGAGAGCCAGGCAGGATCCTCCAGCACGAGTGCGTCGACGAGATCCGGACGGCGAGCGGCGGCGGCAGCGGAAACCGCACCACCCATCGAGTGGCCGATGAGAATCAGTGCAGTATCGTGCTGGCGGCCCTCAAGGATGGTGATGAGATCCTCGACCATGACCTCGATCGGATCACTCAGCTCTGCGGGGCTGAAGTGGGAGGAGACGCCGTGTCCACGTGCATCAATCGATGTGACATCGTAGTCGCTCCGCCAGTGCCGGTGCGCGGCTGCGAGTGATGCCGCGTTGTCGGTGACGCCGTGACTGAGGAACAGTTGAGGCGCTCCGGCTCTCATAGTGCGGATACAAGCGATCCCAGTTGCTTCCCTCATGCTTCGCTCCTTACATACTCGCGCTCGATGTCCTCCAGTGTCTTACCGCGTGTCTCAGGGATGACCTTGAGGGCGAAGACGGCCAGCAGCGCGGTCGCCACGGCATAGATCCCGAACGTGCCCGCTCCGCCGAACGCGTCGAAGAGGCTGAGGAAGGTCAGCGAGACGATGAAGCTCAGTGTCCAGTTCACTCCGGTGGTCAAACTCATCGCCGTGGCGCGGATCCGCAGCGGATACAGCTCGGACGGAATGATGAAGACAACGATATCCAACCCGACGGCGACGGCAGCGATGTAGAGGAAGATGCAGGCGACGCCAATGAAGGAGGTTGTGCCGGACGTGGTCCCACCCATGAGCAGGAAGGCGAAGACGGCCAGGCAGATCGCTTGTCCTGCGGCACCCGCCGCGAGCAGCTTGGTGCGGCCGACCTTGTCGACCAGTCCCATGCCGATAACGGTGAAGATGATGTTGATGACCCCAATTCCGACCGTGGCGAGAAGTGCTGACGAGGAACCGAGCCCAGCACTCTCAAAGATCGACGGGGCGTAGTAGACCACGGCGTTGACGCCGGTGAGCTGGCCCAGGATCTGCAGCCCGACTCCTGCGATGAGAACGCGACGCAGCCGGGGGTCGAGCAGTGCCGTCCACCCATCGGACTGGGTGGGCTCGTCTGTGGATCGAATATCGTCCAGCTCTGTCTTAACCTCCTCCGGCGTGCGGTACTTCTCCAGCACCCGCCGGGCCTCGTCACTACGGCCGTTGACGGCGAGCCAGCGCGGCGACTCCGCCAGGCTGAGGACTCCGATACCCAGGAGGACGGAGGGGACGACCGCCAGACCGATCATCCAGCGCCAGTCCTGATTGATACCGGTCAGAGCATAGTTCGACAGGAAGGCGAGCATGATACCGGAAACGATCATCAGCTGGTTGAGGCCGACCAGTCCGCCTCGTAGATGTGCGGGGGCGAGCTCGGAGATGAAAACGGGGACGATGTTGGAGGCGCATCCGACCGCCAACCCGAGGATGACTCGAGAGACAACCATGATCGGTACTGATACTGCGAAGGCGGCCATGAGTGAACCGATGACGAACACGGCCGAGGCTGCCAGCAGGACAGGACGGCGACCGAACTTGTCGGACAGACGACCGGAGGACATCGCCCCCAGTGCGGCTCCTACAGTGAGAGAGGAGACGACGACGCCGGACGTGAAGGGTGTTAGCCCGAAGTAGTCGCTCATGGCAGGAAGCGCTCCGGAGATGACGCCGGTGTCGTAGCCGAAGAGCAGACCGCCCAGGGCGATAATGGACGCGGCCCAGATGACGTGGCCGTTGCGAGTTCCAGACGATGTCATGGTCGGACGTCCTTCACTTCCGTGATGATGTCAGACATGGGAGAGCTCAGGGCGAAAGCTGCAGCGCCGAGCAGCGCTGCCTGTGAGCCTCGGGTGGCGGTGGCGATGGGGGTGCTGGCGACGACATCCATGGCGTCATGGGCCACGCCTTGCTTGACTGCGTCAAGCCATCCGCTGTATGCCTCGGTGACGCCGCCGGCAAGAGTGACAAGGTCGACGTCGATCGTGTTGAGTAGGCTGCCAATGACTCTGCCTGTCGCGAATCCGGCGGTTCGGTATGCTTCCTGAGCGGCAGCGTCACCCTCACCTGCGGCTCGGGCCAGGCATCTGCCATCCTTCGTGACCGCATCGCTGGCGTTCAGCTTCTTGGCAAGGCGTAGAATCCCCGGTCCGGAGGCCAAGGCCTCGATGTGGCCGGTGCGCCCGCAGGTGCACTCCAGACCCTCTGCCTCGCTGACGCCGATGTGTCCAAGATGGCCGGCGGCTCCATGAGAGCCCTGGAGGAGGCTCCCGTTGGTCACGATACTGCCGCCGATTCCGGTGCCGACGGCCACCATCATCATTGAGTGGTAATCGCGGCCTGCCCCGAAGAGAGCCTCCCCCAAGCCGTGCGCGTGCGCGTCGTTCAGGGCGCGGAAGGGGACGGAGAACTCGGCAGCGAAAGCCGCAGCGAGGTCGGCTCCTTTCCATCCCGGGATGGTGTCGGTGGCGTGAGTGACGACGCCGCGGGCGGAATCGATGACACCACCCGCCGACATGCCAATGGCCTCAATCGTGATGTCCGGATGGCTCGCGAGTACCTCCTTGGTCACCTGGATGGCCGCAGCTAGAACGCCGTCGCTACCGTCGGAGGTGACAGTTGGAGTTGTTGCTGACTCAATGATCTCAGCGTCGGTACCACTGATGCGCACCAGTGCGGCGTTGATCTTGGTACCGCCGATATCCAGTGCCGCGACGTTGTGCGGGGTGGCGACGTCGTCCCGATGTGGTGGGGACTGCATGAAATTTCACTCTCCTTTGAGCTAGTTTCGAGCGAGGTCGGGGGATCGAGATCTCCCGTATGGCAGGCCTGTCACCGCGGCCGTGCGGATCACCCTATGGTATAGTCTCCAACCATAGGGTGATTGATGCGTATGGTACACCCATGACGGGCGGAGGGGAACGGCTCGATCACGTGCGGGGGGGGGGGGCGTTGTGCATAAGTACGAGCTTATTCGTGAGGCCATCGCGGCGATGGCGGCCGAGGCTGGACCCGGGGCTCGTCTGCCCACCGAGAAGGAGATGGCTCGACGCTTCAACGCCTCAACGATGACGGTGCGTCGCGCGCTGCAGATGCTCACGGAGAGCGGCGTGCTTCGTGGGGTGCCCGGGAGGGGTACCTTCGTAGCGCGTTCTCGCGTGACCAAGGTGGCTCGCGTGTCCGCCTCGTTCACCGAGGCGCTGCAGGCCTCGGGGCGTCGAGCAAGTAGTCGGCTCGTCTCGGCAACGTTGCGGCCGCCTATTGATGAGGCTGAGGGCGACTTCTTTGCCGTCGGTGAGGGGGGATTCGTCGTCGAGGTGCGGCGCGTGCGCCTGGGGGACGGGATTCCCATCGGGTTCGAGTCTGCTGTCCTCAATGCGGCTATTGTGCCCCAGATTCTCGGATATGACCTCACTGGGTCGTTGTACGAGTTGATTGAGCGGCAGTACCGGCTCGAGATTGAGCGCACCGGCGTCGTCGTGTCCTCCCGGCTCCCAGACGAGTTCGAGGCGAAACTGCTTGAGGTGGAGCCCACTGAGCCGTGTCTGCAGACGGTTGTCACCGCCCAGGTCTCAGGCGGGCACAACCTTGAGCGTACAGTGGCGCTCTATCGCGGCGACATGTATGAGCTTGCTATCTGAGCCCGTATTCGGGACGAGTGCGATTCACTCCGGCCACCGTGTGGCAGATGCCCCCGCATGGTCTCAACGCCTTCGTCAGCGCGAGCAGTGCCTTCCGCTCACGTCATCCGCTCCTTCCACCCCGACTACGCCCTACCCACGGGTGGGCACCGCATCGCCCTGGCCTTTCGCCAGGAGAGCCCTGAGGCGGTCGATGACCTCTACTCCAGGCTCACCGCCGTCGGCTACGAGGGAGTTGTTGAACCCTGGGACGCCTTCTGGGGACAGCGCTACGCCACCGCGCTGACCCCCGACGGCAACGCCGTTGACCTTTTCGCCGTCCTGCCCTCCCACTGACGCGGGCTCACGCCCACCAGGCTCGTGAAGTCCCGGCACATATGGGCCTGATCGGCATAGCCCGCCTCGGCCGCGCCCGTGCCAGGTCAGTGCCGACGGTGATGAGCGCCCGGGCGCGCTCGGCTCGCCGGATACGCAGCAGCGTCGCATAGCCGTAGCCGAAGGTGCTCAGCATCCGACGGCGCAGCGTCCTGTCGGAGCAGCCCAGGCGACGCGCCGCCTCCGAGGCCCGCAGTCCCGCAGCTGCTGCCCTCGATACCAGGAGGGACCACGGCTCAGGGGCGTCCAATGCTGGTCGTAGGGGAGCGAGCTCTGCGTGCGGTGCCGCCGACCCCCACGCCCTCAGCATGAGGTCGCGCAGGTTCGGAGGCCCGCTGACGACCGAGTCCAAGCTGAGGGACTGGTCCCGCAATTCCGGCAGGCAGTCCGGCAGGAGCCGCAGGGCCGTGCCCGCGGACAGCCTCAAGCCGAGCATCCCCTGATCGCCGGTCGCCGAGGAGCGCAACCAGCGGGTCTGCGGACCGCATATCCATACGGCCCCGCTGTCGGCGATGAGGTCGACACAGCCATCGGCGGGGACCTTCGTGGGGGCTCCGTTCTGGGACCGCCACACGACCGCCCCGGGCCCCAGGGAAGTCTCGGTGAGCACGCCACCATGGTGGCACAGGCCAGTCCACGCATGCGGGGCGCCGGGCGCGGACCTGTCCGTTTCATCCAAGCCCGCCGTGACTCTGTGCGTCTACCGTGGTTTCGTTGAATGGTAGCCGCTCAGAGGAGGAACCAGCATGGCAGCCACGCAGGAGCGAGGTGCAGGCGGGGCTGCGCGTGCCGATGGCCGTGTCCTGTCCGACGCCGTGGCCAAGGCTGCCGCCAAAGCGGCTGATAAGGCCCTGGTCGAGGAGCTCCTCGAGGCCCTCCAGCCCCTGGATGCTCGGGCGCGCGCCATGTTCGGCGCCTGGATGGTCTACATCGATAACAAGCCCCTGGGGATGGTCGGGGACGGCGGCATCTACATCAAAAGGTCGGGCGCTGACGGCCGCTTCGACGGAACCGCCCGCCTGGCACCACCGTATCCCGAGGCCAAGGACCATTGGCTGTTGGATCCGGTGCTCCTGCGCGAGCGCCCTGACGACGTGCGCGACCTCCTCGCCGCCGTCGCCGCTGCCCTTCCCTCGCGCTCCGAGCGCAAGCGGCCATAGCTTCTGGCCTGACGCGGAACGCGGCGGGCGGGATGGAGCGCTCCCAGGTTCCGCCGGATCTGAGACACTTGCGCTATGACTCCCACAGGTGAGGCCGAGGAAGCGATGAGGGCCCTCGTTCGTGACCTCCGCGAGGCCTTGGCCGCCGCGGGGGACCCGGCCCGCGCCGAACAGCAGCGCGCCTACCTCAAGTCCGAGATGGACATGTACGGCGTCGGCGTCCCCGCCACCCGCAGGCTTGCGACGACGACCGCCGCCGCCCACGCGGATCTCTGGCGCGAGGCCGCCACCTGGGAGGCCGCGCTGCGCCGCCTGTGGGACGACGCCACCCACCGCGAGGAGCGCTTCGCCGTCCTGGCGATCATCCGCTCCAAGCACTCGGCCGCGTACGCCGCCCGCATGGAGTCCCTCGTGCTCTATGAGCACCTGCTGCGCACGGGGCAGTGGTGGGACCTCGTCGACGAGACCTCCCACGCTGTGGGTCTTGTGGTGCGCGCCCACCCTGCGGCGGCCGCCCGTATGCGCGCCTGGGCCGCCGACCCCGACCTGTGGGTGCGACGTAGCGCGATTATCTGCCAGCTCCAGCACAAGGGGCACACCGACCTGGGCCTCCTGACTGACGTCATCGAGGCCAACCAGGAGGATCCGGAGTTCTTCATCCGCAAGGCCATCGGCTGGGCGCTGCGCGACTACGCCCGCACCGACGGGAACTGGGTGCGCGCCTTCGTCGAGACCCACCCGGGCCTGTCCGCCCTCAGCCGCCGCGAGGCTGTCAAGCACCTGTGAGATCGGCGGCCGACCGTATCTCGTCCTGGGTGGTCGCAGGGCCGACGGCGGGGCGGGTGTCCATGCGGCGGACATGATCGGGACCTCGGCGTCCTCGCGGGTGTGTCCCGTAGCGTGGTGGTGGTTGCCACGGGGGCCTGTGCGGTAGGGCTTGCACGCTCACGCTTTTCGACATCTGTCGCAATCCGCAGGATCCCGCGGTTTTTTCGAGTGGCGTTTTCGAGTGCTTCGGCTCCCATGTGCATGGGCAACCTCCACGCACATGGGAGCCAAAAAGGCCGTTTTCGGCGAAACGGCTCAAATGGCGGAATAGCAACGAAAAGTCCGAATTCGTCGAATCACACCAGTCACATGAGCGTGCAAGCCCCCTCTTGGTGGAGGCCGAGCGGGGCGGAGCCGGGGACGGGCGAGCGGGTGCCCACGCAGCGGAAACCACCGGCACCTCGCACATGTCCGCCCAGCACTCGCCCCGGCCCGCCCCCGCCAGCGCGGAGTTCGAGGGCTACGGGCTTGAACTCGCGGGGTTCTGCGGCCGCGCACCGGCCGACCACCCACCTCGAGCAGGCACACCAGACACTTCCTTTTCAGCCGCCAGAAGCGGTCCCCCTTGCGACCGTCGTTGACACCTGGGAGTGGTGTCGCGGTGGTGTCTTAGGGCCGGGAGGCAGATGAGACACTCACGCCATGCTGAGTCCTGAGACGCCTCTTCCAAGCGCGCCGCTTCTCGCGCGAGCCTGCCAGGAGCATGGCGCTGCGCGGTTGCACCTGTTCGGCTCGGCCACGACGGATCGTTTCGATCCTGCGAGCAGCGATCTGGACTTCCTCGTTGACTTCCTCCCGGGGCGCGCTGACCGGCTCGCTGATGACCTGGGATTCCTGGGCGGCCTTGCCCGCTTGACGGGGAAACCCGTCGACGTGGTGATCGCGGAATCGATGCGGAACCCGTACTTGGCTGCTCTTGCGACGGCAGAGGAGCTGTATGCTGCCTGACTCCCGACACCTTGTGGTGTCGGCGCTAGGCACTGAGCCGGTGAGAGTGGGGCTACGAGCGGGGTGCGTGTCACGCACCCCTAGTGAGAACGTTTCCCATGTGGGTGGTTTCGTGGAATTTCGCGGTTTCTGCGGTGCGACGGCGGACCGGGCGAGGTTCTACTAGGCAGATGGGGCGAAGGTCTGGCAGACAGATCGGCTGGTCCCGACGGCGACGGGGCCGACGGCGATCGGGCGCGCACCGTCGTCGAGACCCGCCCGTGAAACGCGTCGGTGGGCGCCAGTAGGCTGGACGCAGTATGAACGCGATGGACTCCCTCTTCGGCTCCCTGCCCATGCCCGGCCAGAAGGGCGGCGCCACGCCCCCGGCCGAGGCCGCCCTGCCGGCCCTCGCCCCGGTCTCCTTCGACGCCGACGACGGCTGGGCCGACTCCCTGCTTGACACCGAGGCCCCTGCTGAGCCCAGTTACGAGTCCGACGCCGAGCCCCCCTCCGCCGAGGAGCACGACTCCGTTGCCGACACCTGGGAGGAGCGCCAGGCCGAGACCGCCGCCCTCGTCGCCCGCGCCCAGGCCAGGGCTGCCGCCGCGCGCGCCCAGGCAGGAGCGCCGGACCCAGGTCCTGCGGGAGGCGGCTTCGGCCGGGGGCGGGGCCTCGCCGTCGGCGATCCCGCCGCCCTCACCCGCGGCCTCAACGGACCCCAGGCCGCGGCCGTCACCCACGCCGGAACCCCCCTGCTCATCCTCGCCGGGGCTGGAAGTGGCAAGACGCGGGTCCTCACCCACCGCATCGCCTACCTACTCGCCACCGGCCGTGCGCGCCCGGGCGAGATCCTGGCCATCACCTTCACCAACAAGGCCGCCGCCGAGATGCGCGAACGCGTCGCCTCCCTCATCGGCCCGGCCGCCGAGCGCATGTGGGTCTCAACCTTCCACTCCGCCTGCGTGCGCATCCTGCGCCGCGAGCACGACGCCCTGGGACTGCGCTCCACCTTCTCCATCTACGACGCCGCCGACTCCCAGCGCCTCATCACGCTCGTCGTGCGCGAACTCGGCATCGACTCCAAGCGCTTCACCCCCAAGACCTTCGCCCACCGGATCTCCGACCTCAAGAACGAGCTCGTCACCCCCGCCGCCTTCGCCGAGCGCGCCGTCACCTCCAACCCGCTCGAGCGCCACCTCGTGGAGGTCTACCGCACCTACCAGGCGCGCCTGGCCGCCGCCAACGCCCTGGACTTCGACGACCTCATCATGCGCACGGTCCAGCTCTTGCAGACCCGGCCCGCCATCGCCGAGATGTACCGACGTCGCTTCCGCCACGTCCTGGTCGACGAGTACCAGGACACCAACCACGCCCAGTACGTGCTCGTGCGCGAGCTCATCGGCGGGCCCGGCACTTCGGGCGCCTCCTCGCCGCTCGCCCAGGGCGAGCTGACGGTCGTGGGCGACTCCGACCAGTCGATCTACGCCTTCCGCGGCGCCACCATCCGCAACATCGAGGAGTTCGAGCAGGACTACCCCAGCGCCCGCACGATCCTGCTCCAGCAGAACTACCGCTCGACCCAGAACATCCTCGACGCCGCCAACGCCGTCATCAGCCACAACACTGGCCGCCGCAAGAAGGAGCTGTTCACCGACTTGGGCGCGGGAGCCCCCGTCACCGGCTACGTCGCCGACTCCGAGCACGACGAGGCCCGCTGGATCAGCCAGGAGATCGACCGCCTCGCCGACGAGGAAGGCGTGCGGCCCCGCGACGTCGCCGTCTTCTACCGCACCAACGCGCAGTCGCGCGCCCTGGAGGAGGCCTTCCTGCGCTCCGGGCAGCCCTACAAGGTGGTCGGCGGCACCCGCTTCTACGACCGCCGTGAGGTCAAGGACGCCATCGCCTACCTGCGTGCGGTGGACAATCCCGACGACGACGTGAGCGTGCGCCGTGTCCTCAACGTCCCCAAGCGGGGCCTGGGGGACAAGGCGGAGGCCGCCCTGGCCGAGCACGCCGCCCGCCACGGCGTCTCCTTCGGGCGGGCGGTGGCCGACGCCGCCGGGGCGCCGCGTCCGGCCGAGTCCGGGGCCGGTGCCGGAGACCTTGACGCCCCCGGCACCGAGCCGCCCGCCGTCGAGGGCCTGACCACCCGGGCGCGCACGCAGGTGACCCGCTTCCACGAGCTGCTCGCGGGCCTGCGCCACCAGCTCGCCGCGGGCGACGGTGTGGCCGACCTGCTCGACTCCGCCCTCGACGCCTCCGGCTACCTCGCCGAGCTGCGTGCCTCCGATGACCCGCAGGACGCCAGCCGCATCGAGAACCTGGCCGAGCTGCACGCCGTCGCCACCGACTTCCAAGCCGCCAACCCCGACGGCGCACTGGCGGACTTCCTCGAGCGGGTCAGCCTCGTGGCGGACGCCGACCAGCTGCCCGACGCCGCGGACCTGGCCGACGATGAGGCCCGCCAGGCCGCCGAGCAGGGGCAGGTGACCCTCATGACCGTCCATACCGCCAAGGGCCTGGAGTTCCCGGTCGTCTTCGTCACCGGTATGGAGGACGGCACCCTCCCGCACGCGCGCTCCCTGGTGGAGGAGACCGAGCTCGCCGAGGAGCGGCGCCTGGCCTACGTGGCCCTCACCCGCGCCCGCCGACGCCTGTATGTCACACGGGCGGCGGTGCGCTCCGCGTGGGGTGCCGCCCAGGCGATGCCGGAGTCGAGGTTCCTGTCCGAGATCCCCTCCGAGGTCATGGACTGGAAGCGGCTGGCCTCCTCCATGGACGCGTTGCGCGGGGGCGGGACCGGTTGGGGCGCCTCATGGGACGAGGGGGGCTTCGGCTCCGGGCTGGGCTCCTACCGCCGGGGCAGCGCCTCGGCGGACTACTCCGACGACGACTTCGCCCCCGCCGTCGGATCGGGGCGCGCCGGCGGGCGCTCGGGTCGGCTGGGGCGTGTGGAGACCTCCCAGGACCGGGTGCAGGCCAAGCGCGAGGCCGCCCGGGCCCGGCGCGGGGCGGCGGTGCCCACTCGCCTGGACGGTTCGTCGACGTCGGACCAGGAGACCCTGCCGGAGGCGGTCGCGGGCCTGCGGACCGGGGACCAGGTGCGTCACAAGAGTTACGGCGTCGGCACGGTCGAGCGGCTCGGGGGCTCGGGCCGCTCGACGACGGCGCACGTGACCTTCACGATCGACGGCGCCCGGGTCACCAAGCGCCTCGTCCTGCGCCTGGCGCCCCTGGAGAGGATCTGAGGGGCGCCCGCAGCCGCTCAGGGCGCGATGGTGGAATCAAGCAGATCGAGGAAGCTGAGGTCGTAGCCCTCGGGCGGGCTGGGACCGCGCGCGTACTCGGCCAGACGGGCCGCGGTGGGGGCGTTGGCCGTTCCTCCGGGACGGCTGAGAGTGAAGTAGGTGGTCGGGCGGGCCGCCGACAGCACGGCCCCCAGCGGCAGCCGCCGACTCAGGACCCATGTCAGGCCCGCACCATCGGCGCCGACTGGCTGCGCGCGCTGGGGATGGTGCCCAACGAGTACATGTTCTACTACTATCTCAACCGGGAGTCCGTCGCGCGCAGGGCGCCGCGCCGAGGACATCGCCGACGGGGGCTACCAGCAGGTGGCCCTGGACCTGATGACCGTGATCGCCACTGTCAAGGTCTGCGAGGAACTGGTCATCGATGCCGCGCTGCACGGGGACCGACCGGACTGCGCAGGCTTCTCCCAGGAGAAGTACGCCAGGTCGGCACCCGCCGCCCGGGAGCGCGGGCTTATGAGCGCTCGGTCAGATCCATCATGAGCTCGCAGGCCATGGAGTTCGACCAGGAGAACCACGGACGGGTGAACTCGCTCGGATCGTCCGGGTTGAAGCTCTCGTGGGTCATGCCCGTGCCCCCATCGGTGGCGAGGATCGTCTCCAGGCAGGCCCGCGCCTCCTCCACGGTGCCGGTCAAGCCCTGAACGGCCAGGGCGATGTGCCACACGTACCCCGGCGGGGTGTGGGGAGAGCCGACGCCGCGCGCCCAGCGGCCGGTGTTGAAGAAGGGATTGTCCTGCGACAGCACCCACCGGCGCGTGGCCAGGTACTGCGGGCTGTCGGCGGCGACGTCGCTGACCAGGGGCAGGGACAGCAGTGAGGGCATGTTCGCATCATCCATGGCCAGAGTCGCGCCCAGGCCATCGACCTCGTAGAGGTAGCGCTCCCCGTCGCGCCCGAAGCGGTCCACGCCGCCGGAGATCTCCCCGGCCAGGCCGGTCGCCCGTGCCGCCAGGGCCGGGTCGTCCCACACCTTGACGGCGACCTCGGCGATGGCGCCCAACGCCGAGACCGCCATGAGCTGGGCGGGGATGTTGTACCCGTGGACGGCGGCGTCGTCGGAGGGGCGGAATCCGCTCCAGGTCATGCCCGTGACGGCCACCGGGGCCCCCGCGCCCCCGCGGGGGAGGGTATCGGCGGGCTCGCCGGGGCGCACGTGGCGGTAGGTCGAGCGCGAGTGATCCTGCTCCAGGGCCCACAGGTCGACGATGGAGCGGGCCCCGGCATGGACCGTCTCATCAAGGTGGGAGCTGTCACCGGTGCGCAGCCACAGCTGGTGGGCCAGGCGCACAGGGAAGGCCAGGGAGTCGACCTCGTACTTGCGCTCCCACACCCCCGGGTGGAGGTCCAGGTCTTCGGGGTCGAAGTGCGCGCCATTGGGGGCGATGTTGAAGGCATTGGCGTACGGGTCCAGGCCGATGCAGCGCCACTGCTCCCTCACCACGCCGCGGATTGTCTGGGCGACCTCGTCCAGGTCGAGCAGACGCATGAACGGCAGGACCTGCGCGGAGGAGTCCCGCAGCCACATGGCCGGGATGTCGCCGGTGATGACGAAGACCCGCTCCTCGTGCCAGCGCATGGTTGTCTCCCACGTGTCCAGCATGAGGGACGCGAAGCGCTGCCCCGCCACCGGGCCGCAGGCGCGGGCGATACGTGCGCCCCACGCGTCGAGTGCTGCCCTGAGGGCGGCCCCCGCAGGGTTGGTGCGGGCGCGCCCGGGTTCCGTCCCCGCCAGGATCTGATCACCGCTCACGAGGAGTCCTCGGGTTCCAGGAGGTGATCAGCTCATCGCACAACGAGGACACGTTGACGTGCCCCGTGCTGGGCAGACCGATGGTGATGAGGAAGGCCCCGGCGTCTAGGGCGGCTCGCGCCCCCATGGGGGAGTCCTCCACCACGACACAGCGATCGATGGCGGCCCCACAGCGGCGGGCCGCCTCGAGGTAGATGTCGGGTGCGGGCTTGGGCTGGGCGACGTCCTCGGCCCCCAGGGCGGCGCTGAGCCGGTCGCTCCACCCCAGGGCCGCCACCGTGCGCTGCACCACCGCGGAGGGGGAGTTGGAGGCCACGGCGATTGGCAGTGCGGGGTCGAGGCGCTCCAGGAGATCGACAGCCCCGGGCATGGGGCGCATGAGCCGTCCCAGCTCCTCGTCGAGCAGGGCGCGCAGGCGGCCGGTGGCCGCCGCTTGGTCCGCGTCGGCGAATTCCGCCAGGTGGGCATCGACCAGGTCGTCCACCGTGCCGCCCGGGATGACCGGGGCCCGGTTCCGGCTCCCGGCCTCAGCCCACAGCCGGTCGGCGGCGGCGATCCAGGCGCGCTCGGAGTCGACGAGCGTGTCGTCCATGTCGAACAGGATGGCCTCAATGGTGCTGGGCAAGGACGGCGGTGCAGTGCGACGAGGGCCTGTGTCCTGCGGCGGGGAGCAGGGGCGGTCGGTGTCGGGGCAGGGCCCGGGCGTGAGCGTCATTGGGGGACGTGCTCCTGTCGGATCGGTGGGACGAGGACGGTGGAACGGCCAGAGGGCCTTACTGGGGCGTGCGGGTCCAGCCTCAGGCGGGGCCGGGCGCGGTGGGCGATTGACGCCCCCAGGGGCGGATGTGGGCGTGCCTGGCCACGGCTACCATGGCGGGCGGCGCCGCGGGGCAGCGCAACGGAGCATCCGCGGCAGATCGGCGAGGCGCGGGCGGGATCGGGCACGGCGCGCATCCGGGCACGGGAGGAGACGACATGGCGCGCGCAGCCATCCTGGTCATCGGGGACACCCAGTACCTCTTCGACGGCCAACGCATGAGGCCGGACCTGCTGGCACAGACCTTCAGCCGGGCCCGCGACCTGGCCGAGCAGTGCCAGGCGGGGCCGATCCTCCACGTGGTTCACGTCGGCGATGTCACCGAGCATGGGGACAGGGCCGAATGCGAGGCCGCCGTTGAGGTGATGGGGGTGGGCTGCCAGTTGCTGGGGGTGGGAGCTACCGTGGTGTCCGGCAACCACGACATCGATCAGCGCAGTGACGACTCCAGGGGACCCACTCCTTTCCTCAGTGCCTTCGGTGCCCAGGGCGAGCTGGCCCATACCCTGGGAGCCCAGGCGGTTGACGACGGCGCGACGATCGTCCCCGGCCCCGGCGGGTACTCCAGCTGGCAGGTCCTGGAGGTCCCTGCGCCGGGGACCCGCGCCCGGTGGGACGGCGAGCGGCTGGGGGTTCTGGGGCTGGACTGGCGGCCGAGCGCTGCGACCCTGGAGTGGGCGGACGACCTGCTGCGCACGCACCGCCACCTGCCGACGATCCTTATCACCCACGACGTCGCCATCCACCGCAGGACGCGAGGCGGCGCCCCCTGCGGTCCGGGGGAGCTGACCGAGCACGGCCAGCGCATCAACCGGATGCTGGCCGACCACGACCAGGTGTTCCTGGTCCTGGGCGGGCACGAGTGGCCCTCCACACGAGTGGTCGACGACGGCGGACGCGAGTTCCACGCCGTCAACTACCAGGACCTGCCCTACGGAGGGGCCGGGGCCGCAAGGCTGTACTGCCTGAACACCGACCGGGGGGAGTGCGAGGTCATCTCCTTCGCACCCACCGGGCACGACGAGGACCTCATCAGGTCGGTGGCCGCGCGCCGCCGCCTGGCCCTGGCCCGCCCCGAGGACCAGTTCCGCTTCGCCCTGCCCCCAGCGCTGGGAGGCGGGAGCACGCCCTGGCAGGCGCGCGGACTCGACCTCCTGCTCGACCTGGACCGCCGCAGCAACCCCGCCGGGGCCTGCGGGAACGAGGCCCAGGAGATCAACCTGCCCTTGGCCGGACGGTACGTCATCGAGCTCCGGGCGGCCCTGCCCGCCTCCATGCCCGAAGGCTGGCAGGTCCTGCTGTCCCGGCTCGCGCACCGGGCACCGGCCCCCGACGGCTCCCCGGAGCCGCTGGCGGCGCTGAGCCTGTCCACGGAGAACTTCGTCGGCTGGCAGGCCTACCTCGCCCGCAGACCGGGTAGTGATGACGAACCCGGCTGGACCGAGACATGGCAGACCTCCCACGAGCTGGAGGTCGGCAGCCAGGTGCGGATCGTCGTGTCCGGGGGTACAGGCGATGCCCGTCAGGCCGCCTCCTGCGGGCTGTGGGTCGACGGGGACCGGGTGGGCCGTTCCGACGGGCAGGAGATCCTCTCGCTCCTGCCGGGACCGTGGCGGTGGCGTATCGGGGCGGGCGAGTACGGGGGCCGCCCGACCGACCGTTTCGGCGGGCGCATCACGGTCCTGCGCGTGTGGGGCCGAGCCGACACAGAGCACCGGTCCGCGCCCTGACCACGACCCAGAGTGTTGGGACACCCTCACCATTCGAAACGAGGATCGCGTGTGGGCCCCTGAGGGGAGATGTCACGGACAACGCCGAGCCCGGGCGCTTGCCAGGAGCCCTGAGTCGCACCGACGCACTCCAGGAGCAGGCCCATCACCTCGTGGGAGCGCACCGATTGTGGGCGCGTGGCGGCCTCAGGCAGCCGGGAACCGACGCGGTGGAGGACGAGGAAGGCCCTGCGCACCTCGACCTCATCCTCGCCGTGACCCCCCTCGGGCTTGTGCCCGTGATCGGTGGTCACCGCGATGAGCCAGTCCTCGCCGAGCTGCTCGTGGCGCTCACACACCGCCTTGACCAGGTAGCGCGTGGTCTCGTCGACCTGACGGATCTGCCGGTGGTACTCGGGAGAATCAGCGCCGTGAGCGTGGGCGACGGCGTCGGCCCCCTCGAAATAGACGACGGCGCCATCGGGTCCCTCGTGCAGGAGCTTCCATGAGGCCCAGGTCCTGACGGCGTCGTCGGAGGAGAGCAGCGACTCGAGGCTGCCGTCGTGCCCGGGGTGGAAGAGCTGGTGCTGGCCCGTACGCTGCTGATCCACCCGCGAGTGGATGATCGGCCCCGGCCCGCTGGCACAGGTGAAGGCGTCCCAGGTCGCTGCCGCGATGGTGCGCGCCGCTGGATTGGCGAAGTACAGGCGCGAGAGCACGTCGGGCCGCCGGGCCAGGTCGTGCCCGACGAACTCGTTCCACCACACGTTGCACTCCTCATGGGTGGAGCCGGTCAGGATGGAGGCCCATCCCGGACCCGAGTCCGTCGGCGGCGTCATCCACATGGGGATGACGCGCCCCTGACTGGAGTCATCGCCGCGCGCCAGTCGGCACAGGGTGGGGGCCAGGTTCTCGGGGGCTGAGGCCAGCGCCACCGTGTGGTCGGGGGCCGGCCCGTCGGGGGCTGCGGCGAAGCGCCGCTCGCCAGGGTGGTCGGGCTGGGCGAAGGCCGGGTCTGCCGCGACCAGATCGGGCATGGCCAGGTCCGCGCGCACGCCGTCGAGGCAGATGAGGAGGAGCTTCATGCGCGAGTCACCTTCAGGGTCAGGATCTGGAAGGGGTGCAATGTCAGTCGCACGGGGCACTGCGCCGCCACGGGGCCGGTCGGCAGGTCCTGCGTGGGCTCGTCCACTGGGTCCTCCAGCAGGTCGACCTCCTGGAGGCACTCGGCCTTGCAGCCCAGGTACAGGTCGACCAGGCTTCGGGCGCCGGCGTCCTCGTGGAGGCGCACGATGAGGGCGCCGCTGCGATCGAAGGCCGTCTTGACCGTGTCGATCACCGCCGCCGAGCACGGTGCCACACCTTCCAGACGGGCCGGCGCCTGGAGCTCCACCGCCCCCCTGAGCTGGCGCACGGGCTCGTTGAGGCGCTCGGCGGCGTGCCGCGCGCGGGCGCGGTCGGCGCCGACCAGCAGGCTGTAGCGAAGCACGTGTGCGCCCCGGTCGGCCTCGGGGTCGGGAGCCTGGGGGGAGCGCAGGAGAGTCAGGCGCGCGTTGACCCCGCCGGTCGGCCCGCTCGGCCCGCCGCCGTAAGGGCTCACGTCGTGACCGTAGGAGGACTCGTTGATCAGCGCCACCGCGTAGCCGGGCTCGGCCAGTAGCAGCCAGCGGTGGGCGCTGGTCTCGAAGCGCGCCTGGTCCCAGGAGGTGTTGGGGGCCAGGGGGCGTTCAATGGAGCCGAACTGGATCTCGCCGACCGAGCGGGTCGCCCGCACCGCGAGCGGGAAGTCGACCTTGAGCACGCGTGCCCGCTCCTGCCAGTCGATGTCGAGCGCCAGGTCGACGGCCCGCGAGTCGGCGTCGAGCGTGATGGTCTGCTCGGCACGTGAGGAGCCGAAGGAGCGCCGCACCCGCACCCTCGCCCTGAGGGGGGAGCTGACGACGACGTCGATGGACTCGGTCGCATCCAGTGGCAGGCGGTCGTGACGGTAGTGCTCCTGGAGCTCCCAGGCATCGAAGCAGCTGGGGTGGTCGGGGTGCATGACCAGGCGGTTGGCGCTCTGCCCGGGCAGGAGGAGATCACGGCCCTCGACGAGGTCCTGCACACGGTGCAGGTTCCCATCGTCGCCGATGAGCACCCTGACAAGTCCGTTGTCCAGGACCAGGCCCTGCGGGCAGCGGGTCAGGCTCACCGGGTGGTCCGGTGCGGCGCACACGCCCTCCAGCGGTGCGGCGCTGCGGCCCTCAAGCGACACCATACGCAGTCCGCTGCCGCAAGCGGCGGGCAGCTCGATGACCTCGCGGCGCGGATGCGGAGAGGAGTTGACGATCGTGACGCGAGCCTGCGCCCCGCCGTCGTCGTCCTGGGCACCGGCCAGGGCCGACCAGGCGCGCTGGGCGAGGTCCTCGATGTCCGCGGCCAGGCGTGTGTACTCCTGACGGGCCTCGCGGTTGACCCAGGAGGTGAATGAGCCGGGGAGGATGTCATGGAACTGCAGGAGCTCCGTGCGCTGCCACAGGGCCTCGATCTCCTCGTGCGGGTAGGTGGCGCCCTGCCGCTGCGCCTCCAGTGCGAGCCATTCCAGCTCGCCCAGCGCCGCCTCGGTGCGTCGGTTGCCCTGCTTGAGGGCGTGGTTGGAGGTGTAGACGCCGCGGTGGAACTCCAGGTACATCTCCCCGCTCCACACGGGGGCCTCATCCTCGTAGGTGATCGCCGAGCGGTGGAAGTCCTCCGGGGACTCCATCCGGATGACGGGGGCGTCCTCCAGGTCGGCGAAGCGGTGGATGCGTTCGACCATCTCGCGCACCGGCCCACCCCCGCCGTCGCCGTAGCCGAAGGGGAGCAGGGACGTGGGTGTGCGTCCCTTGTCCTTAAATCCGCGCTCGGCCCTCACGACCTCCTCGGGGCTGACGATCGAGTCGTAGCAGTCGACCGGGGGGAAGTGCGTCCAGATGCGGGTACCGTCGATCCCCTCCCACCAGAAGGAGTGGTGCGGCATGACGTTGGACTGGTTCCACGACATCTTCTGAGTGAAGAACCAGGTCATCCCGGCCAGCCGAGCGATCTGCGGCAGGGCGCCGGTGTATCCGAAGGAGTCCGGCAGCCACAGGCACCGTGGGCGCACCCCGAGCTCACGCTGCATCCAGCGCAGGCCGGAGGTCAGCTGGCGCACGAGGGATTCCCCGCTGGGCAGGTTCGTGTCGGATTCGACCCACATGCCGCCGACCGCATGCCATTGGCCGGCCTCAATGAGGTCGCGCACGCGGGCGAAGATCTCGGGTGAGCCCTCCTTGAGCCACTGATAGTGCTGGGCGGAGGTGCAGGCGAAGTGGAAGTCGGGGTACTCCTCGGCCAGGGCCACGACGTTGGCGAAGGTGCGCACCACCTTGCGGCGGGTCTCGCGCAGCGGCCACAGCCAGGCTGAGTCGATGTGGGCATGCCCGACGGCGCTGAAGCGCTGGGCCGAGGAATTGGCTCCGGAGGCCACCAGGGGGGCCAGGACCTGCCGGGCGGCCCCGGCGGCCTCGACGATGCCGCCCGCGTCGACCAGGTCGGCGGCCCGCTCCAGGGCGCGCAGCAGGAGTGCGCGGTGGGTGGAGTGATCGGGAAGGGTGCGCATGAGACCGTCGAGGACGTCCAGATCCAGGCCCAGGTGCCACACGTCGTCGTTGCGCACCACCAGATCGGCGCCGCCGAAGCGCCAGAGCATCTCCTCGCTGCAGGTGAGGACGTCGCCGTCGAGGGTCGGACGGTTCATGTACTCGCCCATATTGGGGTTGGCGGCGGCCTCGACGTACAGACCCACGTGCCCCTGGGCGTCGATGAGGGGCGAGCCGGCGGCGGCCAGGCGCTCGGCGATGGGCGTGGCGGTCAGGCGGACGGTCCGGTTCATGGGGTTGAGGCCCTTGACGGGGTGCCCGTCACCGGTGAAGACCATCCCCTCGGACTGGTTGCCCGCCCAGTCGCCCTGGAAGCCGAGGTCGACCCGCAGCTCGAGCCTGTCGCGCTCACAGGGGCTGAGGTCGTCGGGTGCGGTGGCCTTCAGGTGGATCCACCACGTGCTCCAGGCCGGCCCCCACCAGGTGCCGGCGGGCAGCTGACGATAATCCCCTTGCTCGTGGCGGGCGTGTGCCTCCTCGAAGGGGACCGGCTCACCGGGTGCTCGCCAGGCGGTGGCGTGCACGGGCGCCACCGACCGGTAGACGCATCGCGCCAGGCGCTCGCGGAGCTCGTCGATGCGCTCCTCGATCAGCTTGCGGTTGTCGTGCACGGTGTCTCCTGGAGTCTGGGGTGGGGCGGGGTGTCGTTCGCCGTCAGGCCGTGATGATGCGGGTGGATGAGTCCTTGCAGGCTGCGGCCAGTTGCTCAGCGACGGTCGCGTCGGTGATGATCCCGTCGAGCGCGCCGACGTCGAAGGGGGAGGAATCTCCGCGTCCGGGGAGTTTGTGGGCGTCGCACAGGAGGTATCCGGCGCTGGCCGCCTGGAGGATGGCCCTCTTGATCGCCGCCTGCGAGTAGGAGGTGTCCCGAATCCGCCCGCTGTCGGACACCCCGGAGCAGCCCAGGAAGGCCACGTCGGCCTGCTGGTGGGCCAGGGCGTCGATGACGGGGATGCCGTCCAAGCACTGGTAGGGCTCAGACCAGTGTCCGCCGAGGAGGGTCAGGTTGATGTTGGGCCGGTTGCGCAGGTGCTCGAAGACGGGGATGGAGGCGGTGATCGCCGTCAGGCGTTTGGAGGCCAGCGCCATCGCGGTGTAGAGCACGGTGGTGCCGATGTCGAGGATGACGGTGTCCCCGTCGTTGACCAGGGCCGCGGCGGCGGTCCCGATGCGCTGCTTGGCGGCGCCGTTGCGGCTGACGGCCTCCTGGAAGGGGTCGTCGACGCCGACGGCGACCTGCGCCCCTCCCCAGGTCCTGGTCACCACTCCGGATTTCTCCAGGCTGATGATGTCGCGCCGCACCGTGGCCGGGCTGACGGCCAGGGCCTCGGCGATCTCGGTGATGCTGGCGCTTCCGCGGGCCTGGAGGAGTGCGAGCACGGACTCCCTGCGGATCGACTTCAGCATGGACCGAGACTAGCTGACCTCGTTCAGAAATGTGCAAAGTTGATCAATACCGTCAGGGTAGGTCATGTGTCGCCGCGAGGTGATAGGCTTCACGCGCCGGTTCCATTCCAACGGAGGAAGGCGCTTGTCAATCGGCTTGTTCTCAGACTTACTGGGCGGTTCGCCGAAGGGGGCGACGCTGTGGGGGGCGTGGCGTCCGCTGCGGTGCTGGTGCGAGGCACTCGGATCGTCGAGTTTTGCTGCGCAGGTTCCCGGGCGACATGACAAAGTTTGATCAATTTTCGTCTCGGGTGGTCGAGGCGGGTCGGCAGGTCCGTGCGGCGGAGCTGCCCGAGGAGATAAGGAGACTGCGATGCAGGTGTCACGGCGCACTCTGATGCGAGGAGGGGCCCTGAGCCTCGGCTTACTGGGGGCCGGAGCCATCGGGGGGTGCTCGACCGCCGCGCCCGGCTCCGGCTCCTCAGCGGGGGACGAGCTCGTGCTGTGGACCTGGCCCGAGGGCTTCGGGCAGGAGGTCCTCAAAGCGGTGGCCGCGCAGTTCCCCGACCGTCCCCTGCGTCAGGACATCATCGGCGGGGACTTCAAGCAGAAGCTGACCACGACCTTCACCGCAGGATCCGGCCTGCCCGACATCACCGGTGTCAAGGGCGAGGACATCGCCTTCTTCCGCCAGCACGCCGACTACTTCGTCGACCTCAACACCGTCGGCGCCCAGGACCTCAAGGGCGCCTTCCTGGACTGGAAGTGGGCCCAGGCCACCACCGCGGACGGCCGTCAGCTCGGCATCCCCATCGACATCGGCCCGACGGCGCTGTTCTACCGCTTCGACGTCTTCGAGGAGGCCGGGCTGCCCTCCACCCCCGAGGATGTTGCCGCCGCCATTCGGACCTGGGAGGAGTACTTCGAGCTCGGTAAGGAGCTGCTCGCCGCCCGTCCCGACACCTACCTGGTGCGCAACTGCTCCGGCATCTTCGACATGGTCTGGCCCCAGTCCGGACAGGGCTTCATCGACGAGCAGGGGACCTACATCGGCGATGGTGATCACATCCGGCACGCCTGGGACACCGCGCTCAAACCCCTCGATGCGGGGATTGTGGCCAAGGTCCAGTCCAACACCGCCGACTCGGCGGCTGCGGTCAATGAGGGCCGGATGCCAGCGGACCTGGGCGCCTCCTGGCACCTGGCCGATCTCATGGTCGATGCGCCCTCGACCGCGGGCACCTGGCACGTGTGCCAGCACCCCGGCGACGCCATCAACATCGGGGGCTCTTTCCTGTCCATTCCGGCCGGGGCGAAGGACCCGAAGACCTCCATGGAGTTCATCAGCTTCATCCTCAACCCCGAGAACCAGGCCCTGGAGTACGTGGACAAGGGCAACTTCCCCTCCGCCCCTGAGGCCTTCGAGGACCCCAGGATCACCGGCGAGGTCGAGTTCCTCGGCGGCCAGAAGGCGGCGGAGATCTTCGGTGCGGCCGCGGAGACGGTCCCGGTGCTCTACGAGGACCCGAACCAGTCAGCAGTTCAGGCCCCCTTCATCGCCGAGATCGACCTCGTGGAGTCCTCTGGCAAGGACCGCGACGAGGCCTGGCGGGACGCCGTGGAGCAGTCCACGCGCATCGCCGAGCAGGTCGGCCTGACGGTCTGAGACGCGATGGTGCCCCCACGATCCGGTCGGGCGGGCGTCCTGGCCTCCCGCCGTCGCACGGCGGGGGGAGGCGGTCGGCGCTTTCGCCGGGCGCTGCCCCAGTACGCGGCGATCTCGCCCTATTTCTTCTTCTTTCTCGCCTTCGGGG
The DNA here is from genome assembly GCF_014595995.2 of Actinomyces respiraculi. Taxonomy (NCBI): domain Bacteria; kingdom Bacillati; phylum Actinomycetota; class Actinomycetes; order Actinomycetales; family Actinomycetaceae; genus Actinomyces; species Actinomyces respiraculi. The sequence continues at coordinate 759,754 of NZ_CP063989.1, forward strand.
CGATGCCGATGGTCTTCACCATGCTGCTCGCCTTCACCAGCTGGTCGGGCCTGGGGGAAATCCACTTCATCGGATGGGAGAACTTCCGGTACCTGCTCACTGACAGACTCTTCTACAAGGCGCTGTCGAACACCCTCATTCTGTGGGTCATGGGCACCGTCCCGACGCTGACGCTGGCGACCATCGTGGCGCTCATGCTCAACTCCACCCTGCGCTGGTCGACCGCCTACCGGGTCATCTACCTGGTGCCCAACGTGACCTCCATGGTGGCTATGGGCATCCTGTTCTCCTCGATCTTCTCCAGCCGGTTCGGACTGGCCAATGCGATCGCGAGCGCGCTGGGCGCGGGTCAGATCGCCTGGCTCCAGACCGAATGGGGGATCAAGATCGCGATCTCCTGCCTGACTACCTGGAGCTTCGTGGGGTACAACGCCCTGCTCATCCTCGCCGGGCTGCAGGCCATCGACAAGACGCAGTACGAGGCTGCTGCCATCGACGGCGCCAACTCCTGGAAGATCTTCTTCAGGATCACCCTGCCTCAACTGCGGCCCATCGTCCTGTTCATCACGCTGATGTCCACCATCGGCTCGCTGCAGTCCTTCACCGAGTCCCAGGTCCTGACCTCCTCCACCTCCTCGGGGGCTGCCTCAGCCGGTGGTGTGGGGAACTCGGGCCTGACCATGGTCATGTACTTCTATGCCGTCGCCTTCCAGGAGAACAGGTACGGATACGGCGCCGCCATCGCCTGGGGCGTGTTCGTCGTCGTCATGTTCTTCTCGGCCATCAACTGGATCGTCACCAAGGAGCGGAAGGACAAGAGGGTATGACCCTGTCCTCCAGAACTGTCTCGTCCTCACTGGCGGGGCCATCGGCCGGCCCCCGCCCGCCCGAGCGACGGCGTCGGGGCCTGTCCCGGCGCGGCAGATGGGCCGTGGTGCGCCATGGGGCCCTGATCATGGGCGCCCTGGTGTCCATCTTCCCCTTCTACTGGATGATCGTGCTGGCCACCCACTCCTCCGAGGTCATCTACCGCTTCCCCCCGGTGCTCACGCCCGGAGACCTGTTGGGGAAGAACCTGGCGTCGATCTTCTCGCGGATCAACATCTGGGCGGCGATGGCCAACACGGTCCTCGTGGCAGCCACCGTGACCTTCCTGGTCCTGCTCATCGCCTCCCTGGCCGCCTTCGCCTTCGCCAAGTACGAGTTCGCCGGCAAGAAGGTGTTCTTCGGCATCATCATGGCCACCTTCCTGCTACCGGCCCAGCTGGCCACGATCCCGCAGTTCCTCCTCATGAGCCGACTCGGGTGGGTGGGTGATCTCAAGGCGCTGATCGTGCCCTCCCTGGCCAGCGCCTTCGGGGTGTTCTGGCTGCGCCAGTACGCCTCCAGCGCGATCCCCAGCGAGCTGCTCGAGGCGGCCAGGATCGACGGCTGCGGGTTCTGGCGCCAGTACCTCCACGTGTGCCTGCCTATGATCCGTCCGGCGCTGGGGTTCCTGGGGATGTTCACCTTCATCGGGTCCTGGAACGACTTCCTGTGGCCCTTGATCGTCCTCAACGACCCCTCGCGCTTGACGCTCCAGGTGGCCCTGAGCCAGCTCAAGACGGCGCACGGGACCGACTACGGCATGCTCATGGCCTCCGCCCTCATCTCGATCGTCCCGCTGCTCGTCATCTTCTTCGTGGGAGCCAGGCAGTTCATCGCCGGGATCACCGAAGGCGCGCTCAAGAACTGAGCCGGTGGCGCCGGTGGGGGCCTGAACCGCCCTCCCGGCGCCACCGCCCCGGCGTGGCCTCAGTCCTTGGGCGCCACCAGTTGCACGGGGCGCCGCTCAGCGCGGAAGTCGTTGACCGGGTCGTCGCTGGCGTAGCCCAGGGCGAAGCCGGTGACGAGGTGGTAGTTCTTCGGGACGTCGAACTCGGCGTCGAGGGGGCGCCTCCAGGTGGCGAGGACCCCCAGCGGGCAGGAGTCGACGCCGTGCGCCTTGGCGGACAGGAAGAGGGTCTGGAGCATGAGCCCGGCGTCGAGGGCGGCGAAGGGCATGAGCCCCTTGTGGATGAGGACGAAGCCCACGACCGGGGCGTTGAAGGCCCGGCAGGAGGCGCGGGCTGCCTCCTCACGGGCGGCACGGTCCCCACGGGCGATCCCCAGGTGGGTGTACAGGGCCTTGCCGACCTTCTGGGAGTGGGGGAGAAGGTCCTTGGGGTAGGGCGCCCAGGGCCGGTAGTCGCCGTCGGGGGCGTTGCCGGTGAGGACGAGCCGGGCCAGGGCTCCGCGCTGCTTGCGCACGACGGGCAGGGCCCTGTCGAACTCAGCGACGTAGGCGGCCCTGAGCCGCTCGGCCCGCGCCCCGGTGGCCAGGGCGAGCATGAAGGGACGGGTGTTGGACCAGCTCGGTGCCTGGCGGGTGTCGTCGAGGATCGCGTCGAGGACCTCCTGGGGGACCGGGTCTGGCCGGAAGCTGCGCACCGAGTGGCGTGAGGCGGCCAGGGCGCCGAACGCCTCGGCGTCGGCACCCTCTGTCGGGGTGGTCTCGTGCGTCATCGGGGCTCCTCGGGGTGTCGTGGGTCTTCGTCAGGGGTCAGGACAGGTGGAGGGCGATCTGCGCCTCCAGGCGCTCCATCGCGGGGGAGGACAGGACGAGGCGCAGGACGTTGCGGGCACTGCGCTGGAGCTCGCCGAGCGTGAGGTGCTCACCGCTGAGGTCCGCCGGGTCGAGGGCCGTGAGGATGGTCTGGTCGTGGCCGTCCTCGCGCTTCTGGTGCTCCCAGGACTCGGCGCCGGGCATGAGGACGTCGGCCTGGGCACGCAGACGGTAGGCGGAGTCGCTCAGCGCAGCGAAGTTCGGGTCCGTGGCGTGCTGGGCCCACCAGTCGGTGATGACGAGGCCCTCGTAGCCCCACTCCCCGCGCAGGATCGTGGTGACCAGGTCGTAGTTGTGGTAGGACCACACGCCGTTGACCTTGTTGTAGGAGGTCATGAGCGTGCGCGGGGCGGCCTCGGCCACCACCATGCGGAAGGCCCGCAGGTAGATCTCGCGCAGGGCCCGGGCGGAGACGCGCGAGTCGTTGACCCACCGGTTGGTCTCCTGGTTGTTGGCCACGAAGTGCTTGGGGCAGGCGGACACGCCCGCCGACTGGATGCCGCGCACGTAGGCGGCTGCGCAGGCTCCGGTGAGCAGGGGGTCCTCCGAGTAGTACTCGAAGTTGCGTCCGCACAGGGGATCGCGGTGGATGTTCATGCCCGGCGCCAGTAGGACGTCGGAGCCCTTGCGCAGCATCTCCTGGGCGTGCAACGCCTCCATGCGCTCGATGAGTGCCGGGTCCCAGGTCGAGGCGAGCGCGGTGCCGCAGGGCAGGAGGGAGGCGAAGGCGGACACGCGGATGCCGGAGGGGCCGTCCGTCGTCGTTACCGCCGGGATGCCGCGCTCACGCAGCCGGGCGCGCACGCCGCCGAAGGCCCCGGCGTTGCCGGGCGCACCCAGCGGGGAGTTCATGGTGACGTCGCCGTAGGCGAGCTCGGCCAGGTCCTCGGGCTCCAGGGAGGCGATGAAGGCGTCGAGGCTGATGGTGCCGACGGCCACGTCCTTCAGGGAGGAGCCGACGGCGGGGGCGGCGGTGATGGGCTCGGGCAGGCGCGCGAGGATGCGCTCGCGCAGGTTTGTGGTGCGCACCGGCACGGGCTCGATGGTGCGCCGGGCGGCGCCGTCGGGGGCGTAGGAGACACTCCAGCGCTCGAAGGGGTGGGCGGGGTCAGGTGCCAGGGCCTCCTCGAGCTGTTCGATGACCTCGGTGTCGACGACGCTCACGGCGCCGACGCGGGTGGCCTCGCGCACGTTGAGCCCCACGTGTAGGGCGTGCTCGCCGGCCTCGAGGACCCAGGCGTGAGCGTGGCCGGTGGCGCCGGAGTCGTCGAAGGAGGTCAGCCGCTCGACGGGGAAGCTGAGGTCGAGCTCCTCGCTGTCCCCGGGGACGACCTGCCCCGTGCGGGCGAAGGCGACGAGCTGGCGCGCGGGCACGCCCAGGGCGGCGCGGGTGGCGGGGGCTGCGTAGACCTGCACGACGGTGGATCCGGGGCGCCGTCCTGTGTTGGTGGCGCTCACTCTCAGTCTCACGGTGTCCCCGTCGCGCTCGGGGGCTGTGGCCGCCAGGGCGAAGGTGGTGTAGCCCAGGCCGTGGCCGAAGGGGAACTGCACCCGCTCGGGGGTGAAGGTCTCGAAGGCGCGGTAGCCGACGAACACGTCCTCGGTGTACGTGTTGTGCTCCTTGCCGCCGAAGAAGGCGGAGGAGGGGTAGTGCTCGTAGCGGTACGCGATGGTGTCGGGCAGGCGCCCGCCTGGCTCGACGGCCCCGGTGAGCACGTCGGCGACGGCCCGGGCCCCCTCCATGCCGCCGGGCCAGGCGAGGAGCAGGGCGTCGATACCCATCTCCTCGGCCCAGGACAGGTCCATGACATTGCCGGAGTCGATGACGACGACGGTGTGCTTGAAGGCGGCTGCGGCACGCGCCAGGAGGGATCGCTCGTCCTCGGTGAGCAGGTAGGAGCCGGGCTCGAGGACGTTCTCGCGGTCCTCCCCGGCGGCCCTGCCGATGACGACGACGGCGGTGCGGGCACGCTGGGCCGCGGCGGTGATCGCCTCGTCGTCCAGGGGCATCTCCTCGTAGTGGCGTGGCCACTGGCCCCACTCGGCGTTTGGGGAGGGCTGGTCGGCGCACCAGCTGCGGTAGGTGGCGGCGAGCTCGGTGTCGACGGCGACGCCGGCTGCCGTGAGGCTGTCGAGGAGAGTGGTGGTGTAGGGCGGGTTGACGTCGCCCCCGGAGCCGTAGCCGACGGCGAACCAGTCGATCTGGACGCGGCCAAGGACGGCGACGCCCTCGCCGGGGGCCAGGGGCAGGACTCCGTTGTTGGTGAGCAGGACGGTGCCCTCTGCGGCGGCGCGGCGCGCGAGCGACACCAGCTCTGGGTCGACCCAGCGGTCGGCCTGCGCGTCGGCGCTCGTGAAGCCCTGTGCGACCTCACTCGTCGTCATGCTGTCTCTCCCTCGCTTGTGACGGGGTTGGCTCCGGTGTGTGGCCTGGCCGCAGCCTATCCACATGCTCCATCCGTTCGGTAGGTATTTGCGGGGCGGGCCCGTGTCTGGGCCAGCCCGGCCGGAGAAACCCGAGGAGGGCACCCGCAGCCGCTCCACTACCAACCACAGTCGGCACAGAGACCGGGCCAGGGTGAGGGCGGTCAGCCGGCGACTCCAGGCAGGGGGTCCAGAGCTTCTCGTGCTCAGTTGTGTCATGGGCGACCTCGCGCCAGTGCTCGCCGTGACCGGCGATGAGCATTGCCGCCCAGGGCTCGCGCCCCACTCCGCATCGACGTGAGCCTGCCCAGGCATATGCTCCAGGATCTGCCGGCCCTACTCATCGCGCCCCAGTGGCGCGGCGACACCCACGCCCCGGGCGCGCAGGCGGGCCGCCATGATCGACGCCCGCGCCGCCGAGCTCGGCCGTCACGCCCCGGGCGCGCAGGCGGGCCAGGTGCTCGTGGGCCGCCTGCGTCCCAGGCTCCCACCGCTTGCAGACCGTCCCGCCGATCCTGACCACCTTCCCGGAGGTGTTGTTGCCGGGCAGGACCTCGGCGCTCCCCGATCCCGCGCCGGCCCCGGTTGCCGCGGACTCCTGCCGCCAGCCTTCCAGTGGCCCAGCAGTGGCCCAGCGGCAGCGTGGGGTCCCCAGGGCTGGTGCGCTCGGCCGGGCCCATGCCCCGACCGTACAGCGCCGACGGCGCCGCGCCTGCGTGTCGCCTACTTGCGCTGAGCCCTGAGCTTCCGCGCTGAGACCTGAGTCGAGCATCAGGGCTCAGCATGGCGGGTCGGGGCTGACGGGGCTCAGTGGGCTTACGTGAGGCCTGAGCGTTTGGTCCCACCTGAGGCGATGGCGCTCGGGAGTGACTCGCGTAGCGTGGTAGCGACTCCCATGGCGACCTGTGTGGTGGGGGTTGCACGCTCACGCTTTTCGGCCTCGGGCGGAATCCGCGGAATCATGCGGTTTTCTGGTTTGGTGTTCTCGGGTGCCTCGGCTCCCATGTGCATGGGCAGGGCCCATGCACATGGGAGCCGCGGAAGCCATTTTCGGCAAAACGGCCCAATTGGCGGAATACCAATGAAAAGTTCGAATCGGCCAAGTCACACCAGTCACATGAGCGTGCAAGCCTGTCCTGGTGGGGCTCGCCGTCGACCATGCTGGTGGCGAGTTCGAGGGGTACGTGTCGAGTTCGAGGGTTACGGGCTTGAACTCGCCCCCGACCCCTCGAGCTTGAGGGGTGCAGCCCGGACGACGGTGTGAGCCCGGCCCGCGCCGTAGCCGCTTCCTCGGACTCGCGGGGCACTGTGACCCGGCGGAGGGCACGGTGCCGCTGCTCCACCCGCTTCCTCGAACTCGCGGGGCACTGAGGTCCCGCGGTGGCCGGATACCCCGTCGGTGGCCCCTATCGGGGGTGTCGTGTCCACCGCGCGGACATGAGACCGACGGCCACGCGCACCCAGCCGAGGAATCCGCATGATTCCGCGGACGCCCCCAACACCGTCGGCACGACAGCCCGCCCATGTCCGCCCGGTGGACAGCCGGCGATGCGTGCTGTCGGTGGCTGGGCCCGTGCGCACCGGTGCAACGGCGGGGCTGGCGGGCGCGGGCCATCGATCCCAGGGGCACGATGCGCGTGAGCCGGGCCGGCACGGTGGCGGTGATGGTGTGCCCGGCCTGGCCGGCTGGTGGGAGCCTGCTGACCTTGGTGGCGCGGGGGCCGCCAGGCCAGCGACTGACGCAGGTTCCGTGGGGGCGGGCGCAGGCTCCGACGGTGGGCGCGCCACTGCCGTCGGACACCGGCCCGCGACCCGGCAAGAAGGTTACGGTTTGATAACGGGCGTCAGAGGGTCTTCACCTGTCGACGCGCGTCGACGTAACGTGGTGGGCGCCCCGCCGTCGACGCGCGTCGATGTCAGCGGAGGGCCCCCACCCTCCCGCCGTCGCGGCCCCCGTGTTTCAAGGAGGAAACCCCCATGGCAAACGCATTCCCCCGCCGCCGGTTCATCCAGGGCTCGGTCATCGCCGCCACGCTCGCTGCGGCAGCCGCCTGCTCCGGAGGCAGTGGCTCCGGTGGCTCTGGTGGCTCTGGTGGCTCCGGCGGTGGCTCCGCCGCCCTCGAGGGCACCGGCCCCATCACCTGGGTCCAGGGCAAGGACTTCTCCGGCGGCAAGGTCCAGGCACGCATCGACGAGTGGAACGCCGCCAACCCCGGCGAGGAGGTCACCCTCATCGAGCTCTCCGCTGAGGCGGACCAGCAGCGCCAGTCCTTCATCAACAACGCCCAGACCAAGTCCGAGGCCTACGACGTCATCAGCGTCGACGTCGTCTGGGTTGCCGAGTTCGCCGCCAACCAGTGGCTCGTCGAGCTGCCCAAGGACGAGCTTCACTACGACGACGTCATTGAGGGCGTGTACAACACCGGCCTGTACGTCGACCGGCTCTTCGCCATGCCCTTCGCGACCGACTCCTCGATCATGTTCTACCGCAAGGACTTCCTCGCCGAGGCCGGCATCACCGAGCCCCCCACTGACTGGGACGGCATCAAGGCCGCCATCGACGCCGTGCGCAAGGTCCCCGGCCACGAGAACATCGGCGGCTTCGGCGGCCAGTTCGCCAAGTACGAGGGCCTGACCTGCTGCGCCAGCGAGTTCATCAACTCCTTCGGCGGCTCCTACTACGACAACGAGAACAACATCACGATCAACAGCCCCGCCGCCATCGAGGGCCTGCAGTTCCTCATGGACGGCTTCAAGGAGGGCTACATCCCCCAGCAGGCTCTGGAGTGGAAGGAGGAGGACGGCCGCAACGCCTTCGAGGCCGGCAACCTTCTCTTCTACCGCCAGTGGCCCTACCAGTACTCCAACAACGTCGAGGCGCTGGGCACCGATAAGTTCGGCATCGCACCCCTGCCCTCGCTCGGCGGCCACACCTTCGTGCCCACCCTCGGTGGCCACAACTGCGGCATCTCCGCCTACTCCAAGAACAAGGCCACGGCCCTGAAGTTCATCAAGTGGTGGACCAGCCCCGAGTCCGAGAAGTACGCCCTCGACACCCAGGCGAACGCTCCCATTAACGCGGCCCTGTACGGGGACCCCGAGATGCTGGAGAAGTTCCCGTACCTCACCACCCTGCGCGCCTCCCTCGACTCCGCCGTCGGACGTCCGAAGGCCGTCTCCTACGGTGACGTCACCGCTGCCATCCAGGACGCCATCTACCCGGCGATCCAGCAGCAGACGACCGCCGAGGAGGCCATCGCCGGCCTCGAGAGCGCGCTCAAGGCGCTGGCCTGACGCACAGCTCACACCCGGTCCTCGGGGGCGGCACACCCGCCGCCCCTGAGGACCGGGCAGAGCTCGATGCGCAAAGGAGCCCCATGAACACGAGCACGTACTCAGCCGAGGTCGTCAACCACCGGTCCAAGGCCTCCAAGGCGCAGGCCCGCCTGGCCTGGACCTTGATGATCCCGACGATCGCCGTCCTGATGATCGTCATCATCATCCCGGTCTTCCAGTCCCTCTACCAGTCGTTCTTCGGCAAGGCCGGGCTCGACCCCGAGACCGGCTTCGTCTCCGAGACCGAGCCCTTCATCGGGCTGGCCAACTACGCCGACATCTTCACCGAGGCCGGTGAGCGCTTCTGGATCGCCGCCTACAACACCACCCTCTTCGGCGTGGTCACCGTCGTCCTCGAGACGATCCTGGGCGTCGCGATGGCACTCATCATGCACAAGGCCATGCGCGGGCGCGGCTTCGTGCGCGCCGCCATCCTCGTGCCCTGGGCCATCCCCACCGCCGTCTCCGGCATCCTGTGGGGCTGGATCTTCAACCAGAACGGCGTGGCCAACGCCATCATCGGCCAGCACATCATGTGGGCCTCCGGCGACGCCGCCGCCAAGCTCACCATCATCATCGCCGACGTGTGGAAGACCGCCCCCTACATCGGTCTGCTCACCCTGGCCGGCCTGCAGGTCATCCCCGACGAGGTCTACGAGGCGGCCAAGATCGACGGCGCCAACGCCTGGCAGCGCTTCACCCGCATCACCCTGCCGCTGGTCAAGCCCGCGCTCGTTGTCGCCGTGCTCTTCCGCACCCTCGACGCCCTGCGCATGTTCGACCTGCCCTACATCCTCATCGGCCCGCGCAAGAGCTCGGTTGAGACGATCTCCATGCTCGTGCAGGACGAGGCCTCCAACCTCCGCTACGGCTCCGCCGCGGCCTACGCGCTCATCCTCTTCCTGTACGTCTTCATCTTCGCCTTCGCCTTCGTCAAGATCACGGGCGCGGACCTGGGGGCCAGCGTCGAGAAGAAGAGGAGGGGCCCGGGAGGCAGGCTCAACGCCTCCGTGTTCCTGCCCCGGCGTCGTCGCTCCCCCCAGCCCGTCGCCCTCACCGAAGGAGGACGCTCATGAGTACCGCGACCACTGCCGGGCCCGAGCTGAGGAAGAAGAAGACCGACTGGGCGGGGATCTTCTCCTCCTTCGGCATCGTCCTCATCGTCATCTACTGCCTGGCCCCCTTCTACTGGATGTTCGTGTCCTCGCTGCGGCCGGACACGGAGATCTTTGAGAACTCCTGGTGGCCGAGGAACCCCTCGCTGGAGAACTACGAGGCGGTCTTCTCCGCCAAGAACAACTTCGCCTCCGGCCTGGTCAACTCGCTCATCGTCTCGGTCATCGTCACCGTGGTGGCGCTCGCGGTCGCGACTTTCGCCTCCTACGCGCTGGCGCGTCTGAGCTTCCGCGGCAAGAGCCTCCTGCTCCTCGTCGTCCTGGCAACCTCGATGTTCCCGCTCGTGGCGATCCTCGTGCCGCTGCTGAAGAACTTCGCCGCGTGGGGGTGGATCAACACCTATCAGGCGATGATCATCCCGGACCTGTCCTTCTCACTGCCGCTGGCGGTATGGAACCTCACGAGCTTCTTCCGGCAGATGCCCATCGAGCTCGAGCAGTCCGCCATGGTGGACGGCTGCACCCCGGGCCAGGCCTTCCGCAAGGTCATCCTCCCGCTGGCAGCCCCCGGCATCTTCACCACCGCCATCATCATCTTCATCGGCGCCTGGAACGAGTTCCTCGTCGCCGTGACGATGATCAACGACCCGATGATGCAGCCCGCAACGGTGCTGCTGTCGAAGTTCACGGGCGCAGCCCAGTTCAACACGCCCTTCGGCTCCCAGATGGCGGCCGGCGTCGTCATGACCCTGCCGCTGGTCGTCATGGTGCTGCTCTTCCAGCGCCGCATCGTTGCCGGCCTCGCCGCCGGCGGGCTCAAGTCCTGAGAGCACGGCCTCGGCCCGGGCACCTCCCGCTCGGGCCGAGGCGTCGGTGACGGACGGGCGGGGTCCGGGCCCCTGCCCATGACCTGGACGGAGGACCTTTCCCATTTCCCTCACGCGGCTTGACCGCGGACCTTGCCCACCCTGACCCCGAGGAGGACCCGTGATCCCGGTGACACGCGCGGACGTGGCGCGGCTGGCGGGAGTCTCTCCCTCCACCGTGACCTACGCCCTCACAGGCGACCGCTCGGTCAGTCGGCACACCCAGGCCCGGGTCCTGGAAGCCGTCGAACGGCTCGGCTACCGCCCCAACGCCTCAGCCGCTGCCCTGGCCTCGCGCCGGGTGCGCAGCGTCGGGGTGCTACTGCGCCTGAGGCGCACCGCCGTCGAAGCCGGTGACTTGCCCTACGTGGACGGCATCCGCTCGCGCGTCGAGCCTGAGGACATCCAGGTGGTCATCCCCATGGGTCTGCGCGAGGACCCGGTCGGGGGAGTACGGGCCCTCATCCGCTCCCATTCCATCGGCTCAGCCATCCTCATGGACGTCGCCGCCGACGACGAGCGCGAGGAGGTCCTGCTGCACGAGGGCGTGCCCACCGTCCTCATCGGCAGCTCGGGACGCCTGGACGGAGCCCCGAGCATTGACGCCGACTTCACGCAGATGGCTGTCCTGGCCCTGAACCACCTGGCCGCCCTCGGTCACCGCCGGGTCCTGCTCCTGACCCGTGTGGATGACGACGACCGGGCGCGCGCCTACGTGCTCCAGCGCGGTGCGCTGCTGAGCGCCTCCCAGGACCTGGGCGTGACCGGGGTGCTGCGCTGCCTGCCGTCCAACCCCGTGCACGGGGCGCGGCTCGTCACCCGCGACGGTCTGGTGCAGGGCTGCACCGCGATCGTGAGCAACAACCCGGGGGCGCTGTCCGGCGTGCTCGCGGGTGCCGCGACCCTGGGGCTGCGCGTGCCCAAGGCCTTCTCGGTCGTCTCGGTCGGTGTGGACACCTGGCTGGGTGAGGGTGAGCGCATGGTGACGGCCTCGGCCATCGACGCTCACGCCATGGGCTACGAGGCGGGCGACATGCTGTTGCGTCTCATCGCGCACCCGGGCATCGAGGAGCACCTGCTGCACGCGCCCAGGCTGCACGAGAGGGGGACGACGGCGCCCCCGCCCTCCGGCCACTGAGGCCGGTTCCGGCCCACCGGGCCCCGGCCCTCACAGGCCCCAGCGCCTAAAGCCGCCCTCGGTGGAGATCACCTGACCGGTGACCCAGGCGGCGTCGTCGGTCAGCAGCCAGCAGATGAGCCGAGCGGGGTCCTCGGGCCGGGCGGGCACGCCCCCGGGGAAGGCCGGGGCGAGGGAGCGCTCGAGCGCCTCGTCCATGTAGCCGGTGTTGACCGGGCCCGGGTTGACGGTGTTGACCCGGATCCCGACGTCGGCCAAGCCGTCGGCGAGCGAGGCGGTGGCGCCCGCCAGGGCCGCCTTGGAGGTGATGTAGGCGATCTCGTCCGCCATCGGGCCCAGGATCTGGCCGGAGCTCATGAGGACGGTGCTGCGCCGGGCGCGCCCGTCGGTGAGCGCGTCGTCGTCGGGCAGCGCCGCCATCGCCTGGAGCAGGAGGAGCGAGGCGCGGGCGTTGACCCGCCAGTGGTGGTCCAGGTCCGCGGCCGTGATCTCCTCAAGGCGGCCGTCGTGACCGGAGGAGGCGTGATTGCACACGAGCGCATCCACCCCGCCCAGGGCGGCGCGGGCCCGCGCGATGATGCGGGCGGGGGCCTCGGCATCGCGCAGGTCCTCGCTCACGTCCGCGAGCACGGCACCCGGTTGCAGGTGGGCGCGCACGGAGTCGAGGGTGGCCTCGATGCTGTCGGCGCCCCAGGGCTGCTCGGCGTCGTGGGGCGCGTAGTGGTGCAGCAGCAGGCTGGCGCCCATGCCGGCGGCGCGGCAGGCGATGGCGTGGCCGATGCCGGCCCGGCGGCTGACACCGGTGATGACGACACGGCGTCCGGCCAAGGGCGTGGTGGTGAGGACGCTCATTCGGTCATCATCACACGCGCCCCGGGCTCCGGCCCCGGTTGATGGCGTCACGCACCGTCTGTTGCCATCATCACACGCGCCCGGGCGCCGGACTCAGACCACCTCAGCCACCGCGTCCACGAGGTCCTGAGGCACGCCCACTGCCCGCATCGCGGACAGCAGGGTGGTCCCGGTGGCACCGCTCATGACGGCGCCCCAGGCCCGGTCCTTGATGACGTAGTCGATCTGGGCGGGCTCCAGCAGACCGAAGATCTCCTGCGAGACATCCGGGGTGCGCTCGGACACGCCTCCCAGCTCCACGCTCACGCCCTCGCTCGGCCGCACGGTCCCCAGGGGGATGTCCACGCCGGCGCCCAGGGTGAAGCCGTCGGCCTCGCGCTCACGCACCTCGGCCGGGCGGCCGTCAACGCTGGCCCAGCCCACCGCCGTGCTCAGCAGGTGCAGGACGACCTCGCGCTCGGCGGGCACGACGCCCTGGGGCCCCTCCTGGCTCAGCGCCACGCGGGCGGTGCCCGCGGCCCCGTCCCAGGTCAGGGTGATGCGGGTGCGCACGACGGCGTCCAGGCCGGGCTCGGCCGAGCCGTCGTCCTCCTCCATGACGAGCTCGCCGTCGGCCCCGGGCACGAGCAGGATCCCCAGGGCGCGCGGGTTGGCACCGGCCGCCTCGGTGACGTCGTCGGCCAGGGGCACGACGCTGCCGGCACGGGCCAGGACCGGGACCTGGGCGAGGTCTCGGTGGAAGGACAGGCTGTGGCCCTCGGTGCCGGACACCTCGTAGCGCCGGCCCGTGGGCAGGTCGAACCAGACGCCCTCGGGCACCCAGGCGGCCTCGGCCGCCAGACCGGTGACCGGGGTGGCGCGCGTGGCGACCGGGATGACGAGCAGGTCGCCGAAGAGGTACTCGCGGCGGTTCTCGTAGGCGCCCATGCGCCAGGGGTGGTCGTGGAAGAGGGGGCGCACGGGCCCGATGCCCTCGGTGTGGGCGCGCCGTGCCCACGTGTACAGGTAGGGCACGAGGCGGTGGCGCAGACGCAGGTAGGCGTCCATGGTGGCGCGGGCGTCGCGCGAGTAGCGCCACGGCTCCTTGGAGTTGAACACCGAGCTGGTCGAGTGCAGCCGGTTGATGGGGGAGAAGCATCCGAGCTGGACCCAGCGGGCGGCCATCTCGGAGTCCTTGACGCCGAACATGTGGCCGCCGATGTCGTTGGACCACCAGTAGTAGCCGATGTTGGCGGCGGTGGCGGTGAACTCGGGCTGGTAGCGCAGGGTGTCCCAGGTGGCGTAGGTGTCCCCGGAGAAGCCGATGGGGGTGCGGTGGCTGGAGGCGTCGGCGAAGCGCGAGAAGGTGACGGGTCGGCGTCGGAAAGTCTCGGTACTGCCGTCGCCGAGCGTGCGGGTGCGTTCGCGGCCGGAGTCGAGGTAGTGGACGTGGTTGAGCATCCACAGCGGGTCCAGGCCCGGGATGTCGGTGACGCCGCCCTGCTGCCAGTCGAGCCACCAGAAGTCGACGCCCTCGTCCTCCAGGGGGTGGTGGGCGTGGTCGAGGTAGGCGGCGACGAAGTCCGGGTCGCCCACGTTGAAGGGGATCGCCTCGCCGCTGGCGGGGTCCTTGCCGAGCGCGCGCATCATGGGCTCGTAGGCGCTCTCGTGGCGGCGCACCCCGCCGGCCGGGTGGAGGTTGAGGGTCACCTGCATGCCCCGCTCGTGCAGGGCGTCGAGGAAGCCCCTCGGGTCGGGGAAGAGGTCCGTGTTCCAGGTGTAGCCGGTCCAACCATTGCCGATGGCGGGGTCGATGTTCACCCAGTGCCAGTCCATGTCGATGACGGCCACGGAGAAGGGCAGCTTCTCGGACGCGAAGCGGTCCATGAGCGCGAGGTAGGACTCCTGCGTGTACGTGTGGTAGCGGCTCCACCAGTTGCCCAGCAGGGCGCGCGGCACGAGCGGGGTGGGGCCGGTCAGGGCGAAGAAGTCGGTCAGCGCGCGCGCGTACTCCTGGCCGTAGCCGAAGAGGTAGAGGTCCTCGTCGTCGGTGGAGCCGTCCACGGGACTGGCGCAGGGCCGGGGGCGCACCCACTCGTCCTGCTGCATGAGCAGGGAGCGCGAGTCGTCGATGACACTCAGGCCGTGCAGGGCGAGCAGACCGGGCTCGATGCGCACACGGCCGTCGGCGTTGTCCAGGGTGCGGCAGGTGCCGCCGAGGTTGGTGGGGAAGGTCTCGTCCGGGTCCCAGGTGTCCCCGTAGTACCAGGTGCCGCCGTGGGCGTTGAGGACCCCGGTGCGCAGGGAGACCTTGAGCCCGGAGCGGGAGAAGCCGCGTGAGGGCTGGTAGGTCAGGTGCAGGTGCTCAGTGAGGATCTCGACGCGGTCCTCGCCCCGGCGCACCTCGAAGGTGGGCACGGGCCCCAGGTCGCGGCTGACGACGAGCTGGGTGGCGGCGTCAGTGAACGTGCCTGAGGCCGAGCGCTCAATGCGGATGAGACGGTCGGTCAGGACGGTGAAGCGGACGTCGTGCCCGACGGCGACGACGGCCTCGGGTCGGGCCGGTGCCAGGCGCAGGTCGGCGGAGCCGGAGGAGAGGGGGGAAGTCATGTGTCTGTCAGCCCTTTACTGCAGCGGCGGCAGCGCCCGCGATGAAGCGCTTCTGGAAAATGAGGTACACGATGAGGACGGGGAGGACCGAGATGGTCGTGGCGGCGAACAGCCCACCGTAATCAGTACCGTAGCGGCCGCTGAAGGTGGTCAGTCCGACGGCGAGGACCTGCTTGTCCTCACTGTCGATCATGAGGTACGGCCACAGGTAGTCCTCCCACGCCCACAGGAACTGGAAGATGGTCAGCGCCGAGATCGGGTTGCGGCTCATGGGCAGGACGATGCGGTGGAAGATGTAGATCTCGCTCGCCCCGTCGATGCGCGCCGCCTCGAGAATCGCGTCGGGCACGTCCGCCATCGACTGGCGCAGCATGAAGATGCCGAAACCGCTGAGCACCGCGGGCAGGATGAGGGAGAGGTAGCTGTCGCGCAGCCCCCAGGCCTCGAACATCGTGTAGCGCGGGATGATGGTCACGGCCCACGGGATCATCATGGTGCCCAGGATGAAGCCGAAGATCGCGTTGCGGCCGCGGAAGCGGTACTTGGCCAGCACGTAGCCGCACAGGCAGCTGGTGTAGATCGTCACCGCGGTGATGGCCAGGGCGACGCCGAGCGAGTTGGCGAAGAACCGCACGAAGTCGAACGTGTCCTGCAGCCCGAGGAAGTTCTCGAGGGTCCACTGGCGGGGCAGGAGGGTCTGGTCGAGGGAGCGGATCTCCGAGTTCGGTTTGAACGCCGAGAAGAGCATCCAGACGAAGGGGAAGACGGTGGTCACCCCGAGGACGAGCAGGACGCCCTCGAGCACGATGGTCTGGAGCCGCTTGCTCATGCCCGACCTCCCGAGCGACGGGCGCTGACACCGAAGGACACGGCGGTCAGCGCGGCGGTGATGATGAGTAGGACGAAGGCGATCGCCGAGGCGTAGCCGAAGTCGTACTGCTGGAAGGCCTCGTCGAAGATGATGTAGGAGATGAGGAAGGTGGACTTGCCGGGTCCGCCCTGGGTCATGATGAGGATCTGGACGTAGGCCTGCGCATAGCTGATGAGTGACGTGATGACGACGAAGATCGTCATGGGGTGCAGCAGCGGCAGGATGATGTGGCGCAGGCGTTGCCAGGACCCGGCGCCGTCGACCGCGGCCGCCTCAAGGGTGTCCTCGGGCAGCGAGTGGAGCGCGGACAGGAAGAGGATGACGGCGTAGCCGAAGTCCTTCCAGATGGTCATGAACATGATCGCGGGCAGCGCCCAGGTCGAGTCGTACAGCCAGTTGATATCGATGCCGAGGAAGGTGTGGAAGATGCCGATCTGCGGGTTGTACATCATCTTCCACACGTAGGCGATGGCGACCATGGGGGTGACGGTCGGCATGTAGAAGACCGCGCGGAAGAAGGTCTTGTGGCGCGTCACCTGTGACCAGATCGCGTAGGCCAGGGCGAGTCCCAGCACGACCCTTGCCGCGATGACGACGACGGAGAAGTAGAGCGTGTTCGTCAGGGAGGTCCAGAAGGTGGGGTCGTGCAGGAGCTCGGCGTAGTTGTCTCCTCCGATCCAGCGGTAGGTCCCGTTAAGAGGGTTCCACTGGTGGAACGAGCCCGAGAACGCGGAGGCGATCGGGTAGACCAGGAGCACCGCGTTGAAGGCGATGATGAGGGCGACGACGCTGTTCCTCAGGGTGCGTTCGCCCTTGTAGGCACGGCGTCGGCGGCCGCGGGGCGCCGCGGCGGGGCGCGCGGGTGTGGTGGTCAGTGGTGCGGTCATGGTGAGCTGTGGGCGGGTAGTACTGTGCGCCCGCCCACCGGTCCTCCTTCGTGGGTACGTGTGGCCTGTGGGTGAGGGCGGGGGTCAGCCCTTGGCCTCGTCGGCGTGGACGTACAGGTTCTCGACGGCGGCGAACTCAGTCTTGGCGATGTCGGCGTCGATCGTGCTCGTGGCGGTGGCCAGGGCCTTGTCGATGGCCACGCCGTTGTACAGGACGTCGGAGACGGCGATCTTGGTGTTGTCCTCGACCGTGGCGGGCATCGGGCCGGGCCACACGTAGCGGTCGATCGAGCCGAGGACGCTGGTCACCGGGTGCTCCTTGACCTCGCTGTTGTCAGCCAGGGCGAGGCTGGAGGGGAACAGGCTGTAGTTGAGGCACAGCTGGACCAGGAGGTCGTTGCTCGTGAGGAAGAACGTGAGGAAGTCCTGCGCGACCTGCCGGGCCCCTTCCGGCGCGTTCTTGTTGATGCCGAAGGTCGACTCGCCGTTGTAGCGGTCGTAGGCGTAGGGCTCCTCACCCTTGGTGGCCACCGGCGTGCGGAAGGTGCCGAAGTCGATGGAGGGGTAGTCCTTCTTCAGGGTTCCGTAGAAGTGGCCCCAGTTGTAGGTCATGGCGGACAGCCCCTGGCCGAAGGCCTCGTCGGAGTTGTTGCCGAAGTCGGGCGAGCCGACCTTGTCGACGTCGTACAGGTCGGTGAGGAAGGCGAGGTCGGCCTTGACGGTGTCGGTGTCGAGCTGGACCTGCTGACCGGAGGTGTCGAACAGGTTGTCGCCCGACTGGTAGTGCTTGCCGAGCAGGAGGACGTAGGCGGAGGTGTTGAAGTTGAACCCGGCCTGCTGGAAGGAGTCGCCGTCGCGGATGGTGAGCTTCCGGGCGACTGTGCGGAACTCATCCCAGGTGACGGGCACGTCCGCCTCCGTGAGGCCGGCCGCCTCCCACATGGACTTGTTGTAGTAGATGAGGCCGGTCATGAGGCCGTAGTCCATGTAGTAGACCTTGCCGTCCACGAGGTGGCCGTCGACACCGACGAAGTCCTGTGAGAGTGCTTCAAGGTCGACGTCGTAGGCCTCGCAGTAGGGCAGGACGTTCTCGTGGTGGGAGTTGTGGATGTTGAAGATGGCGGGGCCGTCCTGGCCCTGGAGGGCGAGCGGGAGCTTGGTCCAGTAGTCGTCCCAGGGCTGGTTGACGACGTTGATCTGAACATTGGGGTGGATCCTCTGGTAGGCGTCGGCGAAGGCGCTGAACTTCTCGTCGCTGTCCCACAGCCACCAGTCCAGCGTGATCGGGTCTCCGTTGTTCACCAGGGTGTTCGGGTCGTAGGTGAAGTTGACCCCCTGAATATCGAGGCCCTTGGCGGGCTGTGTGTCCTGGACGGCGGCGGGCTTGTCGGTGCCGCCCGAGCAGGAGGCCAGGGGGACGAGCGCGGTGATGGATGCGGCGCCGAGGAGGAATGAGCGACGGGAGGGGTGCGGTGCCATGAGGACTCCTATGTCGAGGCGAGAAACACGGATGAGCGTTGGTGTAGCGCTAAACCAAACTGGATGATACGTTGCGCCCATGAGGTGGTCAACACCTCGTCGCGCGCTGCAGGAACGCTCGGGAGGAACGGCATGGCCACGCTTCAGGACGTCGCCCGACTCGCCGGGGTCAGCGCGATGACGGTGTCCAACGTCATCAACGGACGGGCGGGCAAGGTCTCCGCGGCAACCACTGCGAGAGTGATGGCCGCCGTCGAGGAGGTCGGATACGTGCCCAATGCCTCGGCCCGCTCCCTGGCGTCCTCCGCCTCACGGATCATCGCCCTGGTCTACGGCGCCGCCCCCGGCCGCGCCGCCCTGGGCTCGCCCTACGAGTCACTCTTCGTCGGCGCCTGTGAGGAGAGGGCTCGCGACGGCGGATTCGCCCTCATGCTGTGCGGCGCCACGCGGGTGACGGAGACCATCGACCAGCTGCGTTCCTGGAACGTGGCCGGCGCCGTTGTCATGGCCACCACCATCACCACCCCCCGCGACTTTGCGAACCGGGTGACAGCGCCGACGGTGTTCGTCGACGCCTACGAGGACCTGGACGACATCTCCTACGTCAATATCGACGACGTGGGCGGTGCGCGGCTTGTCGGAGAGAAGATCGCCGCGCTCGGCCACCGCCACGTCGCCTTCGTCGGCCCCTCCACCGTGGGGTCGGGAGTCGTGCGTGCCAGGCTCGACGGCCTGAGACAGGGGCTCGCCGAGTACGGCGTGAGCCTGGAGCGTCGCGACGTCTTCCTCGCAGAGGTCGACTTTGAGCAGGGGCGGGCCTTCGCCCACCGCTTGGCGCAGGGGCGCAGCGAGATCACGGCTGTCTTCGCCTCCGGTGACTTCCTGGCGCTGGGCATCGTCGCCGGACTCAGGCAGTGCGGCCTCAACGTTCCCGGGGACGTGTCCGTCGTCGGCTTCGACGGCCTGGACATCTCCACCTACACCGATCCGCCGCTGACGACCGTGCGTCAGTCGGTGAGGGACAAGGCCACGACAGCCGTGGACTACCTCATCGAGGCCATTGGAGGAGACGACCCGGTCCTGCGCGGGACGGTCCTGCCTGTCACCTGGGCCCCCGGCGCAGCCCTCGCGGGCCCGCCCGGCCCGGCCGCGGCCCGCGCAAGAGCCGCCACATGAGCGGGCCCGCCCGCCCGGCCGGTGCATCGCCGTCGGCCGCCCCGACAGCCCGACCACTGCCCCCAGGAGGACCCATGAGCTACCCCGCCCTTGTCACCAGCCCGCGCCACGTCGGCCAGGACGCCGAGTGGTGGCGCCGCGCCGTCGTCTACCAGGTCTACCCCCGCTCCTTCCAGGACACCGACGGCGACGGCTACGGCGACATCCCCGGCATCACGCGCCGCCTCGACCACCTCGACGCCCTCGGCGTCGACGTCGTGTGGCTCAGCCCCGTCTACCGCTCGCCCCAGGACGACAACGGCTACGACATCAGCGACTACGAGGACATCGACCCCCTCTTCGGCACCCTCGAGGACCTCGACGCCCTCATCGCGGGCCTGCACGCGCGCGGCATGCGCCTGGTCATGGACCTCGTCGTCAACCACACGAGCGACGAGCACCCCTGGTTCACCGAGTCCCGCTCCTCGACGCTCAGCCCCAAGCGCGACTGGTACATCTGGCGTCCGGCGCGCGAGGTCCCGGGCCTGGCCCCGGGCGAGTCCGGCACCGAGCCCACCAACTGGGGGTCGGCCTTCTCCGGCTCCGCCTGGCAGTGGGACGAGGCCACAGGCGAGTTCTACCTGCACCTGTTCTCCGTCAAGCAGCCGGACCTCAACTGGGAGAACCCCGAGGTCCGCGCCGCCGTCTACGACATGATGGGCCGCTGGCTCGACCGCGGCGTCGACGGCTTCCGTATGGACGTCATCAACTTCATCTCCAAGACCTACCCGCTGGCCGACGCTCCCCGGTGGGAGGGTGCCCTGTATGGCTCGAGCTTCGCGGCCGTCGCCAACGGCCCGCGCATCCACGAGTTCCTGCACGAGATGAACGAGACGGTCTTCGCCCCGCGCCGGCGCCACATCCTCACCGTCGGGGAGACGCCGGGCGTCACCCTCGCGGACGCGCCGCTCTACACCGACCCCGCCCGAGGCGAGCTCGACATGGTCTTCCAGTTCGAGCATGTGGGCCTGGCCGAGGGGCCCGGCGGCAAGTTCGACCCCCGCCCCGTGGACATGAGCGCCCTGAAGGACAACCTCGCCGCCTGGCAGTCGGCGCTGGCCCCCGCCGTCGACGACGACGGCCGCGTGACCGGCGAGCTCGGATGGGGGTCGAGCTACTGGGACAACCACGATCAGCCGCGCGCCGTCTCCCGCTTTGGCGACGACGACCCGGCCTGGCGCGGGATCAGCGCCAAGACGCTCGCCAGCGTCCTGCACCTGCACCGCGGCACCCCGTACGTCTACCAGGGTGAGGAGATCGGGCAGACCAACACGGTCTTCACGGGCCTGGACTCCTACCGGGACCTGGAGTCCGTCAACCACTTCCACGAGCGCGTCGCCCGCGGCGACGACCCCGAGCGCGTGCTCGCCTCCATGATGACCAACTCGCGCGACAACGCCCGCACCCCCGTCCAGTGGGACGACGGCCCCCAGGCCGGCTTCACCACCGGCACCCCCTGGATCGACGTCACCCCCAACTACCCGCGGGTCAACGCCGCCGCCCAGGTGGGTGTGCCCGGCAGCGTCTTCGAGCACTACCGGGCCCTCATCGCCCTGCGGCACGCCGACGACGCTGTTGCCCTGGGCACCTTCCGCCTGCTGGATGCCGGGCAGGCGGCCTCCTGGTGCGTCCTGCGCGAGCACGTCGGGGCCGACGGGGCACGTGAGCAGGTCCTGCTGCTGGCCAGCCTGACCCGCGAGGGGCTCGCGCTGGGGGAGGGGTCCGCGCTGCGCGCGCTGCTGGCCGGTCAGGGCGTGGACCTGGCCGAGTGGGCCGGTGCCGAGCGCCTGCTCCTCGCCTCCCTGCCCGCGGAGGAGGCCCCGGCCTCGGGTGTCGGTGCTCCGGAGCGTCTGGAGGGCTGGGACTCCGTCGTCCTGCGGCGCGTGGTTGCCTCCACCGGCGTCACGCTCGACGCCGTCCCCCAGGGTCGCATCGAAGTCCCAAGCGACCAATGGGAGAAAGGGGCGCGCCTGCCGTCACTCAGCCTGCCGGACGGCATGACCTCTGACCAGATTCTTGACGAGGACCGACGGGATCGGTTCTGACACCCTACCCGGACGCCTCCTTCGCGGGGATCGCCCTCTTCCCACAACAAGGGCCACCAGACCGACGCCATGAGTACGCGCGCGGGAAAGCGCGCGGCGACGGCGCTGATCGCGGTGGCGGCGGACTGCTACCTGGCCGGGGTCTCGACCCGCCGGATGGACAAGGTCGCCAAGACTCTGGGCATTGACTCACTGTCTGAGTCACAGGTCTCGCGCGTGGCCGCCGACCTGGATGTACGCCTCGAGCAGTTCCGTCGACGCCCAAGCAGGTTGAAGTGGCCCTTTCCAGTGAGGCGTCCCGCTCAGTCGGCCTCGGGGATGAAGGCCGGCAGGGCGTCGGGCGGGATCGGACCGTCGTTGTCGTTGACCAGGCTGATGGCGTCGCGCATGCTCATCCACCACTGCGACAGCGGACGGCGCTTGTCCAGGTCCAGCTCCTCGTGCATCCGCGCCAGCGGGTGGCTGGCGAGCCGACCCCGCAGGAGCCCCACATAGGAGGCCGCGCAGGTCCCCGCCTTGAGCTCAGCTGCCAGCAGGCCGAGCGCGTGGTGAACGAACTTGGTGGCCATGATGCGGTCGAAGGCCGTCGGGTTACCGCCCTGCTGGATGTGACCGATGATCGCCTCTCGCACGTCGTAGAGCCCGCGACCCTCCTCGGCGAAGATCTTCGCCAGCACGTCCGTCGTGTAGTTCTCGCTCGCCTTCTCGTTGCGCACCACGAGATAGAGCTTGCGCCCCGAACGGAAGGACTCCACCATCCGCTCGGAGTCCGCAGCCAGCTGCTGAAGCGTGATGCCGTCCTCGTTGAGGTAGACACGCTCGGCGCCCGTGGCAATGCCGCTCATGAGCGTGAGGTAGCCGCAGCGACGCCCCATGGTCTCAGTGACGAAACAACGGTGCGAGGCGGCGGCGGACAGCTTGATCGCGTCCAGGGCCTGCACCGAGGCGTTGAGCGCCGTGTCCGCCCCGATGCTCAGCTCCGAGCCCGGCAGGTTGTTGTCCACACTGGCCGGCACGCACACGATCGGGATGTTGAACGCGGGGTAGCGGTCGCGCTCGGTGACGAGCAGGTGGGAGGCGAGGTAGGCGTTGTAACCGCCGATGACGAGCAGCGCGTCGATCTGGGCGGACTCGATGGCGCGCCCGAGCGCGTAAAGCTGCTCGATGCGCGGCACCTCACGGCGCGTGCCGAGCTCGGCGCCGCCGTCGCCGACCCAGCCCTCGACGTCGTCCCAGCTCAGCTCCGTGACGTTGCCATCCAGCAGCCCGGGGAACCCGCCGTGCACGCCGAGCATCGTCATCCCGTGGTCGAGCCCCAGGCGCACGGCCGCACGCGCCGCCGTGTTCATCCCCGGCGCCAGCCCGCCCGCGTGGACGACGGCGACGCGCTTGGTGGTGGCCGGACCACCACCCGCGGGTGCCTCCGACTCGTGGTGGAGCTCGCCCAGGGCGGCGGGGGAGAGCACCGGCGGGGTCGACATCGTCTCGAAAATCGAGATCATCTCGGCGAAGGAGCCGCCGCGCGAGCGGACGGCCGCCTCGTAATCACGCGAGTTCACCAGGTCCTTGATCGCGCGGGTGGCCGCCACCTGCTCCATCATCGGCAGACGGTGGATGCGGTTGTGGTGCTCGGCGATGATGACCGGCTCGGACTCGGGGGTCGCCAGGACGGCCTCACGGGCCGCCGCGCAGCCCAGCAGCGTGGACATCCACCGGTCGTAGGCCGAGGGCTGGCCACCGCGCTGGACGTGGCCGAGGATCGTCACCCGCGGCGTCTCGCCGGTGCGCTCCTCGATGGCCCGGCTGACGTCGTCGGCGGTGATGCGGTTGCCGTCACGGTCGGTCGCTCCCTCGGCCACGATGACCATGGACTCGCGGCGCCCCGCCTCACGGCCCTTGGCGAGCTTGAGGCACATGTCGTCCTCCCAGCCCTCGGCGGGCGGCATCTCCGGGATGAGGACGTAGTCACAGCCGCCGGCGACGGCGCTCATGAGGGCCAGGTAGCCGCAGTGGCGGCCCATGACCTCGACGATGAAGGTGCGCTGGTGGGAGGCCGCCGTCGAGGAGATGTCGTCGATGGCGTCGAGGATGCGGTGCAGGGCGGAGTCCGTGCCGATGGTCATGTCCGCACCCACGAGGTCGTTGTCGATGGAGCCGACGATGCCGGTGACCATGAGCGTCGGGTGGGCGTCGGCCACCTCCTGGCCCAGGCGGCCCGCGGCGACGAGGTCGGCCAGCAGGCGCGGCCAGTTCGTGCGGAACTCGTCCGTGCCGGTGAGGGAGCCGTCACCACCGATGACGACGAGGCGGTCGATGCCGTGGGCGAGCAGGTGCTCCGCGGCGTCCATCTGCCCCTCCCACGTGCGGAACTCGTCCGAGCGGGCCGTGCCGATGACCGTGCCGCCGCGGTGGAGGACCGCGCTGACCGAGTCCCACTCCAGGGGCCGGATCCCGTCACCGCCGGCGACGGCGCCGGCCCACCCCTCCATGACCGCGTAAGGCTGGGCGCCCATACGCAGGGAGGCCCGCACGACGGCACGCACCGCCGCGTTCATACCCTGCGCGTCACCACCGGAGGTGAGCACGCCGATACGTACCTTCTCGCCGTCAGGCGTCAGGACGGGGGAGGGGTTCTGCTCGAGGGCGACGGGGCTCATACGGGCGTCCTTCTGTGAGGGGACAGGTCCGGACACCATTGTGGTCGTTCGGTACAGGGGCGTCACGTGATCGGGCCGGGGACCGCTCCGCGCCCGGCGAAGCGCTGCAATCGCGGGCGCGTCGGTGCGCGAGCCGGGAGGCAGAGACGGACCTAAGTCCTGAACTCGAGGTGATTGATCCGCATTTCGCCAGGTGCGCGCCCGCCGCTCGCGCTACTCTCAACAGGCCAGCCCGGCTCGCCACGAGGCGAGCCGTACCGCCCGACGACGGGCTCGACCGGGAAGGACCCGACGCTCGATGGACCTGCACGAGTACCAGGCCAAGGGCCTCCTCCAACGTCACGGCGTGCCCGTGCTCCACGGAGAGGTTGCCTCAGACCCCCAGACCGCTGAGGAGATCGCCCAGCGGCTGCTCACCCCCCAATGCCCGCTTCTCGTCGTCAAGGCCCAGGTCCGCACCGGTGGGCGCGGCAAGGCCGGCGGCGTGCGCCTGGCCCGAACCCCCGCCGAGGCCCGAGAGGCCGCCGAGGCGATCCTCGGACTGGACATCAAGGGCCACATCGTCCGCCGGGTCCTCGTCACCGAGGGCGCCGACATCGCCCAGGAGCTCTACGCCTCCTTCCTGCTGGATAGGGCCGAGCGCCGTTGGCTCGCCCTGTGCTCCGCTGAGGGCGGCATGGACATCGAGACCCTGGCCAAGGAGCGCCCCGAGGCCCTGGCCCGCGTCGGCATCGACCCGATCGAGGGCGTCACGCCCGAGGTCGCCGCCCGCATCACCGCCGCCGCCGGAATCGCCGAGCCCCTGGCCGGGAGCGTCGCCGAGGTCCTCCTCCTGCTGTGGCAGACGCTCGTGGCCGAGGACGCCACCCTCGTCGAGATCAACCCCCTCGCCGTCACCCCCGACGGCACGGTCCTCGCCCTGGACGCCAAGATCACCCTCGACGACAACTCCGCCTTCCGTCACGAGCCGATCCCCGACGCGCACGAGAACGAGGGCACCGACCCCCTCGAGGCCCGCGCCCACGAGCTCGGCCTCAACTACGTGCGCCTGGAGGGCGAGGTCGGCGTGCTGGGCAACGGCGCCGGCCTGGTGATGTCCACCCTCGACGTCGTCGCCGGAGCCGGCACCCGCCACGGCGGCGTGCGCCCCGCCAACTTCCTCGACCTGGGAGGCGGCTCCTCCACTGAGGCGATGGCCACCGGCCTCGAGCTCGTCGCCTCCGACCCCCAGGTGCGCGCCGTCCTCGTCAACGTCTTCGGCGGCATCACCTCCTGCGACACCGTCGCCGGCGGCATCATCGCCGCGGTCGAGCGCCTGGGCGGACTCGACAAGCCCGTCGTCGTCCGCCTGGACGGCAACCGCGCCGAGGACGGGCGCCGCATGCTCGCCGAGGCCGCCCTGCCCGGCGTCAACGTCGTCGACACGATGGACGGGGCCGCCGACGTCGTCGCCCGCCTCGCGCACGAGGCCACCTCCCCCCGCACCGACACCCCCCAGGAGGCCTGAGCCATGAGCATCTTCCTCACCGAGGACGACCTCGTCATCGTCCAGGGCATGACCGGCTCCGAGGGCCGTCGCCACACCCGCCGCATGCTCAGCGCCGGCACCCGCGTCGTCGCCGGGGTCAACCCCCGCAAGGCCGGAACCACCGTCGCCTTCGACGTTGAGCCCCTGGGCCCCGGCGCCGCGGACGTCACCGCCGGCACCGTCGAGGTTCCCGTCTACGGCACAGTCGCCGAGGCCCGCACCGCCACCGGCGCCGAGGTCTCCGTCATCTTCGTGCCCCCCGCCCACGTGCGCGGCGCCGTCACCGAGGCCGTCGACGCCGGAATGCGCCTCGTCGTCGTCATCACCGAGGGCGTGCCCGTCGCGGACGCCACCTGGGCCATCGCCTACGCGGCCGCCCACGGCACCCGGGTCATCGGCCCCAACTGCCCCGGCATCATCTCCCCGGGACGCTCCAACGTCGGCATCACGCCGCCGGACATCACCGGCCCCGGTCCCGTGGGCCTGGTGTCCAAGTCCGGCACCCTGACCTACCAGCTCATGCACGAGCTGGGCGACATCGGCTTCACCACCTGCATCGGCATCGGCGGTGACCCGGTGGTCGGCACCACCCACATCGACGCGCTTGCGGCCTTCGAGGCCGACGAGGACACCCGCCTGGTTGTCATGATCGGTGAGATCGGCGGCGACGCCGAGGAACGGGCGGCGGCCTACATCGCCTCCTCGATGACCAAGCCGGTCGTCGCCTACGTGGCCGGCTTCACCGCCCCCGAGGGCAGGACGATGGGCCACGCCGGCGCCATCGTCTCCGGCTCCTCCGGCACCGCTGAGGCGAAGAAGACCGCCCTGGAGGCCGTCGGCGTGCGCGTGGGGCGCACCCCCTCGGCCACGGCCGCGATCGCCCGGGACCTGCTGCGCGAGCTCGACGGCGGGAGCGACGTCGAGGAGTGAGGACCGACCACCCCCTGCCGCGCACCCTCCTGCCCCGCGACTGGCCCGTTGCCATACGCACCGGGTGTGAGGCGGCCCTCGGAGGGTGGGCCATCACCGTTGTGCCCACCCTCGCCGTCTTCGTCGCCACCTCCTCCCACGACGCCGCCGCGGCACTGTCCATGGGCAGTGCCGCGCGCACGGCAACGGCCCTGTGGAGCCTGTCGCTGGGCGGCTCCTACGGCCAGGCGGGCAGTCCCGACGGCGTCCTCGGACTGCCGCTGTTGGGCCTGAGTCTCGTCGTCGTCCTCCTGGCACGCTCGGCCGTGCGCCGCTCGCGGCTGGCCGGGCCGGCCTCGGCCGTCTGCACCGTGGCATCCAGCGCCCTGGTCACCGCGCTCCTGCTGGTCCTGGCCACCCCCGCGGGGTCCCGGACCTGGCCGACGGCGATCCTTCTGCCCGCCCTCGTCGCACTCCTCGCCGTCGCCGACCTCCAGCGGCGTGGCACCGGGTCTGCGGCTCTGGCCGACTGGTGGGCGCGCCGCCCCGCCTGGGTGGATCCGGCCCTGCACCTGGCGCGCGCGACGGCCCTCCTGGCCGTCGTGCTGGCCGCCGCCGTGCTGGTGATGGCGGCCGCCGTGGGCGGCGCGCCGCGCATGTCGCGGCTCCACGACGCACTCAGCGGCGGAGGGGTCATCGCGTTCATCGGCCAGCTGCTGCTCCAGGCGGCCTGGCTGCCCGACGCTCTCATCTGGGCCCTGTCCTGGCTCGCCGGGTCCGGATTCCGGGTGGGGGAGGGGAGCCTGTTCTCCCCCGACGCCGTCATCGCCGGCCCCGTGCCGGCGCTGCCGGTGCTTGGGCTCCTGCCCACCTCCCCGCTGGGCGGCGAGAACTCGAGCGTCGGCCTCTACGTGCCCCTCCTGCTGACCCTGGCGACCCTGTTGGTCGCCTGGCGCAATCGCCACGAGCTCGCCGGGCTGGAGCCTGGGCAGTCGGCGCTCGCCGGGATCGGCGCCACTGTCCTCCTGACTGCCGGGACCTGGTTCGCCTGCCTGGCGGCCTCCGGTCCCATTGGGCCTGGGCGCCTGGCCGTGGTGGGGCCCGCCAGGGCGACGACGGTCCTGCTCGTGGCCGTGGAGACGGGCGTCGGCCTCATCGTCGGCAGCGTGCTCGTTCACCCCCGGGCCCGGGCGCTCACCGAGCGCATCGAGCGCGTGGGGCGCCGCGCCGGCGACGACGGCCCCGGCACCCCCACGGATGACAGCACGGAGACCTCATGAGCACCCCCGCACGTCTCGTCGTCCTCGTCTCGGGGACCGGCTCCAACCTCGCCGCCCTCCTGACCGCCTGTGAGGAGGCCGCCTACGGGGCCCGTGTCGTCGGCGTCGTCACCGACACGGAGTGCCCCGCCGCCGACCTGGCCCGATCCGCCCGCCTGCCCGTCGCCGTCGTCCCCCTGACGAACGGGCGCGACCGGGCTGTGCGCGCCGCCTGGGACCTCGACGTCGCCGAGGCCGTCGGCACCCACCGGCCCGACCTCGTCGTCTGCGCCGGCTTCATGCGCCTGCTCGGCCCCGGTTTCCTGGACCGCTTCGAGGGGCGCGTGCTCAACACCCACCCCTCGCTCCTGCCGGCCTTCCCCGGCGCCCACGCCGTGCGCGACGCCCTGGCCGCCGGGGCTCGGCGCACCGGGGCCACCCTGTTCTGGGTGGACGAGGGCGTCGACACCGGCGCGCACGTGGCCCAGGTGGAGGTGCCCGTGCTGTCCGACGACGACGAGGCCAGCCTCACTGCCCGCGTCAAGGCCGCGGAGACCCCCCAGCTCATCGAGCACGTGGGCCGCCTCGCGCGCCAGATGGCCGCCGGGGAGCGTTAGCCGCCCGGGGACCGCGGCGCTAGGCTGGGCCCGACCGCGACTGGCGAGGGTGGGCCACCACCGGGGAGCGGCCGCACGATGGATGAGCAGGGGCGTCGCCCGCCTGGGCGCCCCGGCCGACCGATCGCACGAGGAGCGCGTATGAGCACGCCCGTCCCCACCACCCCCGTCCCGACCGAGGCCCTGACCGACCCCGAGCAGGTGCCCGTGCGCCGGGCCCTCATCTCCGTCTATGACAAGACCGGCCTCGTCGAGCTCGCCACCGCACTGGTTGGCGCCGGCGTCGAGATCCTCTCCACCGGCTCCACCGCCGCCACCATCGCCGCCGCCGGGCTGCCCGCCACCCCCGTCGAGGAGGTCACCGGCTTCCCCGAGTGCCTCGAGGGCAGGGTCAAGACCCTGCACCCGCGCATCCACGCCGGCATCCTCGCCGACCGCCGCAAGAGCGAGCACATGACCCGGCTCGACGAGCTTGGGGTCACCCCCATCGACCTCGTTGTCGTCAACCTCTACCCCTTCACCGACACCGTCGCCTCCGGCGCCCCCTTCAACGCCTGCGTCGAGCAGATCGACATCGGTGGGCCCTCGATGGTGCGCGCCGCCGCCAAGAACCACCCCGCCGTCGCCGTCGTCACCGACCCGGCCGACTACCCGGCCGTTGCCGCCGCGGTCGCCGCCGGGGGCTTCCAGCTCGCCGATCGCCGTCGGCTCGCCGCCAGGGCCTACGCCCACACCGCCGCCTACGACGCCGCCGTCGCCACCTGGTTCGCCCAGCAGATCGAGACCGGCGAGCCGCAGGCGGCTCCCGTCCCGCCCGCCTACGTCGGCCTGGGCCTGGAGCGCCTGGAGACCCTGCGCTACGGCGAGAACCCGCACCAGGCGGCCGCCGTCTACACCCGGCCCGGCACCACCGGCGGGGTCGCCCGCGCCACCCAGCTGCACGGCAAGGCCATGAGCTTCAACAACTACACGGACACCGACGCCGCCCTGCGGGCCGCCTACGACCACGGCGACGACGTCGCGGTCGCCGTCATCAAGCACGCCAACCCCTGCGGCATTGCCGTCTCCGCCGACGGCGACGTCGCCGAGGCCCACCGCAAGGCCCACGGCTGCGACCCCGTCTCCGCCTACGGCGGCGTCATCGCCACCAACGCGACCGTCACCGCCGCGATGGCCCGCCAGGTCGCCCCCATCTTCACCGAGGTCGTCGCCGCCCCCGCCTTCGAGGACGAGGCCGTGGCGATTCTGTCCGCCAAGAAGAACCTGCGCCTGCTGCTCGTCGAGCCCCCGGCCCGCGAGGGCTACGAGATCAAGGCCGTCTCCGGCGGTGCGGTGGTCCAGCAGCGCGACACCTACCAGGCCCACGACGACGACCCCTCGACCTGGCAGCTCGTCAGCGGCCAGGCCGCCGACGACGCCACCCTGGCGGACCTGCGCTTCGCCTGGCGCTCGGTGCGCGCGGTGCGCTCGAACGCAATCCTCCTCGCTCATGACGGCGCCACCGTCGGCGTGGGCATGGGCCAGGTCAACCGGGTCGACTCCTGCCGCCTCGCCGTCGAGCGTGCCAACACCCTGGGCCTGCGCTCGACCGGTGACGCGGCGGCCGAGGCCGGTCCTCAGGCGGAGACGGGCGCCGTCGGCGGCGCTGACGCCTCCACGGTCCTGAGCGCCGACGCGCCCGAGCGGGCTCGTGGCGCCGTGGCCGCCTCCGACGCCTTCTTCCCCTTCGCGGACGGCCTCCAGGTGCTCATCGACGCGGGCGTCACCGCCGTCGTCCAGCCCGGCGGCTCCATCCGTGATGAGGAGGTCATCGCCGCCGCGCGGGCCGCCGGCGTCACGATGTATCTCACGGGCAGCCGTCACTTCGCGCACTGAGCGGCGGGGTTCGGGACGGTGCGCGCCAGCATGGCTACGATGCGCCTGTGAGTCAGGAGGAGCCGGAGGCGCGCACCGCCCCGACGGGCGTGGGGCGGCACCCGCGGTGGGGGGAGTCCCGCCGTGAGCCGTACTCGACGCTGAGCGTTGTGGCCACCACCCTCGCGCTCGCGGGGGTGCCGGTGCTGGCGCTCACGCAGCACCACCGGCTGGCAGTGCTGTGGCTCGCCTGCCTCGTCCTGGGCCTGTCAGCGGTGCGGGTGCTGCGTCCCGACGGCACGTGGATCGCGGCCCGGGGGCGGGTGTTCGATGCTGTTTTCGGGCTCCTGCTCGCGCTCGGGCTCTTCCTGCTGAGCTCCTACGTCGAGCTGCCCAGGGTGCTGTGACCGACGGGTGACACTTCTCCGCGTGGGAACTGAACGTGTGGCATGCTGCCAATGCACCGGGTATGCACCCCCGCGCCCGGGATCCTCCCATCCCTCGGAAGGCCGGCCATGTCCACTGCGACCACGAAAAGCCCCGCCGACCCGCGCAGGTTCCTCGCCAAGGGCGGGATCCTCCCGTGGGTCCTGACCGCGATCATCCTCGCCCTGCTCCTGGGCAGCATCACGATCGGCGGCAACCACCTCGTTCCCGTGGCCGTGGGGCGCGTCTTCGCGACCTTCTCCGGCCTGTTCAGCCAGTTCCTCAGCTTCTCCATCCCGCTCATCATCATCGGTCTGGTAACCCCCGCCATCGCGGACCTCGGCCGTGGCGCAGGCAAGTGGCTCGGCATCACCGCGGCCATCGCCTACGGCTCGACGCTCTTCTCCGGCTTCCTCACCTACCTGGTGTGCGCGAGCGTCTTCCCCCGCCTGCTGGGCGGCAACTCCCTGTCCGAGGTCGCCGAGCCCGGCAGCGCCCTGACGAGCTTCTTCACCGTCGAGATGCCCGCCGCCGTCGGCGTCATGACCGCTCTGCTGCTCAGCTTCGTCGTCGGCATCGGCCTGGCGATGGTGCCGCGCGGCGTCCTGCGCAAGGGCTTCATCGAGTTCCGCGCGATCATCACCTCGCTCATCGAGAGGATCATCATCCCGCTGCTGCCGCTGCACATCTTCGGCATCTTCCTCAACCTCACCTACACGGGCGAGGCCTGGTCGATCATGCGCACGCTCGTGCGGGTGGTGGTCGTCGTCCTCCTGCTCGAGGTCGTCATCCTCGGCACCCAGTACCTCATCGCCGGCGCCATCGGCCGCCGCAACCCCCTCAAGGCCCTGGTGACGATGCTGCCGGCCTACCTCACGGCCCTGGGCACCTCCTCCTCCGCGGCCACCATCCCGGTGACGCTCGCCCAGACGAGGAAGAACGGCGTGTCCAACGCGGTCGCCTCCTTCACCGTGCCGCTGTGCGCCACCATCCACCTGGCCGGCTCCACCTCGAAGATCTTCGCCTTCGCCTTCGCGATCGTCCTGACCCAGGACCTGACGGTCTCCGCCTCCCAGTGGATCGGCTTCGTCTTCATGCTCGGCATCACGATGGTTGCCGCCCCGGGCGTGCCCGGCGGTGCCATCGTGGCCGCCACCGGTCTGCTGTCCTCGATGCTCGGCTTCAGCGACGCCCAGGTGGCGCTCATGATCGCCACCTACATCGCCCTGGACTCCTTCGGCACCGCCACGAACGTCACGGGTGACGGCGCCATCGCCATCGTCGTCGACAAGATGGCCGGAGGCTCCTTCCACAACGACGGCGACGTCGAGAACGCCCGCGAGCTGTCCTTCGACGGCATGAAGTACCTCGACCGCGTGAGCGTCGACGGTGTGGTCTCCCCGGAGGACCTGGCCGCCTCCGCTGCCGCGGCGGGTCCGAACGCCGTGAGCTGAGCTCGCTGGCGTCACCCGGTGAGAGCCGGTGTGACCTGGATGACGCCAGGGGTGAACACGACGGGAGCCCAACGGCCCGGGCCGCGGCGCCCGGGGGCCGTAGGCTCGTCCTAGCGGCTGCAGGCACCTGCGGCCCGAGCCAACGTCCTAGAAGGAGCTCTTCATGGCCAACGCCCCCGTCAACGTCACCATCACCGGTGCCGCCGGCAACATCGGTTACGCCCTGCTGTTCCGCATCGCCTCCGGTGCCCTCCTCGGTCCCGACCAGCGCGTCAACCTGCGTCTGCTGGAGATCCCGCCGGCCGTCAAGGCCGCCGAGGGCACCGCCATGGAGCTCTTCGACTCCGCCTTCCCGACGCTGGGCTCCATCGACATCTTCGACGACCCGAAGAAGGCCTTCGAGGGCGCCAACATCGCTTTCCTCGTCGGTTCGATGCCCCGCAAGGCCGGCATGGAGCGCGCAGACCTGCTCTCCGCCAACGGCGGCATCTTCGGCCCCCAGGGCGAGGCCCTCAACGCCGGCGCCGCCGAGGACATCAAGGTTCTCGTCGTCGGCAACCCCGCCAACACCAACGCCCTCATCGCCGCCTCCCACGCCAAGGACATCCCGGCCTCCCGCTTCACCGCGATGACCCGCCTGGACCACAACCGCGCCCTGGCCCAGCTGGCCGCCAAGACCGGTGCGCACGTCTCCGAGCTCGACAAGGTCACCGTCTGGGGCAACCACTCCACCACTCAGTACCCGGACCTCACCCACGCCACCGTCAAGGGCCAGGCCATCCCGGAGATCCTTGCCGACCGCGCCTGGGTCGAGGACGACTTCATCCCGACCGTCGCCAAGCGCGGCGCCGCCATCATTGAGGCCCGTGGCGCCTCCTCCGCCGCCTCCGCCGCCTCGGCCGCCATCGACCACGTGCGCGACTGGTGCCTGGGCGTCAAGGACTACTCCTGGACCTCCTCCTCCATCATGAGCGAGGGCCAGTACGGCGTCCCCGAGGGCATCATCTCCTCCTTCCCCTGCACCTGCGAGAACGGTGAGTGGAAGGTCGTCGAGGGCCTGGAGATCGACGACTTCTCCCGCGCAAGGATCGACGCCTCTGCCGCCGAGCTCCTGGACGAGAAGAACGCCGTCGCCTCGATGGGCCTCATCTGAGCCCTGAGCCTGCTCGCCCGCTGAGCCCTGAGCCCTCATGTAGGGACCTGACCGGAAAGGTCAGGCGCCAGGGTGAACGCTCAGGGCTCAGTGCTGGGTGAGGGGGCTGGGTGAGGGGCCCTGGGCTGGGCGGATAGGCTCTGGGCATGGCACGGCGCAGCTCGAAGCGGCCCTACGGGGCCGCACACGTCCCCCTGGACATGAACCGCCTCGCCTCACTGCCCCGCACCCAGACCGGCCCCGGCGGTGCCAGTTTCACCGTCCGCCACCTGCGCGGCAGCGACAAGCCCTACACCTGTCCCGCCTGCCACCGGCAGATCCCTCCGGGCACGCCCCACGTCGTCGCCTGGAGCAATGACCACCTCTTTGGGGCCGAGCGCGGCCTGGAGGAGCGCCGCCACTGGCACACCTCCTGCTGGGAGCGTCGCCTCTGGTGACACCCGCCTCTCAGGCCAGCGGCTCGGGGGACAGGGTCTCCCACCCCGGCAGCAGGCGCTCGAGTGCGAAGCGCAGCGGCACGATGTCGCCGTCGCGCCCGCCCTCCCCGATGGTCATCGGCACCGGCTCAGCCACCGGCATGGTCCCCAGGAGTCGCTGCCTCATACTCAGTGACGTTGTCAGGACGTAGAAGTGGCCGTCGACGTCGATGGCCACCGTCCGGTCCCCACGCAGGTACCAGCCCTTCAGCGGGGTGCGTGCCGTGCCCCCGCCGTAGCCCTGCACCGCGAGCGGTCGGGCCTCCAGGCCCTGCTCACGCGCCACCTGAACGAAGAGGGACACGATCCTGGCGGCGCGGGCGTGCTCGGCATCCGCACGCGCCCGCAGCATCCGGGCCCGCTCGGCCGCGGCCTCGCGCCGCTGTGTCGCCCAGTCCGACTCAGGGGCGGGGGAGCCCGCGGGGGAGGGGTCCGGATGCTCGTCGGCGCTGGTCGGCATGGGGTCAGCCTACGTCCGAGCGTCGGCGAGAGAAGGGGCGGACAGAGGCCGGCTCACTTCTTCGGCTGCGCGGGCGCCGGAGCCTCGGAGTCCGTCTGCTCGGCCTCCTGCGTCTGCTCGGTGCCGTCGGCGACCTCGGTGATGGCGTCGGAGTAGACCTGCACCTGGGCCCCGGCGGCGCCCAGGACCCCGCGCATCTCCTCCAGGTAGCCGGCCACCGAGTCGCGCTGGCGCTCGAGCTCTTCGACCTGGCGGGTCGCCGCGACGATACGGGCCTCCGCGTTGACACGCGCATCCTCTACCAAGGCCTCGGCCTCGGTGCGGGCCTGACGCAGCAGCTCCTCCGCCTGCTGCTCGGCCTCCTCCTGACGCGCCCGGGCAGCCGCGTCCGTCTGCATGCGCACGGACTCGGCACGGTCAACGGCCTCCTGCAGGCGGGCCTCAGCCTCAGCGGCCTGCGACCTGGCCTCCTCGTTCATCTCGCGCACGCGGGCGGCGGTCTCGTCGTGGGCGCGCGAGTCCTCCGTGGCGGCCGCCTCGTGGGCGGCGGCGATCTCGAGGGAAGCCTGGTGGCGCAGTTCGGTGGCCTCCGCGCGGGCGGCGTCGGCCATGTCCTGGGCCTGGCGGCGCAGGGTCTCGGACTCGGTGCGGGCATTGTCCAACAGCGTGCTCGCCTCGGCGCGGGCACGCTCGAGCAGGCCCGTGGCCTCGGAGGTGCTCGAGGACCGCAGCGATTCCGCCTCCGCCGTGGCCTCCTCCCGGGTCCGAGCGGCCTCGCGCTCGGAGGAGACCCGGATCTCCGCGGCGCTCTTGCGGGCCTGGGCGAGCAGGAGCTCGGCCTCACGCTCAGCGCCGGCGGTCGTCGTCGTCGCCTGGGAGGTGGCGTCTGCGGCCACCTGGGCGGCCTGGCGCTCGGCCGAGCCGATGAGCTCGTCCGCGCGGGAGCGGGCGTTGGACAGGACGGTGGAGGCCTCGGCCTCGGCGTTCGAGCGCAGCTCGGCCGCCTCGCGACGGGCGTCCGCCAGGAGTGTCGCCGCCTCGCTCGTGGCCCGCTCGCTCACACGGCTGGCGTTGGCGGCGGCGCGTGCCGCCAGGGCGTCGGCCTCAGAGGTCGCCTTGGACAGGATGGAGGCCGACTGCTCCTCGGCGCTGCGCAGCAGCTGTTCGATGCGCGAGCCGAGCCCCGAGTAGGTGGGCTTGTCCGCCTCCCGCAGACGTCGCTGCGCTTCGGCGAGCTCGCCCGCAAGCGTCAGTGCGCGCTGGTCGAGGCTGCCGACCTCACGGCGCGCCTCGGCCAGGCTGCGGGTGAGGGACTCGATGCGCTGGTCGACCTGCGCGCGGTCGTAGCCGCGCATGCTGATCGCGAACTCCTCGGTCCCCTCGGACATAGTGGTGCCTCCAGTCAGTAAATGCTCAGTAATGTTCAGTGAAGCTCGGTGGTGCTCAGTGGTGCAGCGTCGGGACGGCGCTGGGCCGTCAGTGCCCAGCGTAGCGACGGGTCGGCGTCACGACGAGGGAGCAGGCGGCTGCGTCATCATATCGACGGCGGTGGTGCTCGCCCAGGCCTTGGGTCCCCGGGGCCATAGTCCCGTCAGGGGTCCATATGGGCCGTCTGCCCGCCCGTCCGCTGAGGGCGCAGGCTGCTGTGAGATTGCCCTGGAGCACTGCGCCAGCGCCGCGACCGTGGGATTCTGGGGGTCCAGATCCGCGTGCCGGGCTTGCCTGAGCCGGTCGTGCGGTCGGCCCGTCCTGTCATCGACAGCAAGGAGTCCACGTCGTGAACCGACGCATCGTGAGCGCGGTCGTCGCCGTCCTCGGCCTCGTCGTCATCGTGCTCGCCGTCTGCTCTGCCACCATCTGGCGGCCCAGCGCCACTGCGACGGCGTCCCTCGCCCAGGAGCCGGACCAGCCCTACGCGCTCGTCGAGCCCGGTGTGCTCAGGCTCCTCGGCTCTGACGTGACGGTGACGGCAACGTCCGAGGGGCACAACGTGCTCATCGCCGTTGCCTACTCCGCTGACGCGCGTGCTTGGCTCGCCGACGATCCCTACGTCTCCGTCACCGGTCTGACGGACGCGACCGTCCTGGCCTCCCGGAGCGTGACCGAGCGCTGCCCGGCCGAGGGCACCGCCACTGAGGCCGCCACCGCCTCGCCGAGTCCGGAGTCGACGGCGTCCGCGGAGGTAACTGCAGAGTCGACGGCGTCCGCGGGGGCAACTGCGGAGTCGACGGCAACTGCGGAGTCGACGGCGTCCGCCACGGGCTGCACGCCCCTGACGGCCTCAGGTGCCAACCCCGCCGGTTCGATCCTGTGGCAGAGCGCCGTCACCGGCAGGGGCAGCGCCAGCCTCGACCTGGACGCCACGGACCCTGACCTCGTTGTCCTGGTCGCCACCGACGGCTCCGCCCCCGCCCCGACGCTCACCCTGTCCTGGCTGCGCCCGGTGTCCACGCCCTTCTTCGTGCCGGGGCTCATCCTGGGCGGGCTGCTCATTCTCGCGGGCGTCGGGGGCCTCCTGTTCGACCTGCAGGTGCGTCGTGCCGACGCGGAGCGCCGCCGCCGTGCCGCCGAGCGCGCTGCCCGCCTCGCCTCCGCCGACTCCGTGCAGACCATCACCATGCCGCGCATCGGTGACCCCGACCGCCCGCTGACCCGCCGCGAGATGCGCGACAAGGAGCGTGCCGAGGCCGCCGGTGAGGAGTGGATCGACCCGCGGACCGGGGCCGTCTCCCTCAATGGCATCGCCGCTGCGCCCGCGCCCCCGGCGGACAGCGCCGCCCAGGACGCCGGCGCCCCCCGGGGCTCGGCCGTGCTGCCGGGACTGGACGCGCAGGCCACCGCGGCCCACCGCAGCGCCCGAGAGCTCGAGGAGGACACCGCCTTCGCCGTCACCGAGGCGGACTCCGCCGAGGACACCGGCGAGCCCACCGAGGAGCCCACGGACCGCCACGACGAGGAGGACAACCGATGACGAGCACCCGCCGTACCTTCATCACCGGTGCCGTTGCCGCCGCGGCAGCAGCAGCCCTGACCGCCTGCTCGCGGGGCCTGCCGGCCGTCACCCCGCCCACCGCGGCGCCCGCGCACCCCGTCCTGGACGCCTCGCGCCTGGTCACCGTCCTCGAGCGCATCGAGAAGGGCCTGGGGTCCGCGGACGAGGCCAAGGACGCGACCCTCCTGGCCGGCTACCTCACGGGCCCCGCCGAGCGCGTGCGCGCCAAGGAATACGCCCTGGCCACCCTCGCCGGGGACGACACCCACATCCACCGCTTCACCACCGAGGTGCAGGCCGGCGTCGTCGGACTCACCAGTGACTTCCCGCGCACCGCCGTCGTCATCACCCAGCCCGCCGTCGGCGAGCCCACCTACTACCTCACCCTCACCCAGGACGCGGCCCGTGAGGACTACACGCTGTGGTCCTGGACCAGGCTCGGCGACGTCGAGGTTCCCGCGACCCCCAGCGCCTCCGTCGGCGCGCTCGAGGTCACCGCGGATGGCAACCCTGAGGCGGGGGAGCCGGCCTCCGCGCTCCTGGACCAGCCCAGCGCCGTCGTCGAGGCCTACCTCGATGCCCTCAACAACCCCGACGGGGACAACGCCGCCGTCTTCGCCGACGACGCCCTGCGCCAGCGCATCGCCTCCGAGCGGGCCACCGACCTGTCCGGCATGGGCACCGTCACCGTCACCGCCGCCGCCCACGAGGACGGCCTGCGCGGGCTGCGTACCGCCGACGGTGGCGCCATCTTCACCGCCGCCCTGACCCTCACCGCCGAGTACCGCAAGACGGTCGCTGGCTCCACCCTCAGGCTCGGGGGCAACGTCGGGCGCATGCTCGGTGACAACACGGAGATCGTCGGCGTCGTCGTCGCCCACTACGACGCCATGGTCTCCTTTGCCATCCCCTCGGCCGCCACCGGCGGTCACAGCACCGTCCTGGGCACGGACCTCGTGCTCACCTCAGTCGAGCGCGACGACTCCCAGGCCCCCGCCTAGACCCGCCTGGACGCGAGGCACAACCAGACCACATCGGGCCACCGCGCCCGGGAAGGACCCACCACAGATGAGCATGTTCGGAGCCGTCGACCTGTCCGCCCTCGCACAGCGTCAGAAGCCCGCCACCACCAGGCCCGAGGCGCAGGGGACGGACGGTGCGGCCACGCTCTACCCGGCACCGCTCATCGTTGACCTCACCGCCGAGAACCTGCGTGACGTCGCCCAGGCCTCCACCGAGGTGCCGGTCGTCGTCGTCGCCTACACGCCCCGCTCCCAGGTGTCGGCCGACGTCGCCGCCCAGCTCGCCGACCTCGCCGTCGACATGGGTGGGCGCTTCGAGCTCGCCCGCCTCGACGCCGACACCGCCCCGGAGGTCGCCCGGGCCCTGCAGGTCACCGCCGTGCCCACGGTCCTGGCACTGCTCGCGGGCCAGCCGGTGCCCATGTTCCAGGGGGCGGCCTCGGCTGAGCAGCTGCGCCAGATCCTCGACCAGCTCCTCGAGCTCGCCGCCGCCAACGGTGTGCGCGGGCGCGTCGCCGTCGACGGCGACCAGGACCCCGCCGAGCCCGAGGAGACGGAGGTCGAGCGCGCCGCCCGCGAGGCGATCGAGCGCGGCGACTACGCAGCCGCCATCGAGGTCTACGACCACGCCGTGGCCCAGAACCCGGGCGACACGGCGCTCCAGGTGGCGCGCAGCCAGGTCCGTGTGCTCGCCCGCATGGACGGCCAGGACCCGCGGGCGCTGCTGGCCGCCGCCGACGCCGCGCCTGAGGACGTCGAGGCCGCGCTCGTGGGCGCCGATGCCGCCCTGGCCCTGGGGGACATCGATGGCGCCCTGGGACGTGCCCTGGAGGCTGTGCGCAGCCACACGGGCGAGGAGCGTGAGAAGGCGCGCCTGCGCCTGCTTGAGCTCTTCGACGTCATCGGCGCCGGGGCTCCCGAGGTCGTCCGCGCCCGCCGCCGGCTGGCGACACTCCTGTTCTGACCCGGCAGACCAATGAGGCGGGGGCCCTGCCCGGCACGTGCCGGGCAGGGCCCCCGCTGTCCGCTTGCGCGGCTGCGGGTCACACGGACTCGGGCTCGATCTTCCACACCTCGTGGGCGTAGTCGCTGATCGTGCGGTCGGAGGAGAAGCGACCGGAGCCGGTGATGTTGACCCACACCTTGCGCTGCCAGGCGCGCTGGTCGGCGTAGTCGGCGGCCATGCGGTCCTTGGCCTCGCGGTAGGCGGCGAAGTCACCCAGGACGTAGTAGACGTCGGCGCTCTCGTAGCTCGCCTCGAGCAGGGAGCGGCGGATGTCGGCGAAGCCTCCCGTGCCGCGGTCGTCGAGGGTGCCGTCGATGAGGGCGTCGAGCACGCGCTTGAGACCGGGGACATTCTCGTAGGCCTGGCGCGGGTCGTAGGTCTCTCGCAGCACGGGCAGCTCGTCCTCGGTGGCGCCGAAGATGTAGGCGTTGTCCTCACCGACCTGGTCCAGGATCTCGACGTTGGCGCCGTCGAGGGTGCCCAGGGTCAGGGCGCCGTTCATCATGAACTTCATGTTCGAGGTGCCCGAGGCCTCCTTGCCGGCCATCGAGATCTGCTCGGAGACGTCAGCGGCCGGGATGATGTGCTCGGCGGGCGAGACGTTGTAGTTGTGGATGAAGACGACCTTGAGGGTGCGCGAGACGACCGGGTCGTTGTTGACCAGCTCGGCGATGGTGTTGATGAGCTTGATGATCGCCTTGGCGCGCACGTAGCCCGGGGCGGCCTTCGCACCGAAGACGAAGACGCGCTTGGGCACCTCCAGGGACGGGTCCTCCTTCATGCGGAAGTACAGGTCCAGGATGTACAGGGCGTTGAGCAGCTGGCGCTTGTACTCGTGCAGACGCTTGATCTGGACGTCGAAGACGGCCTCGGGGTCGATCTCGACGCCCTCGCGCTCCAGGACCCAGGCGGCGAAGTCCGCCTTGTTGGCACGCTTGACCTCAGCCAGGCGGTCCAGGACCTCGTCGCCGACGCCGTCGGTGAAGCGGGACAGGACGGACAGGTCGCGCACCCAGGAGTCGTTGCCGACGACGTCGTCCAGGACGGCGGACAGGCGCGGGTTGCACTGGCGCAGCCAGCGGCGCGGGGTCACACCGTTGGTCTTGTTGTTGAAGCGCTCGGGCCAGAGGGCGTACCACTCCTTGAGGGTGTCGCGCTTGATGATCTCGGTGTGGATGGCGGCGACACCGTTGATGGAGTAGGCGGCGTAACAGGCGATCCAGGCCATGCGCACAACGCCGTCCTGGACGGGCGCCATGTAGGCGATGGTGTCCTCGTCGAGGCCGCGCTCGCGCATGTCCTGACGGAATCGGCGGTCGATCTCGTAGACGATCTCGAGCACGCGCGGGAAGAGCCGCTCGAAGATGGAGACCTCCCAGGTCTCCAGGGCCTCGGCGAGCACCGTGTGGTTGGTGTAGGCGAAGGTCGTGACGACCTCGGCCCAGGCCTCCTCCCAGCCCAGGTCGTGCTCGTCCATGAGCAGGCGCATGAGCTCGGGGATGGCCAGGACCGGGTGGGTGTCGTTGAGCTGGATGGCGTTGTAGGTGGAGAAGCCGCGCAGGTCCTCGCCGTGGTGGGCGATGTAGGTGTCGATGATCTCCTGCAGGGAGGCCGAGCAGAAGAAGTACTGCTGGCGCACGCGCAGGACCTTGCCCTCGTAGGTCGTGTCGTTGGGGTAGAGGACCCGGGAGATGTCAGCGGTGCGCTCGCGCTCGACGATGGCGTCGGTGAAGCGCTGGGAGTTGAAGGCCTCGTAGTCGAACTCCTCCATCGGCTCGGCCTTCCACAGGCGCAGCGTGTTGACGTTGCGCGTGCCGTAGCCGGTGATGGGCATGTCGTGGGGGACGGCGCGCACGGTCAGGTCCTGGTAGCGGACGATGCGCTGGGCCTCTTCGCGGCGGATGACGAAGGGGTAGCCCTCCTCCATCCAGGCGTCGGGGTGCTCGGTCTGGAAGCCGTCGTCGAAGAGCTGCTTGAACAGGCCGTAGCGGTAGAGAATGCCGTAGCCGTTGACCGGCAGGTCGAGGGTGGCGCAGGAGTCGAGGAAGCAGGCGGCCAGGCGTCCGAGGCCTCCGTTACCCAGAGCGGCGTCGGGCTCCTGCTCGAGGACATCGGAGAGGTTGTGCCCGAAGGCACCCACGGCCTTCTGCGCCTCATCGACCAGGCCGAGGTTGGTGAGGTTGTTGAGCAGGGCGCGGCCCATGAGGAACTCGGCGGAGAAGTAGTGCTCCATGCGGCCTGCGCGGTAGCGCTCGTCCGTGGCGTGCCAGTCGTTGGCGATGGCGTCGACGACGGCGGCGGACAGGCCCTGCCAGACCTCCATGCGGGTGGAGGCCTCGGCGGGACGGCCGGAGACCGCACGTACCTGCGAGGGCACAGTGCTAGCCAGGTTCTGCGTCATTGTTCTTCCCTTATCAGACAACCGGTTCGCCGCTGCCTGGTGGGGCGCGGCGTGCAGCGCGCGCGGGGCAAGGGTGGTGACGCGTGGATGGCGTCCCCCGTCCACCTCGACGCGTCCTCGGACAGGGTACCGAATACGTCGGGGTGGCGAGTGCAGGTTGGCCCCGGGAGCAGCGTCACGCCGCTACGCCTGGGTCAGCGCACGGTGCGCACGGTACGGCTGCTGGACGTGGACGCCGGCGCCGAATTCCTCCGATGAGGTTCGGAGGGACGTCGGGTGTGACATGAAGGACTCTCCATGACACACCTGACGTCCACTCCGCCGTCGTCGGCCGCTCTCAGTCCCTGCTCGGCCGCAGGAACACGGCGCCCAGCGGGGGCACGCGCAGGCGCACCGAGGCAGGACGGCCGTTCCACGGCAGTTCCTCGGCCTCGACGTGGCCGAGGTTGCCCACACCGGAGCCGCCGTACTCGGGGGCGTCGGTGTTGATGACCTCGTCCCAGCCGCCCGCGAAGGGCAGGCCCACCCGGTAGCCCTCGTGCGGGGTTCCGGCGAAGTTGACGATGATGACGACCAGGTCGTTGCGCCCGTCAGGGCCGACGCCCTTGCGCAGGTAGGACAGGACGTTGTGGTCGCCGTCGCCCGCCTCGATCCACTCGAAGCCGCGGTGGGAGAAGTCGTCCGCCCACAGTGCGGGCGAGGAGGTGTAGACAGCGTTGAGGTCGCTGACCAGGCGCAGCAGGCCCTGGTGGCCCGGGTCGTCCAGGATCCACCAGTCCAGGGAGGTGTCGGCGTTCCACTCCGAGCCCTGGCCGAACTCCTGGCCCATGAACAGCAGCTGCTTGCCCGGGTGGGACCACTGGTAGGCGTACAGGGCCCGCAGGTTCGCCAGCTCCTGCCAGGGGTCGCCCGGCATCCTGGACAGCAGGGAGCCCTTGCCGTGCACGACCTCGTCGTGGCTCAGCGGCAGGGTGAACTGCTCGGAGAAGGCGTAGACGAGCGAGAAGGTGAGTTCGCCGTGGTGGTAGCGCCGGTTGATCGGCTCCTCCTGCATGTAGCGCAGGGTGTCGTTCATCCAGCCCATGTTCCACTTGAGCCCGAAGCCGAGGCCGCCGTACTCGGTGGGGGTGGTCACGCCCGGCCACGCCGTCGACTCCTCCGCCACCATGACGATGCCGGGGTTCTTGCGGTAAGCGGTCGCCGTGGCCTCCTGCAGGAAGCTGATGGCCTCGAGGTTCTCACGCCCGCCGAACTGGTTGGGGTGCCACTGGTTCTCGTCGCGCGAGTAATCGAGGTAGAGCATGGAGGCCACCGCGTCCACGCGCAGGCCGTCGGCGTGGAACTCCTCGAGCCAGTACAGGGCGTTGGCGACGAGGAAGTTGCGCACCTCGTTGCGCCCGTAGTTGAAGATGTACGTGCCCCAGTCGGGGTGCTCGCCGCGCTGCGGGTCCGGGTCCTCGTACAGGGCGGTGCCGTCGAAGCGGGCCAGCGCCCACTCGTCCTTGGGGAAGTGGGCGGGCACCCAGTCGAGGATGACGCCGATGCCGGCCTGGTGGAGGCGGTCAACGAGGTAGCGGAAGTCGTCCGGGGTGCCGAAGCGCGCGGTGGGGGCGTAGTAGCCGGTCAGCTGGTAGCCCCAGGAGCCTCCGAAGGGGTGCTCGGCCACCGGCAGGAACTCCACGTGCGTGAAGCCGGTCTCCTTGAGGTAGGGGACGAGCTCGTCGGCCAGGCCGCGGTAGCCCAGGCCCTGGCGCCAGGAGCCCACGTGCAGCTCGTAGACGCTCATCGGGCCCGAGTGCGGGTCCGTGGTGGCGCGGCGCTCCATCCACTCCTGGTCGCCCCACTCGTGGAACTGGTCGGTGACGACGGAGGCGGTGGCGGGCGGCACCTCGGTGGCGCGCGCCATGGGGTCGGCCTTCTGGTGCCAGGAGCCGTCCGCGAAGCAGATCTCGAACTTGTAACGGGCGCCGACGCCCACACCGGGCACGAACAACTCCCACACGCCCGAGGCGCCCAGGGAGCGCATGGCGGTGGCGGTGCCGTCCCAGTAGTTGAAGTCGCCGACGACGCGCACGGCGCGCGCGTTGGGCGCCCACACGGCGAAGGCTGTGCCGGTCACTTCGCCCATGGCGCCGTCATAGGTCTTGACGTGCGCACCCAGGACCTCCCACAGGGCCTCGTGGCGGCCCTCGGAGATGAGGTAGGTGTCCATCTCACCCAGGGTGGGCATGAAGCGGTAGGGGTCGTCGACCCGGGTCGTCTCGTTGCCGTAGGTGACGTCGAGGCGGTAGTCCGGGATGACGTCGCCGGGCAGCAGGGCCACCCACACGCCGTCCTGTTCGTGCTCGGCCGGGAAGGTGCCTTCGGCCGTGACGACGGCGACGGCGTCGGCCAGGTGGCGCACCGTACGGATCGTGATCCCGTGCTCACCCGGGTGAGCACCGAGGACCTCATGAGGGTTGTGGTAACGCGCGTAGGCGACGTCGGCCAACACCCAGGGCTCGACCGGCACAGGGCCGACGGGGGTGCTAGCGGCGGGCTCACGGCCAGTCGCGGCGGGCGTGGGGTCGGGGGCAGTGACGTCGCTCATGCGTTCCACTCTTCCATGGGTGTTGGGGACTGAGGGGGACTTTGTGCCGAGGACTCGATGGATCCCGGCCAATGGGACGGGCAGCCAGTCCGGTCGGTGGCGGGCCTCGTAGACAGCCTCGTAGAAGGCCTTGTCGAGCTCAAGAGCAGCGATGACGACGGCGTCGCGCCCGGCATCACGGCCCGTGGACGGTAGGACGCGATGATAGCCGTCGAGGAAGGCCCGGCGTACCTGGGCGGACCACGTGTCATCCGTGGCGCCGCCGACGGCCGCCGCGTAGTCGAAGGAGCGCAGCATCCCGGCCACGTCGCGCAGCGGCTGGTCGTGCACGCAGCGTTCGGCCAGCGGCCGCAGCGGCTCACCCTCGAAGTCGAGCACGTACCAGTGCCCATCGGCGCCGTGGAGTGTCTGGCCCAGGTGGTAGTCGCCGTGGACCCGTGAGGCGATGGGCAGGGCCGGCAGGGCGGTCAGAGCGCCGAGCACCTCCTCCACCCGCTGGGCGAGGGCGGGAACCTCCCTGGCCAGCGCGGGGACCTCCCGCATGGCCCAGGTGGCGCGTGCACGCAGGCCCCGGGCGAGGGCGGCGGCGGGGACGGCGGCGCTCGTGCCCAGGGCCTGGGCCAGGTGCTCG
Organism: Actinomyces respiraculi; assembly: GCF_014595995.2. Classification (NCBI taxonomy): domain Bacteria; kingdom Bacillati; phylum Actinomycetota; class Actinomycetes; order Actinomycetales; family Actinomycetaceae; genus Actinomyces; species Actinomyces respiraculi. The sequence goes on from NZ_CP063989.1 coordinate 804,650, forward strand.
TGCATCTGGGCGGTCGTCTCACCGAGCGTGTCGGCCAGGGCGAGCGCACGCAGGCGCGTGGGTGCACCCTCGCCGTCGTCGTCGCCGGCCAGGGCACAGAACAGGGTGAAGCCGTCCTCGGCGCCGGGTACGAAGGTGGTGGCCACGGCGGCGTCCGCGCTTACGGGGGCGGAGGAGCCGGGCACGAGGACATCCAGTGAGGACCAGGCCACCGGCGTGGGCACCCGGTCCCAGCCGCTGCGGGCCAGGGCCACGGGGACCTCGACGTCGGGGTTGCGGCCCGGCTCGAGCACACGCAGGAGCTTGACGATGAGGTCGGGCGTCGCCGCGTCCCCCTGGCCGACTGAGGCGGAGGAGGAGTCTGTGGGGGCGGGCAGGATGACGCTCGTGTTCGACTGCTCGCCCGTGCTCACGCGCAGGCGCTCGGCCCGCTGGATGACCGCCCGCACCGCCGTGGGGCTCAGCGTGGTGCCGGCCTCGAGGACGGCGGTGGCCCAGGCCCGCCAGAAGGTGGGGTGGTGCGGTCCGTCGACGAGGGCCGTGCCGTCCTCAAGCAGCAGGCCCGCAGCTCCCGCCGCCTCCTTCGGGCCGGTCAGGCGCTCGAGGTCGGAGACCTCACCCAGCACGAGCGGCACGTGCAGCAGCACCCGGGCCGTGTCCGTGACGTCGTCCGTGGGCAGTGCCAGGACGAGGTCACGCACCCCGGGGGCCAGGGCGACGTCGGCGACGACGGCGCAGCGCTCAGCCTGTGGGACGGCCCCCTTGAGGGGGAACCAGCGCCGCTCGCAGGCCCACGGAAGGACCGCGCTCAGCAGCTCGTCGTCGGCGGGCCAGAGGAGTTGTCGAGACATGGCTCAGGACTCCCTCACGGGCAGCGACAGGCTCAGCCAGCGGTAGCCGCGCGGCGGCAGGGTGATGCCAAGGCGCCCGTCCTCGCCCACCACGACGTCCTCATGGGCCCCCTCGGGGCCGGCCAGCACGACGTCGATGCGGGCCCCGGCCATCTCCGGCAGATCGATGACGGCCCGGCACTCCTCGTCGCCGACATTCGCCAGGCACAGCAGGGCGGTACCGCCGTCGGGGGTCGTGTCCTGGCGCGTGTGGGCCAGGACCGCGGCATGGGAGGAGAGGCGCATGAGGAAGGAGCCCCGGCCGAGCACCGGGTGCCGACGGCGCACCGCCAGCAGGTCGCGCAGCGCGTGCAGCAGCGAGCCGGGGTCCGCCAGGGCATCGGCGACGTTGCGCTCGGCCCAGCCCGGGGCGCTGATGAGCGGCAGCGTGAGCGCGGTGGTCTCCGGCGCGGCCGAGAAGCCCATGTGTGCGCTGCGGTCCCACTGCATGGGGGTGCGCACCGCGTCGCGGTCCTCAAGCCAGATGCTCTCGCCCATGCCGATCTCATCGCCGTAGTACAGGCAGGGCGATCCCGGCAGGGACAGCAGCAGGGCGTGCGCCAGCATGATCTCGTCCCGGCTGTCACCCAGCAGGGGAGACAGCCGCCGTCGGATCCCCACGTTGGCACGCATACGGCCCTCGGGGGCGTACCAGCCGTACATGAGGGCGCGCTCGTCGTCGGAGACCATCTCGAGGGTGAGCTCGTCGTGGTTGCGCAGGAAGGTGCCCCACTGCCCGTGGGCCGGGATCTCGGGCGTCTCGGCGAGCACCTGGCGGATCGAGTCCGCGCGGCCCTCGCGCAGGGAGCGGAAGATGCGCGGCATGACGGGGAAGTGGAAGCACATGGTGCACTCGGGGGCGTCGGGGGTCCCGAAGTAGGCGACGACCTCGCTGGGCATCTGGTTGGCCTCGGCGATGGTGATGGTGCCGGGGAACTCCTCGGCGAGCACCGCCGCCAGCCGGGCGACGATCGCATGCGTGCCGGGCAGGTTCTCGCTGCTCGTGCCCTCGCGCTCGACGAGGTAGGGGATCGCGTCCAGACGGAAGCCATCCACGCCCGTGCGCGCCCAGAAGCGCACGACGTCGGTGACGGCCTCGACCACGGCCGGGTTGTCGTAGTTGAGGTCCGGCTGGTGGGAGAAGAAACGGTGCCAGAAGAACTGGCCGCGCTCCTCGTCCCAGGTCCAGTTCGAGGACTCGGTGTCGACGAAGATGATGCGCGTGCCGACGTAGACCTCATCGGAGTCGGACCACACGTAGAAGTCGCCGTAGGGGCCTTCCGGGTCCGAGCGCGAGGCCTGAAACCAGGGGTGGGCGTCAGAGGTGTGGTTGAGGACCATGTCGATGACGACGCGGATGCCGCGGGCGTGGGCCTCGTGGACCATCTCCTCAAAGTCCTCGACCGTGCCGTAGCGTGGGTCGATGCCCGTGTAGTCGCTGATGTCGTAGCCGCCGTCGCGCATGGGCGAGGGGTAGAAGGGCGGCACCCAGATGGCGTCGACGCCCAGCCAGGCCAGGTAGTCCAGGCGGGAGGTCAGCCCCCTGAAGTCCCCCACGCCGTCGCCGTCGGAGTCGGCGAAGGACCGCAGCAGCGCCTCATAGAAGACGGCGGTGCGGAACCACTGGGGGTCCTCGCCCAGACCGGTGCGCGGCGCCGGGGGCAGGGCGGGGACACCGGGCGGGCTCGTGGGGAGGGCAGTGCTCGTCATGGTGGCGATCACGGGACCTCGACGTGGAACACGTGCGCGACGCGACCCTCGAAGGGGTCCAGGCGCACGTAGTTCTGGGCGCCCCACTCGAAGGACCAGCCGGTGAGCTCGTCGGTGACCCGGATGACCGGGTGGGAGCCGTCCGTGCCCTCGGGCAGGCCGAGCTGAGCCAGGTTGAGGAACACGTGCCCCGCATGGGCGCTGTGCGGGTCCAGGTTGACCACCGTGAGCACGACGTCCTCACGCCCGGTGGGGCTGTGGGCGGCGGCGACGCGCTTGGAGTAGGCGATGAGGTGCTCGTCGCTGGTGCCGTGGAACCACACGTCGCGCAGCTGGCGCAGGGCCGGGTGGGCGGCACGCGCGGCGTTGAGGGTGGTGAGCAGGTCCTCGATGCCGTTGGCGCGCGCGGCGGCGAAGTCACGAGGCTTGAGCTCGTACTTCTCGTTGTCGATCTGCTCCTCGTAACCGGGGCGCGGCACGGACTCGGCCAGCTCGTAGCCCGAGTAGATGCCCCAGGTGGGGCTCATGGTCGCCGCCAGCACGGCCCGCAGCTTGAAGGCCGGGACGCCGCCGTGCGTCATGAAGGGGGTGAGGATGTCATGGGTCGTCGGCCAGAAGGTCGGGCGCAGGACGTGGGCGGTCTCCTGCGACAGCTCCACGAGGTAGTCGGTCAGCTCCTGCCTGGTGTTGCGCCACGCGAAGTACGTGTAGGACTGGTGGAAGCCGATCTTGCCGAGCGTGCGCATCATCGCCGGGCGCGTGAAGGCCTCGGCGAGGAACAGGACCTCGGGGTTGGTCGAACGGACCTCGCGCAGCAGGCGCTGCCAGAACACCAGGGGCTTGGTGTGGGGGTTGTCGACGCGGAAGATCGTCACGCCGTGCCCGATCCACGTGTAGACGACGTCGCGGATGGCCTGGTAGATGCCCTCGGGGTCGTTGTCGAAGTTGAGCGGGTAGATGTCCTGGTACTTCTTGGGAGGGTTCTCGGCGTAGGCGATGGACCCGTCGGCCAGGACGGTGAACCACTCGGGGTGCTCGGTCACCCACGGGTGGTCCGGGGAACACTGCAGGGCCAGGTCGAGGGCGACCTCCATGCCGAGCTCGTCGGCGCGGGCGACGAGGGCGTCGAAGTCCTCGAAGGTGCCCAGGTCCGGGTGGATGGCGTCGTGTCCGCCGGCCGGTGAGCCGATGCCGTAGGGCGATCCCGGGTCCCCGGGGCGGGCGTCGAGGGTGTTGTTGCGGCCCTTGCGGTTGGTGGTGCCGATGGGGGAGATGGGGGTGAGGTAGAGCACGTCGAAGCCCATGGCGGCGATACGGTCCAGGTGGGCGGTGGCCGTGCGCAGCGTGCCCGTGTGCCACACGCCGTGCTCGTCGACGCCGGAGCCGAGCGAGCGCGGGAAGATCTCGTACCAGGAGCCGGCCAGGGCGCGCTCGCGGTCCACCTGCAGCGGGTAGGTGGCGCTGGGTGAGACGTGGTCGCGCAGCGGCAGGCGCTCGAGCGCGTCGGTGACCTCGGGGCTGTGGCCGGCCGCCAGGCGCAGGGTGGGCTGCACCGTGGTGTCACGCAGGAAGGCGGCGGCCCTGGTGAGGACATCGACGTCGGCCGACTCGCGGCCGCTGACACCCGCGGCGCGCTCGAGGACGCGGGCACCCTCCTCGAGCATGAGCTCGACGTCAATGCCGGCCGGGACCTTGATGCCGGCGTCGTGGCTCCAGGTGGCGTAGGGGTCGGACCAGCCCTCCACGCGCAGACCCCAGTCTCCGGGGGCGTCGGCGGCCAGGCGGGCTTCGTAGCGGTCCAGGCCCAGGCCGACCTCGTACATGCGGGCACTGGGACCGTCCGTGCCGTCGGGGCGCACGAGGACGGCGGTGGCGCCGAAGCGGTCGTGGCCCTCGCGGAAAACGGTGGCGCGCACGGGCACAACCTCACCGGGGACGGCCTTGGCGGGCCAGCGCCCGTCCTCGACCACGGGAAAGACCTCGGTGACGGGGATGCGGCCCACGGGGGAGTAGGCGGCGGGGCCGGGGACGCTGGGAGCTGAGCGAGCGGATCTCCTCGACACGCGGGAGGTCGCAGGGGTGGGGGCAGGATTCTGCGTGTTCGCGGTCACAGTTCAAGGGTACGGGGTGTGCGGGCGCGAGTCATATCGCTGTGAGCGTGCCCGTGGGTCACTGGTCGCCGTCACGTCACACGCACAACGTGCGCGTAGGTGTGGGGCGTCAGTAGTTCATGTGCATGGCGGCGCGCACGTCCTCAAGGGTGGCCTCAGCGACCTCGCAGGCGCGCGCGTTGCCCCCGTGCAGGACCTCACGCAGGTAGTCCTCGTTCGCCGCCAGCTCAGCACGGCGGGCACGGATCGGGGCGAAGAACTCGTTGACGGCCTCCGTCGTCAGCTTCTTGAGGGCACCCGCCCCGCCGTCGCTGATCCGCGCGGCAATGTCCTCGGGCGTGCCCGCCCCGCACAGGCTGGCCAGCATGAGCAGGTTGGACACCTCGGGGCGGTCGGCCGGGTCGTAGGTGATGACACGATCCGAGTCCGTCTTGGCCTTCTTCAGCGCCTTGGCCGTCTCGTCCGCGCTCATGCGCAGCTCGATCGTGTTGTGACGGGACTTGCTCATCTTCTCCCCGTCGAGCCCCAGCAGCAGCGGCGCCTCGCTCAGCAGCGCCTCGGGGCGGCGGAAGACCGGACGGTGCTTGTCCGCGCGGCCGTAACGCTTGTCGAAGCGCTGGGCGATGAGCCGGGCCTGCTCCAGGTGCGGTAGCTGGTCCTTGCCCACGGGCACAAGGTTCGCCTGGCAGAAGAGGATGTCCGCCGCCTGGTGCACCGGGTAGGTGAGCATGAGGCCGGACATGGCGCGCCCGTCAGTGGCCTCGAGCTCGGCCTTGACGGTCGGGTTGCGGTGCAGCTCGGACTCGGTGACCAGCGACAGGAAGGGCAGCATGAGCTGGTTGGCCGCCGGGACGGCCGAGTGGGCGAAGACGGTCGAGCGCTCGGGGTCCACCCCGACGGCGAGCGTGTCCGCCACGAGGGACAGCACGCGCTCACGGATCGGGCCGACGCCGTCGCGGTCGGTGATGACCTGGTAGTCGGCAACGAGGATCCACGTGTCCACCCCCAGGTCCTGGATGCGCCTCCAGGAGTGCATCGTGCCGAAGTAGTGGCCCAGGTGCATGTTGCCGGTGGGGCGCACGCCCGTGAGCATCCGGTAGCGGCCCGGGTTGACGTCGAGGTCCGCGCGGATCTCCTCGCTGCGCGCCAGGGACCGCGCCAGGGAGGCGTCGTTCGTGGCGTTGGCCAGCGCCTCCTCGGCGGGGGTGGGCGTGGTCGTCTCGTGCTCGGGCGTGTGCGTCATACCGCTCATCCTAGGGACCGACGGCGGTCGGCCCGTCCGCCCGTCTTGTGCCCTCGGCGTCGGCCCGGCTCAGGGCTGCGCCAGGACCTCCCCGGAGAAGTACACCCGCATGCTCAGCGCCTCCAGCGTCGTCGTGTCCCCCGGACGGTCCTGGCGGCAGTCGGTGGCCCCCGGCCGCGACGCGCGGGCACGCTCGGGGTTGACGGCACGGGCCCGCGCCGCCTCACCCCGGGCGACCCGGCGCGCCAGGGAGAAGGAGGAGGTGTGCGGGCGCGGCACCGGCCAGGTCGAGTCCCACGCCAGGTGCCAGTCGGTGCCGTGCCCGTCGGCCAGCACCACCTCGCACTGGTCGAGACTGCCGTTGATGACGACGAGCAGGTCGTCATCGTCCACGAGTCGCCCCGAGCGCAGCATCTGCACGACCCGGGTGTGCGGGTCGTGCCAGGCGTCGTTACTCAGTGTCTCGCCGTCGGCACCCAGCCACGACAGGTCCGCGATCGTGTCCCCCGGGCGGATGGTGCCCGAGGCGAAGGAGGAGGGCCGCATGACCGGGTGGTCCTGGCGGGTGCGCACAAGGAACTGGGAGGTGGCCAGCAGGTCGCGCTGCCACGGCTCCAGCTCCCAGCTGTACCAGGAGATCGGGGAGTCCTGACAGTAGGAGTTGTTGTTGCCCTGCTGGGTGCGACCGATCTCGTCGCCGCCCAGGAGCATCGGCGTTCCCGCGGAGACGAGCAGGGTCGCCAGGACGTTGCGCATGGAGCGCCGGCGCATGAGCTCGTGCGGGCCCATGTCCACACCCTCGGGGATCGGCCCCTCGAAGCCGTGGTTCCAGGAGCGGTTGTCGTCCGTGCCGTCCCGGTTGCCCTCGCCGTTGTCCTCGTTGTGCTTGTGGTCGTAACAGACGAGGTCGCGCAGCGTGAAGCCGTCGTGGGCGGTGACGAAGTTGACGCTCGCCAGGGGCCCGCGCCCGCCCGGGTACTCGCCGTGGCCGAAGGTGTCCACACTGCCCGACAGGCGCGTGGCGAGGTCGCGCAGGTCCGCGCCCGTGCGCCCCTTGGACATCTCCGAGGCGTCGCGCAGCCAGAAGGAGCGCACGGTCCCGCGGTAGCGGTCATTCCAGTCGTGGAAGGGCTCGGGGAACTCGCCGGTGCGCCAGCCGCCGGGGCCCACGTCCCAGGGCTCGGCGATGAGTCGGGCGCCGCGCAGCACGGGGTCCGTCGCCATGGCGACGAGCAGCGGGTGACGCGAGCTGTACTCGGTGGCGTGGCGCCCCAGCGTCGCCGCCAGGTCGAAGCGGAACCCGTCCACCCCCATCTCACTGACCCAGTAGCGCAGGGAGTCCAGGGTCAGCTGGACGGCGCGCGCGTAGCGCATGTCCACGCTCGCCCCCGTGCCCGTGACGTCGTAGTACTGGCCGCTCTGGCCGGGCGCGTGCAGGTAGTAGCGGCGGTCGTCCAGGCCGCGCAGGCTCAGGCTCGGGCCGCCGAAGCCGGACTCGCAGGTGTGGTTGTAGACGACGTCCATCACCACTTCCAGGCCCGCCTCGTGCAGCAGCGAGACCATGCCGCGCACCTCGTCGAGGACCGCCTGGGGGCCGGCCTCCTGAGAGGAGCGCATGGCGTAGGAGGCCTCGGGCGCGAAGTAGGACAGCGTCGAGTAGCCCCAGTAGTTCCTGCGCCCGCGCGCCAGCAGGAAGGTCTCGGAGAAGGCCGCCTGGATCGGCAGCAGCTCGACCGTTGTCACGCCCAGGGACTTCAGGTGCTCGATGGTGGCCGGATGGGCGAGCCCCGCGTAGGTGCCCCGCAGCTCGGCGGGCACCCCCGGCAGGGTGAGGGTCAGGCCCTTGACGTGCGTCTCGTAGATGACCACGCGCGCCTCGCTCACGCGCGGGCCGGGGACCACCGGGAAGGACGGGGCCGCGGTGACGACGCCGAGGGCCACGTGCCCGGCCGAGTCCAGGTGGGAGAGGGTGAAGGGCACGGAGGTGGGGTTGTAGTCCTCGTCGACCGTGTGGGCGAAGATCTCCGGACCCAGGCCGGGCGCGCCCTCCAGGGCCCGGGCGTAGGGGTCGAGGAGGAGCTTGTGCGGGTTGAGCAGGAAGCCCGCCGAGGGGTTCCACTCGCCGTGGACGCGGTAGCCGTAGCGCTGGCCGGGGCCGACGCCGGGCACATGAGCCCCCCAGGCCCCGCGCACGGGGCCGTGCATGCCGATACGCCGCTCGGACAGGACACGGCCGCTGCCGTCCGTCTCGAGCAGGCACAGGTCGACCGCGGCAGCATCGGGGGCGACGACGACGAAGCTCGTGCCCTCCTCGGCCGGTGTCGCACCCAGACGGCTGCGGTCCCGTGCGTCCAGCTCCGCCAGGGCGGCGGGCCGCAGGGGATCGGCGGCCGGGGGCGCAGTGGGCTGCGTCGTGGTCGTGTCTGGCATGGGGGCATTCTTGCCAGGTCGAGGGGGAGCGGCAATCCGACAGGGGCTTTCGGCGCGTTGGCGTGTTGCGTAAGGCGCGCCGCTGACCGGGGCGGGTGGTGCGCGTCTCACGCCCCCGGGGGCCGGTGACCGCGGCAGCTGCCATGTGGCAGCCTGGGCCGCATGAAGATCGTGGTCTGTGTCAAGCACGTTCCCGACGTGCAGTCCGAACGACGGATGGAGGACGGGCACCTCGTGCGAGGTGAGGAGGACGTCCTCAACGAGCTCGACGAGAACGCCGTTGAGGCCGCCGTCAGCCTCGTCGAGGAGCACGGCGGCGAGGTCGTCGCACTGACAATGGGCCCCGAGGACGCCGAGGACGCCCTGCGCCGCGCCCTGCAGATGGGCGCGGACTCCGCTGTCCTCGTGAGCGACGAGGCGCTGGCCGGATCCGACGTCGTGGTCACGGCCCGCACCCTGGCCGCCGCCATCCGGCGCGTCGGTGGGGGACAGGGCACCGGCGACGTCGACCTCGTCGTCACCGGCATGGCCTCCCTCGACGCGCTGACCTCGCTGCTTCCCGGCGCGCTCGCCGCCGAGCTGCACGTGCCCGCCCTCACGCTTGCCACGGACCTGGAGGTCGGCGACGGCGACGTCGTCATCACCCGGACCGTGGGGGCCGTGCGCGAGGTGCTCAGCGCGCCCCTGCCCGCCCTCGTCTCCGTCACCGACCAGGCCAACGAGCCGCGCTACCCGAACTTCGCGGCCATGCGCGCCGCCCGCCGCAAGCCCCTGGAGACCTGGGACCTGGCCGCGCTCGGCCTGGAGCCGGCCGAGCCGTCGGTGGCCGTGCTGTGCGACCAGGAGCGCCCGGGGCGAGCCGCAGGCATCATCCGCACCGACGCCGGCGAGGCCGGCCGCGAGCTGGCCGCCTGGCTCGTCGAGAACCAGCTCGTCTGAGAGGAACGCACATGACTGAGATCCCTGCCGGGAGCGTGGGCGAGACCTTCGACGCCCCTGTCCTCGTCCTCGTCGACCTCGAGACGCCGAGGGCGAGCGCCGCCGAGGCCGTCTCCCTTCTCGCCCCTTCTCGCGCCGGGCTCGCGCTCGTCGCCGGGGCCGCGGCCCTCACCCGCGCCGACGTGGTGGCCCTCGCCCTCGGGCCCGTGGGGGCGGATGCCAGCGCCGCACTGGCCGGGGCGGGCGCCACGCGCGTGCTCGCAGCCGACCTTGGGCAGGCCGGCACGCAGGCCGGTGTCGTGGCGGACGCCCTCGTCAGTGCCGTGCGCACCGTCAAGCCGGCCGTCGCGCTTGTGCTCTCGGACTACCACGGCAAGGAGGTCGCTGCTCGTGCCGCGGTCCTCCTCGGCTCGGCCTGCACCGCCGACGCCAGCGACCTGCGGGTCCGCGAGGGTGCCCTGACCGCCTCCAAGACCGTCCTGTCCGGCTCCTGGTCCACCACCCTGAGGATCGGCGGGGCCGGTACGACACCGGTCGTGGCCGTGCGAGCCCCCGAGGTCGAGGTCCCCGGGCCCGCAGCCCCCGTGGCGGTCGAGGCCCTCGACGTCGTCCTGACCCCCGAGTCGCTGGCCGTGCGGGTCGTCTCGCGCGAGCCCGCCCCCACGGCCAGCGGCCCGGACCTGGCGGGGGCCCGCACCGTGGTCGTCGCCGGACGCGGTGTCGGCGGCGACATCGACCTCGTGCGCTCGCTGGCGGACCCGCTGGGGGCCGCCGTCGGCGCGACCCGCGTCGTGTGCGATGAGGGCTGGCTCGAGCGCAGCGCCCAGGTGGGTCAGACCGGGGTGAGCATCGCCCCGCGCCTGTACATCGGTCTGGGAGTCTCCGGGGCCATTCACCACACGAGCGGCATCCAGGGGGCGGGCACGGTCGTCGCGGTCTGTGACGACGCCGAGGCCCCGATCTTCCAGATGGCGGACTTCGGCGTCGTCGGGGATGTCACGACGGTGGTGCCGCAGCTGGTCGAGGAGCTGGACCGCCTGCGGGCCTGACCGGTCGGGGCTGAACTGACGGGGCGATCCTGAGGGGTGGAACACATGGTGCCCGACGGCCCCTCAGGCTAGCCTTACCTCCGAGCGGGACCCGACGAAGGAGGACGCGTGAGCGAGCAGGGCAGCACGGCAGGCGCCGCACCCGTCTCCTCGCGCCGGATGGCGCGCCGGCTCCTCGCCGGGGCCGGAGCCGCTGACATCACCGCCTACCGCCACGCCGGGGGTCAACCGCTCGCCGTCATGCACGCCCTCGACGAGGACGGGCGCGTCATCATCGCCGCCTGCCCCAGTGCTGACCACCCCCTGTCCGACGCCCTCGATGGCGAGGTGGTCGAGGTCCGTCTCGACGTCACCCTCGAGGCCGCCGAGCCCAGCCTGCGCGTGACCTCGGCAACTGCCCACCTCCTGGGCCTGCTCACCTGGCTGGATGCGGACGAGACCGCCCTTGTGCTCGCCGGCGAGACTGCCGGCTGCCACTGTCCGATCACGGGCGAGGACCCACTCGACGGGCTCGGTTCGCTGGCCGGGGAGCCCGGCGGCCGCCTGGGCGTCATCACCGCCGAGCGCGTGATGGTCCACGACGCCATGGGCGTGTCCGGCCACACGCTCGCCGAGGTCGTGGCGGCCGACTCCGCCCCCTCCCTGCTGTGGAATGACCTCGACTCCGCCAGCGCCCAGGAGGAGGTGCGCGAGCTCGGTGACGCCGCGCTCACCCTTGTGTGCGAGAGCGTGGTCAAGGGGCGCCTTCCCGGGGTGCTGTGCTCCCACCGTCCGGCCGACGGGTTGTGCCCGTCACTGCACGGGCGGGTCGTGTGCGCCGACGTCGCTCCCGACGGCGTGACGCTCATGCACGTGTCCCCGACCTGCGTTGAGACGGTGCAGGTCTGGCTGCCCAGCGGCACCCGCCGGGCCTGCGAGGTGGGGCCCTTCCTGCGTGGTTGTGTCCAGGAGGCCCTGCTCGAGGACCTGCTGCGCGGCTGAGCCCCGCCCCGGGCGGGTGAGCGCGACACAGGGGCAGAACCGGCCCCGCCGTCCTTGGCGGGACCGGCTCCGTTCAGGCTCCGGTGGCCGGGCCTCGCGCGTGCGAGGTGCGCTGCGTGGTTCTTACCGGGTGTCAGCGGGCCTCGTAGGTGAGGCAGGCTGCGGTGTCGGGCCCCAGGGCGATGCCCTCGGCGGAGCACATGAGGTCCTTGTTGTGGACGCACTCCAGGCGCTGGCAGGCCCCGACGTGAGCCTCAGCGACGGGCAGGCCGCCGCGGGCGTCGAGGTTGATGAGGGTGCTGCAGGTGCCCGTGCCGCCGATGGTGACGGCGAAGGCGGTGCAGCCCTCGTGGTTGAAGGCGCAGGTGGTGGTGGAGCAGGAGGTGATGGGGGCGACGGTGGGCATGATCGGTTCCTCTCGGGAGACGTGCGGTGGCCGGAGCGGCTGACGTAAATCACCGTAAGAGGGGTGGGGGGTCTCGGCAAGGCGGAATGCGCGAGAGCCTTGGGAACGTGGGTGAATCGTTGATATTCCAGTGGAACATGGTGGTCGATGGCTCGGTGTCGCGATGCTGGCGGCTCCGGCTGGGCCCCTGTGTTGCGTGTGTGTCCTATTTCCAAATGAGTGGAGCCCTGCCTTCCTGAGGCGGCCCTTGCCTGGTGGGTGTGCGCCGTGTCAGGGGTGGTGCAGGGAGTCGGGTTGACGCCGTCGGATCTCTGTGTCACTGTATTAGTGCAGTGATACAAGCGTTCCGGCCGGGCGCCCGATCACCCGCTCATGAGCACTCGTCCACATCCGAGCACCAGGAGGTCACGTGCCTGTCGACGACACCAGACCCATCTGGGTCCAGTTGGTCGAGACCTTCCGCCTGCGCATCGTCTCGGGCCACTGGCCGCCTGGAACCCGCATCCCCTCCGTCCGTGAGCTCGCCTCCGACGCCGGGGTCAACCCCAACACCGTCCAGCGAGCCCTCGCCGAGCTTGACCGCAGCGGCCTCACCAGTGCCGAGCGCACCTCGGGCCGCTTCGTCACCGCCGACCCGCATGTCCTCGACAGGGTCCGGCGCGAGCTCGCCACCGGCTTCACCGACACCTACATCACCGCTCTGACCGGCCTCGGCCTCAGCCTCGAGAGCGCCAACGCCCTCCTGGCGGAGCGCTGGAGCACGCAGGGCGTCCCAGGAGACACACCATGAGCACCCGCACACCAGCACCGGGTACCGGCCTCACCGAGAGATTCCGCACCATCCCACCCGCCTGGGGAGCCGACCCCGCCGCCCCACCCGCCGTCACCGTCCACCACCTGACCCGCGGCTACCGGGGCACCCCCGTCCTGGCCGACCTCACCCTCGAGCTGCCCGCCGGACGCATCGTCGGCCTCATGGGTGCCAACGGCTGCGGCAAGACCACCCTGCTCAAGGTTCTGGCCGGCCTGCTCGCCGACTACGAGGGTGAGGTGACGATCGCCGGTCACACCCCCGGCCCCGAGAGCAAAGCCCTCGTCTCCTTCCTTCCCGACGCCGCCTTCCTTGCCGAGGACCTCACCGCCGAGCGGGCCGTGGCCCAGTTCTCCCGGCTCTTCGCCGACTTCGACGCCGCCAAGGCCCGCGAGCTCATTGGCTTCTTCGGCCTACCCTCCGACCGCACCCTCAAGGCCATGAGCAAGGGCATGGGCGACAAGCTGCGTATCACGCTCGCCATGAGCCGACGCGCCCGCATCTACCTCCTCGACGAGCCACTGTCCGGCGTCGACCCCGCTGCGCGCGACGTCATCCTCGAGGGCGTCCTGCGCGACTTCGACCCCGAGGCCCTCATGCTCATCTCCACCCACCTCATTGCCGACGTCGAGAGCATCGTCGACTCCGTCGTCTTCCTCAAGGACGGCCGCCTCCTGCTGGCCGCCGACGCCGACGAGCTCCGTGAGGCCTCAGGCATGAGCCTCGACGCCCTGTTCAGGAAGGAGTACCGCTCATGATGCGCACCCTGCTCGCCGAGGAGACGCGAACCCTCGGTCCCGTCCACGCCAAAACCATCGGCGTCCTGCTCATCGCCGGCATCGGCGCGCTCGCCGTCGGACTCGTCCCGCACGCCATGGGCGCGGACGCGCCGACCCTCATGGCCGTCACCGGCGCCGCCATCGCCTTCGCCCTGCCCGTCCCCATCATCGCCATCCACACTCTGGCCGAGTACTGGCAGACCATGCACGGCCGACGCGGCTACCTCACCATGAGCCTGCCTGCCCGCGGCCGCGAGATCTTCGGGGCCAAGCTCCTCTACCTCATGGCAGCCGTCATGGTGGCGCTCGCCGTCGCCGTCGGCGGGCTCACCGTCGTCGTCCTCGTCCGCGCCTGGATGAACGACGTGCCGCCCGCCGACGTGTGGGACGGAATCCTCAGCCTGCTCGATCTCATCGGCACCGCCGCGGCGTGGAGCATCGGCGCCGTTGCGGTCGTGCAGCTGCTCAGCTTCCTCGTCATGTGGGTCTCCGTCATGAGCGTTGCTGCCCAGACGCGGTGGAACCACCTCGGCATCGGCGGCGCCGTCATCGGGATGGTCCTGGTCTACCTCGTCTGCCAGGTGCTCTTCGCCGCCGCGATGATGCTGGTGCCCCTCGGCATGGACATGGGTACCGGGGACCTCGTGGCCCGCTCCATGCTGCCCGATCTGCTGAGTGGGGTCGAACCGACGGTCCTGGGGCTCGGCTTCGTGCCGGTCTCCGTCCTGGTGTCCGTCGCCCTCGCGTGGTGGGCCGTGCACGCTCTGGAGCACCACGCCTCCCTGCGCTGAGCTGAGGTGAGCCGACTCAGGTCGCCGTGCGCCGTTCAGCGCACGGTGGCCTGGGCGAGCACCCGTTCGCCGTCGGCCCCGCCGTAGACGACGGCGGACTGGCCCGCCGCCAGGGCGCGCAGCCCCTCGTGCAGCTCAGCGCGCAAGGTCCCGGCCTGCGCATCGACGACGACGTCAGCCGGTACGGCGCGACCGTGGGCGCGCACCTGCACGCTCACGTCGGCCCAGCCCTCGCGGTCGTCGTCGAGGGGCTCGGGTGAGGCCAGCAGGACGAGGCCGTCGGCATCCACGGCCCGGCGGGTGAGCAGCTCCTCGGGGCCGACGACAACCTCGTTGGTGGCCGGACGCGTCTCGATGACGTAGCGGGGGCGGCCGTCCGGGGCCGGGCGGGTCAGGCCCAGGCCTCGGCGCTGGCCCACCGTGAAGCCGAAGTACCCCTCGTGCGACCCCAGGGCCTCGCCGTCGGGGGAGACGAGCGCCCCCTGCTGCACGCCCAGCGAGCGCTGCAGGAAGCCTCGGGTGTCGCCGTCGGCAACGAAGCAGATGTCGTAGGAGTCCGGCTTGTCCGCCACCGGCAGGCCCCGGGCCTGGGCCTCGGCTCGCACCGCCGCCTTGGAGGGCGCGTCACCGAGCGGGAACAGCGCCCGGCTCAGCCCCGTGCGGCCGGAGACCGCGAGCACGTAGGACTGGTCCTTGGCCCGGTCGGCCGCGCGTGAGAGGGCCAGCTCCGAGAGGTCGCCCGGCCGGCCGGCGGCCGCACCCCCCGACAGGCGCGCGTAGTGGCCCGTCGCCACCGCGTCGAAGCCCATCGCCAGGCCCCGCTCGAGCAGGGCGTCGAACTTCACTCGCTCGTTGCAGCGCACGCACGGGTTGGGGGTGCGGCCCGCCCGGTACTCGCTAAGGAAGTCGGCGACCACCCGGTCCTCGAACTCCTCCGACAGGTCCCACACGTAAAAGGGAATCCCGAGGATCTCGGCGGCCCAGCGGGCGTCAGCCGCGTCCTCGATGGAGCAGCAGCCGCGGGAGCCCGAGCGCGTCGCGGCGCGGTTGCGGGTCAGGGCCATGTGCACCCCGACGACGTCGTGGCCGGCGTCACAAGCGCGCGCGGCCGCCACAGCGGAGTCGACTCCCCCGGACAGAGCAGCCAGAACGCGCATATCCCCTCCTGCTGATTCTTCTACGACGAGACCCCAGTCGGCGGGTGCAGCCTACCGCCGCGGAAGGTGCAGGCGGCTTCCCAGGACACGGGCCACTTCAAGTTGGTCCACGCGGTAATCCACTCGACCGCGGTCTCGACGGGCAGGGTCTCCATTTTCATACCAGATTCTCTCCTTACGCAGCCGGCACTCATGCACTCATGCCGGCTCACTCGAACTGCTCCTCCCAGTCCGGACCGTACTTCTCCTCCATCCGCTGATACTCTAGGTCCACCCACGTATCCTCAGGCGAGTTGATCGAGACCTCGATAACTCCGGATTGGGCGCCTAGCGAGAACGACGAGCTATTCGGGAGGTACCACTCGCACTGGCGGTACTCGTTGCCTGCGCCCCGACGGTTAACGGTTGTCCTTGGCTCGCCAAAAATATTTATCAAGGCGGTCACGTAGGACTCGTAGGCCGCCCATGTCGTCGGCGCGGTCAGTTCATCCTTGAAACCTTTGATGACCCTCGTCGCCAGCGGGAACTCCACTCCGTTGAACTCGGAATCGTCCCGGTCTGTCATATAGCCGCCATGCTTCTCCCCGGGAGGCGTCAGCACGGTAGTGAACAGCATTCCGTCTTCTGAGTATGGGATCCATCCGAGCTGGTCTCGGACGGCGAAGGCGGTCTCCCAGGACACGGGCCACTCCAGGTCGGTCCAGGCGGTGACCCACTCGACCGCGGTCTCAACGGGCAGGGTCTCCATCTTCATATCAGATTCTCTCCTTACGCAGCCGGCACTCATGTCGGCTCACTCGAACTGTTCCTCCCAGTTGGGGCCGTACTTCTCCTCCAGGCGCTGATACTCTAGGTCCACCCACGTATCCTCAGGCGAGTTGATCGAGACCTCGATAATGCCGGATTGGGCACCCAACGAGAACGACGAGCCATTCGAAAGGTACCACTTGCACTGGCGGTACTCGTTGCTTGCGCCCCGACGGTTAACGGTTGTCCTTGGCTCGCCAAAAATATTTATCAAGGCGGTCACGTAGGACTCGTAGGCCGCCCATGTCGTCGGCGCTGTTGTCTTGTCCTTCAGGTCTCGGGTCACGAGTGTTGCCAGCAGAAACACGACACCGTCGAACTCGTGGTCGTCCCGGGCTCCTATCACCCCCTCACCCTCCTTCCCGGGCAGCGTCAGCACCGTCCTGAAAAACCGGCCGTCCTGCGACTCCGCGATCCACCCGAGCCTATCCCTGATAGCGAAAGCGGTCTCCCAGGACACGGGCCACGTGAGGTTGGTCCAGGCGGTGACCCACTCGACCGCCGTCTCGACGGGCAGAGTCTCCATCTTCATGTCAGCTCCAGTCGTTCGGTGGGTGGGGGCAGGTCAGTTAATGAGCTCCTCCCAGTCCGGGCCGTACTTCTCCTCCAGTCGCTGAGACTCCAGGTCCGCATAGGTCGATTCTGGGGAATTGATGTATACGGAGATGATGCCCGACATTGCCGTTAGGCTGAATGATGAACCGTTTTCCAAATACCATGTGGATTGGCGGTGTTCGTTGTCGGCGCCGACATTCCTTCGATCGTGTCGAGGGGCGCCGAATGTCTTCGTCAAGGCGGTCACGTAGGACTTGTAGGCCGCCCATGTCGTTGGCGCGGTCAGTTTATCCTTCATTCCCCGGACGATCCGCGTCGCCAGCGGGAACGTCACTCCGTTGAACTCGGAATCGTCCCGGTCTGTCATATAGCCGCCATGCTTCTCCCCGGGAGGTGTCAGCACGGTGGTGAACAGCATTCCGTCTTCTGAGTATGGGGTCCACCCGAGCTGGTCTCGTATGGCGAATGCGGTGTCCCAGGACACGGGCCAGGTGAGGTTGGTCCACGCGGTGATCCACTCGACCGCGGTCTCAACGGGCAGAGTCTCCATCTTCATAAGCGGTTCTCCTCACGCAGGCAGCACTCATGCCGGCTCACTCGAACTGTTCCTCCCAGTTGGGGCCGTACTTCTCCTCCAGGCGCTGGGACTCTAGGTCCGCCCACGTATCCTCAGGCGAGAGGATTGAGACCTCGATAATGCCGGATTGGGCTCCCAGCGAGAACGATGAATCATTCGGGAGGTACCATGTCGACTCGCGATCCTCTTTATTGCTACCAGAATGCCGACGAACTTCTCGTGGTTCGCCAAATATCTTCGTCAAGGCGGTCACGTAGGACTCGTAGGCCGCCCATGTCGTCGGCGCCGTAGTCTCGTCCTTCATGCCTCGGATCACGGGCGTCGCCAGCAGAAACACGACACCATCGAACTCGTGGTCGTCCCGAGCTCCTATCACGCCCTCACCCTCCTTTCCTGGGGGTGTCAGCACCGTCCTGAAGTACCGGCCGTCCTGCGACTCCGCGATCCACCCGAGCCGGTCTCGGATGGCGAAGGTGGTCTCCCAGGACACGGGCCACTCCAGGTCGGTCCACGCGGTCACCCACTCGACCGCGGTCTCAACGGGCAGAGTCTCCATCTTCATAAGCGGTTCTCCTCACGCAGGCAGCACTCATGCCGGCTCACTCGAACTGCTCCTCCCAGTCCGGGCCGTACTTCTCCTCCAGACGCTGGGACTCCAGGTCCGCCCACGTATCCTCAGGCGAGAGGATTGAGACCTCGATAATGCCGGATTGTGCGCCCAGCGAGAACGACGAGCCATTCGGGAGGTACCACGTCGACTCGCGATCCTCTTTATTGCTACCAGAATGCCGACGAACTTCTCGTGGTTCGCCAAATATCTTCGTCAAGGCGGTCACGTAGGACTCGTAGGCCGCCCATGTCGTCGGCGCCGTCGTCTCGTCCTTCATGCCTCGGATCACGGGCGTCGCCAGCAGAAACACGACACCATCGAACTCGTGGTCGTCCCGGGCTCCTATCACCCCCTCACCCTCCTTTCCTGGGGGTGTCAGCACCGTCCTGAAAAACCGGCCGTCCTCCGACTCCGCGATCCACCCGAGCCGGTCTCGGATAGCGAAAGCGGTCTGCCAGGACACGGGCCACTCCAGGTCGGTCCACGCGGTGATCCACTCGACCGCGGTCTCAACGGGCAGAGTCTCCATCTTCATAAGCGGTTCTCCTTCAGGCTGTGGTACAGGTGTGTGCGGGGGGGATGGTGCCCTGGGGTCAGGGCGGTCCTAGGGCGGCGATCTTGTCCTCGATGGCGGCGATGATCTGGGGATACGAGGCCAGGTCAACGTCGATGGGGTGGGAGTGGAGGACGGTGAACGGGTTGGGGGTGGAGATGACCTCGCTGGTCACGGCGATCCTGCCGCTGCGCACACCGTGCCAGATGCCGGGGTTGTCGCGGAAGAGTTCGATGACACGCGGGTCGGTCAACAGGTGGTCGCGCACGTAGGCGGGAGTGCCCTGGAGCGCGTCGCCTTCGAAGGTCGTGGGCACGGAACCCGTGTTCAGGCGGCTGGTGCCGCCCTTGAGCTCAGGGACGTGGATGCTCGTGCCGTCCGAGGACACCGCCAGCATGTCCACCCGCCGCGGTCCGGTGGGTTTTCCGGCCAGGCCCTGGGGGCGGAAGGCGTCGGGGATCTCGTAGCCGCGGCGGGTCAGGTCCTGCACACCCCCGACCTCACCGGCGACCTCAGCCGCCCGCGTCACCCGAGGACGGGCCTGATGGACGGTACGAGCGGCCTGACGCAACCGGTCCAGGTCGTAGCTCCTGTACCCGGCGTCATGCAGGTTGCGCAGTGTGTTTTTGTAGTTCCTCTGGTTGAAGTCTCTCATGGTGGTGCCCTCGGGCAGGAGGGAGCGCAGGCGGTCCACGGCGTCGTTGCGCGCTGCGGTGAGCACGCTGCGCTGCTCGAAGAGGCTGCTCAGCTCAACCAGGTCGTCGACGTTGCGGCGCAGGGCGACGGTGGCTTCCAGCGAGCGCGCGGCGCTGCGGGCGCCCAGGCCGAGGGCCGAGCCGGGAATGAAGGTGGTGGCGAAGTCGAGCACGTCCCACAGGAGCTGGCCGAGGGTGACGGTGCGCAGGTAGTCGATGGTCGCCTGGCGCGGGTCGCGCATGAAGTCGGCCACCCCGTGACCGTGCTCAGCCGCCCACGCGAACACCCCGAAGGCGCCCAGCGCCAGCGCCCCGGAGGCCCCCAGGCTCATCAGGGCGACAACCCCCAGGGCCGTGAGCAGGATCTGGCCGCCCAGTCCCAGCGAGTCCCACCAGGACGCCAGCGAGTCCAGCAGGCCCGCGAAGAACAGTGCGTCATCCGCGTCGATGACGTCCGGGCCGATGACCCGGCCGAGCGCCCCGCCCACGCCCAGGCACACCAGCGCCACCACCACCGCTATCGCCAGGGCGGCCAGCGCCCACCGACGGCGCGCAGCCGGCTCCGCCCCCGGCACCGTCACGCCCATGGCCTGACGACGCACCTCCATCACCAGCCGCCCCGTACGCCGCCCCGCACGCATACGCGCCCGGCGTGTCAGGCCCGGCTGCGCGTACCCGGCCGCGGTCACGGTCAGGTCCGCCCAGGTGAGCACCCCCAGCGCCACCACCGCGCGCACCGGCGCCCGCCACGGGGCGGCGAGCCCGCTCAGCTCGGGCACCACCCCCACACCCTCCCCCAGGGTTCCCAACGGGCCTGCCAGCAGGCGGCGGTGCGCGTCCACCACCAGGCACGCCCCCAGCGCCACCACCGCCAGGACCACCTGCCCGCGCCCCATACCGCCCGCCAGCCACACGAGCTTGACCACCCCCAGCAGCAGCCCCTCCTTCTGCGTCCACCCCGCTGAGGCCACCGTCGCGTTGTAGGCCGCGTGATCCATCACCGCCCAGGCCAGCGCCGCCGCCGGGCCGCCCACCGCCACCAGCCGCCACCACGGCGTCACCGCACCCGCACCCCGGTGCCCGGCGTGACGCCACGCCCACATCCCCAGCCCGACCGTCGAGGCCACCAGCATCGTCGACACCTGGTGGCCCACCACCATCACCTGCCCCCACTCACCCGTCCACGGCACGGTGACGCCGGTCTGGAAGGACCCCGAGGTCAATGGGTTGAGCGAGTAGCTCGTCCCCGTCCCCAGCAGCTCGGCCAGCAGCGACAGCCACGGCGAGATCGCCGTCATGCTGATGCGCCGGGCGAAGTCCTCCGCCACCGTGAAACCGGCCCCCGCCGCATACCCCAGCAGCATCCAGTCGCTGGCCGCCAGACGTCGCATACGTCCCGGCGCCACCAGCGCCGGCACGAGCAGGATGAGCAGCTTGCCCGGCTCCTCGATGAACGCCGCCAGGGCGATGGGCGCCCCGTCGTCGGACGTCGTCAGCCCCACGAGCCGGCCCACACCCGCCGTGAACAACGCGACGAGCAGTGCCCACACCGTGCTCACGCTCAGCAGCACCGTCAAGGACCGCAGCCTGACCGTACGCGTACGCGCCACCAGCACCAGCACACCCAGCCCCGCCAACAGGCTCACCGCCGGCACCAGCGCCTCGGCAAGCCCCTCGATGACCAGCAGCGCCACCCCCAGCAGCACCACGGACGCCACCTGACTGACCTGCGCCACCCGAGCCAGCACCCGCACCACGCGTGGGCGGCGCCCCAACCAACCGCTCAGCCGGTCCCGTGCCCGCTCCCAGCCCTCCGGCGGCACCCGCACGAGAGCCCCCGCCGACGCCTCCTCCGCTGCGGACCATGACGCCCCACGGCCGCCAGGTGCCACCGGAAGCGTCGGACCAGACAACCAGCCAGCGGACATCAGCACTCCTCAGTCACAGTGACAAGCCTCACGGGTCAGGGCGCCCGCCACACGACCGTAACCAGACGCCCGCGCGCTCGGCAACCACTGGTACCCGGGCAGTCACCACCTGGTCCCCATGGTGCCCATGACCTCCCCGGGGACCGCGGTCACCGGTGCATGGTCTCCCGCACGGGACTCGTCGCGTCGGTCCGGCTACGCGTACCTGCTGCTTCCCCGGCGGGCGCGCCGAGCCGTATCGACGGCGCCGGGCAGCACCGCAAGAAACCGGTCAATGTCCTCCACGGTCGTCGTGCGCCCCATCGACAGGCGCAGAGGTGCGCGCGCCGCCTCCTCGCCCAGCCCCATCGCCAGCACCACCTCGCTGGGCTGGAACACCCCCGCATGGCAGGCCGAGCCCGCTGAGGCCTCCACCCCCGCCAAATCCAGCGCCATGAGCAGGGCCTCGGCGTCGGTGTCCTCCACCCACAGGTGGGCCGTGCCCGGCAGGTGGGCGGCGTCGTCGGGAAGCGTCGCGTGCACGCCCTCCAGCACCGTTGCCCCCGCCAGCAGCCGCGAGCGCAGGGCCTCCAACCGCACCGCCTCCTCCTGCCGCTCGGCCACGGCCAGCTCGACGGCCAGCGCCAGGGCGCGCGCCCCGACGACGTCCTGCGTGCCCGAGCGGGTCCCGCGCTCCTGCAGACCCCCGCCGGTCGGTGCCACGAGCGTCACCTCACGGCGCAGCACGAGCGCACCGGTGCCCACCGGCGCGCCCAGCTTGTGGCCGCTCAGGCTCACGGCGTCCAGCCCCCAGTTGTGGACATCCACGGCCACCCGCCCGACGGCGGCGACCGCGTCCGCGTGCACCGCCACCCAGCCGGGCTCACCGGGACGGGCGGTGCCTGTGTGCGCGCGGACCGCGGCGACCAGCCCGGCGAGGTCCTCGACGGCACCCGTCTCGTTGTTCGCCGCCATGACGCTCACGAGGGCCGTCGTTCCCGGCTCGACCGCTGCGGACAGCGCCTCGGCACTTACCCGGCCCGCGGCGTCGACGCCCAGGACCGTCAGTCGCGCCCCGAGCATCTCCTCGGCGCGTCGGGCGGTGTCGAGCACCGCCGGGTGCTCGACGGCGGAGACGACGAGCCCCGGGTGCTCCGTGCCGGCGCGCCGTGCCGCGAGCGCCCTGCCGGCCACGACGAGCGCGTCCGCCTCCGTCCCGCCGGAGGTGAACAGGACCTCGTGGGTGTCCACGCCCAGGGCGCGGGCGAGGCGGGCGCGGGCCTCGCTGAGCAGGGCGCCGGCACGACGCCCGGCGGCGTGCTGGGAGGAGGGGTTGCCCGCCTCCGGAAGGACGGCGAGGTCGCGGGCCAGCTGGTCGGCGACAGCGGGGTGGAGCGGGGTCGTGGCCGCATGGTCCAGGTACGTCACGGGCAGAGCCTGTCACGAACCGGGGCAATAAGCCGGGATCGTGACACATAGGCTGTTCGTTATGACCGCCGCACTCCTCGACCGTGACGCCGCCAGGCGCGCTCGCCCCGGACTGCTCCAGGCGCTCGCCGAGGACCCCTCCACCCGGCTCGTCGTCGTCGACGCCCGCGGACGCGTGAGCCTCGACGCCCCCGGCCAGGGCGCGGACCTACCCCAGGACGGGCTGACACCGACCCACGGCCGGTCCGCCGGGCAGGTGCTCGAGCTCGCCCCCGTCACCGCCGCAGACCTCGACCTCACCGGCCTGGAGACCTACTACCTGGGGCGGCAAGAGTCGGACGCCACCTCCTGGCTCGCCGTCGTCGTCCCCGACGAGACCACGGAGCCCCCGGACGCCGAGGGCGCCGCCCACCCCCACGTGGACCTCGACTCGCTGCTCGCCCGCTTCCCCCTGTCCGCCCTGCGCGCGGTGGGCGCCGATCTCAGTGCCTGCGCCCTCAGCCTCACCACGCCCGCGGTCGCCCTGGCCGCATGGCACGCCTCGCACCACTACTGCCCCGCCTGCGGGGCGCGCACCGTGCAGGCCGAGGCCGGCTGGGCGCAGCGCTGCACGGGCTGCGGGCGTATGTCCTTTCCCCGCACGGACCCGGCCGTCATCATGTCCGTGACCGACGAGCAGGACAGGATCATCCTCGTCCACGGCTCAACCTGGGAGGCGGGGCGCTACTCGACCATCGCCGGCTTCATTGAGGCGGGGGAGTCCGCCGAGGCGGCCGTGGTGCGTGAGGTCGCCGAGGAGACGGGGCTCAGGGTCTCTCGTGTGGAGCAGGTCGCCACCCAGCCGTGGCCCTTCCCGCGTTCGCTCATGCTGGGCTACCGGGCCTGGCTCGAGCCCGGACAGAGCGCGGCGCGCCCCGACGGCACGGAGGTCACCGACGTCCGCGTGCTCTCACGCGCCGAGCTGGCTGCGGCGGTGGACAGCGGCCGACTTGTCCTGCCGGGGGCGGCCTCGATCGCCCGTCGGCTCATCGAGGACTGGTTCGGCGGCCCCCTTGGGCGGTGAGTGGGTCGTGCGTCCCGACGGCGACCGCCCCGGTTCCGGCTGCTGTCCGACGGCGGCCACCCCGGCTGTGAATTCGTGTCACAGGCCCGTGGCAGGCTGGTGCCGATGAAGACCTCCTCCGCACCCACCCTGCGCAGCCCCCAGGAACTGCTGGCCGCCCTCGACCCGGACCAGCGGGAGGTCGCTGAGCACCTTGAGGGCCCCATGTGCGTGCTCGCCGGTGCGGGCACGGGCAAGACCCGGGCCATCACCTACCGCATCGCCCACGGCGTCGCCACGGGCGCCTACGAACCCACCCAGGTCCTGGCCGTCACCTTCACCGCGCGCGCCGCCGGGGAGATGCGCTCGCGCCTGCGCGACCTCGGAGTGAGCGGGGCGCAGGCCCGCACCTTCCACTCCGCGGCCCTGCGCCAACTCGACTACTTCTACCCGGTGGCCGTCGGCGGCCGGCGCCCGGAACTCGTCGAGCACAAGGCCGGCCTCGTCGCCACCGCCGCCCGGCGTGTGGGCCTGCCCTCAGACCGCGCGCTCGTGCGCGACCTGTCCGCCGAGGTCGAGTGGGCCAAGGTCCAGATGCTCCGGCCGGAGGACTACTCCGAGCGTGTGCGCCGGCTGCGCCGCGAGACTCCCGGCGGGCTCGCGGCGGAAGAGGTCGCCCGCCTCTACGAGGCCTACGAGTCGGCCAAGACCGAGCGCGACGTCATGGACTTCGAGGACGTCCTGCTGTCCATGGTCGGGATCCTGCGCTCGCGCTCGGACATCGCCGCCCAGGTGCGCGGGCAGTACAAGCATTTCGTCGTCGACGAGTACCAGGACGTCTCGCCGCTGCAGCACCGTCTGCTGCAGCTGTGGCTGGGTCCGCAGCGGCGCCAGCTGTGCGTCGTCGGGGACGTGTCCCAGACGATCTACTCCTTCACCGGCGCCAGCCCCGCCTACCTCACGGGCTTCACTCAGGAGTTCTCCGGCGCGCGCACGGTGCGTCTGAGCCGCGACTACCGCTCGACCCCGCAGGTCGTGTCCCTGGCGAACACGGTCCTGGCGGGCAGGGGCGGGCGGAGCCTGCCATCCGGGGCGGTCGAGCTCGTCGCCCAACGGCCCAGCGGCCCCGCCGTGCGCTTCGACACCTACGACGACGACGAGGCCGAGGCCGCCGGTGTTGTCGCCCACGTCCAGCGCCTGGCTGCGGCCGGGGTCCCGTTGAGCGAGATCGCCGTCCTGTACCGCACAACGGCACAGTCGGAGGTGCTGGAGCAGGCGCTGGCCCAGGCGGGCATCGGCGTGCTTGTGCGCGGGGGCACGCGCTTCTTCCAGCGGCCGGAGGTCAGGCGCGCGATGGTCCTGCTGCGCGGGGCCGCCCGCACCGAGACCGCGAACCTGAGCGGGGACCTGAGCGTGGACGTGCGCGCGGTGCTGGCACGCGAAGGATGGTCCGAGGCACCGCCGGCCCAGCGTGGTGCCGTGCGCGAGCGCTGGGACTCCCTCAACGCCATCGTCGAGCTGGGCGATCAGCTCGCCCAGGTGCGCGGAGCCGGCCTGGCCGAGCTCGCCCGGGAGCTGGAGGAGCGGGCCGAGGCCCAGAACGCCCCCACCTACGACGGCGTCACCCTGTCCACCATCCACGCGGCCAAGGGCTTGGAGTGGGACGCCGTCCTCATCATCGGCACCAGTGACGGGCTGCTGCCCATCAGCCTCGCTGAGGGCCCCGAGGCGATCGAGGAGGAGAAGCGACTGCTGTACGTGGCCGTGACCCGGGCCCGTGAGCACCTGGTCCTGTCCTATGCGCGCGCCCGTCACGCCGGCGGCCGGGCCTCGCGCCGACCCACCCGCTTCCTGGCCTCGTCCTGGCCCTCTCCCGAGGAGGCCAAGGACACGCGCCGCAGGCAGTCCTCCTCATCGAAGGCCTCGCGCCGCCAGGCGATGGAGGAGTTCCTTGAGGACAATGACGCGGGCACGGTCGCGCTCTTCGAGGCTCTGCGGCAGTGGCGGGCCGGTGTCGCCAAAGAGCGCAGCCACCCGGCCTACACCGTCTTCCCGGACGTCACCTTGCAGTCGATCGCCATCATCAAGCCGACGACGCTGCCCCAGCTGTCCGCGGTGCACGGGGTCGGGGCCGTCAAGCTCAAGGAGTACGGCGCGGACATCCTCAGGCTCGTGTCCGCCCACGGGGCGGCCGGCTCAGGGGCTTGAGTTGGTCAGGAGCTTGAGCTGCTCGGGGGCTTGAGCTGCTCAGACACGCAGGTGGCGGGCGTGTCCGCCTGCGTGCCCGCCAGGAGCTGACCGCACAGGCACTGCGGGTGAGGCTCCCACCGGCGCACCAGGCCCAGCGGCTCGTCCACGCCGATGTCGACACTGGTGGCCTGCCAGCGCCACGGTGCATCCCCCAGGCAGTCGAGCACCGCGCGTGCCGCCAGGACGGCAGCCTGCTCCACAAGCAGACCCTCCATCGGGGCGGCGGGCAGTAGCAGGGACTGCACGGTCAGCAGCGGCCAGGCGGGGTCCGCATCCGTCTCGTGCAGCGCCAGGCAGGTCGCGCACAGCAAGCGCTCGGGCCCCAGCGCGGGCCCCACACGCACCGACAAGGGACGCACCACCACCGGCAGATGCACCAGCCCGGACTGGGCCACCGCCCGCGCCGAGAGCGGGTGGAGGGTGTAGTCGTCCACGGTCACCGCCAGGGCGGGCGTGACGCCCATGGGCAACCCGCCCACGTCACCGGCCTGTCCGAAGGGCCGCACCGCACCGAGCCCCACCGAGGCCAGCAGCGCCGCCAGACGGGAGGCGATGGGGCCCTGACCACGCACGAGGACGGCACTGCGAGACAGCCGCCGCGCGCGCTCGCGGGCGTCAACGCCGTGCGCCTCCCAGTGCAGCAGGTCCGGGTCCGTGGGGGCGGCGTCGTCGGCCAGGACCCCGTGGCGCGAGAGCTCGGCGTAGAGCTCGCGAGTCCGCGCGGGCCCCACCTGTTTGCGGCGGGCCCGGCGCCTGGCGCTGTGGGCCTGCTCGCCGAGCTGGACCAGCATGGCGGTGTCATCCTCACTGAGCCCAGTGAGCACGGGCGCGCGGCCGGGCTCCGCACCCACCTGGACCTCGCCGTCGGCGCGCCGCAGCACGCTCGCCCCACCTCGCAACCTCACGCTCATGGCGTCTCCTGTGGCCGGGCCCGTCGTCGGGCCATGCACAAGGAGCGTCCCACCCGGGGCCGCTGTCTGCCAGGGCAAGGCGACCGCCTGTGGATAACTCGCGGGGGAGGGGCCGACGGCGTGCCCGCCCCTTGTCTCAGTTGGCGGCCTGGCAGGAGGGCAGCGCGTCGGTCTGCCCGGAGGCGATGGCCTCGACGGCCTCGACCGCCTCGTGCAAGGTGGACACGGCCACCACCGTCATGCCCTCGGGCTCATGGCCGACAACTTCGGAGCAGTTGTCCACCGGGGCCAGGAACCAGGAGGAGCCGGCCTGCGCCGCCCCCGCCATCTTCTGCTGGATCCCGCCAATCGGCCCGATACTGCCGTCCGTCGAGATCGTGCCCGTGCCGGCGATGTCCTGCCCGCCGGTGAGGCTGCCGGGCGTGAGCGCGTCGATGATGCCCAGGGCAAACATCGAGCCCGCACTCGGGCCTCCCACCGCCTCCAGGCCGAACTGGGCGTCGACGTCGGAGTCCACCCGCACGGTGAGCGTGATCCCGAGCAAGGAGCCCTCCGTGTCCTCGGGAGCCCCGACCTCCTGCGGTGAGAGCGTCGTGAGCGCGACGTCGGTCGGGGTGCCGTCGCGCTCGACGGTGACGGTGACACGGGTCCCGGGGGCAAGCGTCGTCATGAGGGCGCGCAGCTGGGGGTAGCCGGTGATCTCGGTGCGCTCGCCGTCAACAGTCAGGGCTGTGAGGACGTCACCCGGGACGAACCCCGCCCCCGCCTGGGCGTCGGTCACGCCCCGGATCTCCAGGACGACGGTGTCGGCCAGTCCCGCCTCGAGGAGGGCGGCGACGACGGCGGTGGACTGGGAGGAGTTCATGAGCGACTGGTTGGCCTCCTCAACCTCCTCGGCGCTCATCGTCTCCGGGCACACGAGCTCGCGGTCGATAACGCTCTCGTTCGTGTCGAACCATGCCCCCAGCACGTCGAGGAGTGTGACGGGGTAGCCGGGGCAGCCCCGCACGGCGACCGTTGTCATGCGCAGGGCGCCCTCAGCGGGGTAGGTCTGAGCGCCGCTGACGGTGATGACCTGCGCGGCGTCCGCGCCGCCGGAACCGTCCTGGTCAACCGTGCCGAGGACGTTCCAGGTTGGCCCGGGGCTCTCGATGACGTAGTCGACCGGGACGGTCGCTGCCGCGACGACGACCGCGACGGCCAGCAGCACGGGCAGGGCGATGCGCGCGGCCCGCCAGAGGCGGCGACGCCGGGAGGTGGCGCTAGCCGCCGGTGACGGCAGGGGGTTGGGCGGGGGCGCGTCGGGACGCTCAGGGCCACCGGGGCCGTCAGGACCACTGGGGTCACTGGGGCCGCTGGGGCCGTCGGGGTTGTCAGTGGGCAGCAGGTCGGTCACGGCCCCATCATGGGGCACCGGTCTGGGAACGCGCCGCAACAGCATGTCGGCCCCAGCCTGCTCATGGCCCATGTTCAGATACTTCCAGGAACCCATGGCAGGCTGTTGCCCTGACCCCGGTGGGACGCGTCGCGCCCCGTCGGCACCACCAGGAAGGACACTGATGAGCAGCGATTCCGCCCCCGACCCCTTCGACCAGATCGAGCAGGTGCTCGCCTCCCTGTTCGGTGCTGAGGTCGCCGGCGACGCCGTCGGCGCGTTGCGCGCCTCAGGAGTCAGCCCCGAGGACCTGGTGCGCTCGGGCGCCTTGCCGGACCTGTCGCAGGTGAGCCCCGGCCAGATGATGGCCCTGCAGGCGCAGATGCAGCAGATGATGGCCGCCTCTGCCAACGAGACCGTCAACTGGACGATGGGCAAGGACCTCGCGCTGCGCACCGCCGGCGCCCAGGGTGACCCGGTGGTGACGGCCGCCGTCGCCGAGACCACGCGGGGCGCGCTGCGCGTGGCGGATCTGTGGCTCGACTCCGTCACCGATCTCATGCCCGCGCCGGGGCCCCGCGAGGCATGGACACGCCAGCAGTGGGTCGAGCGCACCCTCGCCACCTGGCAGGAGGTCTGCGCCCCGGTCGCCGAGGCCGCCACCAGCGCGCTGACCGACGCCCTCCAGCACCAGGTCGAGCAGCTGGACGCGACAGCTGAGGACGAGGCCGTCGTCCGCCAGGTCGGCGCGCTCGGCGGCATCATGCGCTCAATGGCGGGCACGGCCTTTGGCATGCAGCTCGGCCACGCCGTCGGGCAGCTCGCCGCCGAGGCCCTGTCCGCCACGGATGTCGGTCTGCCCCTGACCACGGAGCCGGGGACCGCCCTCGTGCCCGCGGGCGTGGCGGACTTCGCTGACGGCCTCGTGGCGGACGAGGAGCAGGTCAGGCTCTTCCTGGCGGTGCGCGAGGCGGCCACCGCACGCCTGTACGCCCACGTGCCCTGGCTGCGCGGCCAGGTCCTGGGGGCGCTCGAGGCCTACGCGAGGGAGATCCGCATCGACACCGAGGCCGTTGAGGAGGCGGTCGCGCAGGTGGACCCCTCCGACCCGGAGGCGATCCGCACGGCCCTTGAGTCCGGCATGTTCGCGTCCCAGGACAGCCCGGCGCAGCGCGCCGCCCTGGAGAGCCTGGAGACGCTGCTGGCGCTCGTGGAGGGCTGGGTGGAGGTCGTCACCGCGCGCGCCACCGCCCCGCACCTGCCGCGGGCCGCGGCACTGCAGGAGATGCTGCGCCGTCGTCGCCTGGCCGGAGGTGCGGCCGAGCAGGTCTTTGCGCGTCTCATCGGCCTGCAGTTCCGGCCGCGGCTCGTGCGTGAGGCCGCGCGCCTGTGGGAACGGTTGGGGGTGCAGGCCGGGGACGCCGAGCGTGACGCCTTCTGGCTCCACCCCGACGTCATGCCGACGGCGGCCGAACTCGCCAGCCCCGATGACTTCCTCACGATGCGCCGGGCGGCCGCGGACATGGACTCCGAGATCGACGCGGACCTGGCCTCCCTGCTTGAGGGCACGCTCGGCTACGCCGAGGGCGTGCGCGACGCCGACACACGCCAGGACGCGCCCTCCGAGGAGGACGGTCCCACGGAGGAGGACGGTCCCACGGAGGAGGACGGTCCCGCGGAGGAGTGACGACGGCCTGGGTGGGCCGGGGGAGTGCGGGCCGACCGGCTCAGTCCAGGGTGCTGCGCAGCGCCTCGATAAGCCCGGGGATGATCGCCTCGCCCTGGGTGACATTGGCATCGTCGTCCTGGCGCCGCCCGCGCACCGCGCACCAGGACTCGCCCGTGCGCAGGACGCCCACGACCATGCGCACGTCGTTCGTGCCGGGGTCCTGGCGCATGACGGCCAGGCGCTGCTCCGCGTCCGCGATCGCCGCCGCCCGCTCCTGCGCCTCAAGGGGCACGGTCATCTGCTCCACGCTCAGCACGACGCCGTCAACCGTCTCCGGCCAGGCCAGCTGGCCGAGGAGCTGCTCGAGATTCGCCGACGCCGGCAGGTCCTCCTGCTCGATGACGGTCAGCGCCGTCGGGTCCGCCTGGGACTCGGCGAGGGCGGCGGCGTCGAGCAGGGAGGCCAGGGACGGGTCCTGCTCGAGCGCCGCGGCGGTGCGCACGAGCGCGAAGACGCCAACCGGGGCGTCCCAGCCCCGCTGCGCGACGTGGGACTCGACCTCGACGACGGTGCGGGCGAGGGAGGTCTGCTGGGGACTCATGCGGGTGCTGGGCTGGGAGGAGGGCATGGGCGCAGCCTAGGTGCGTTCGGGCAGGTCGGCACCGGCCCGGTGAGTGTGCGCCAGGGGCGGACGGCTTTGGCCACGGCGACGGCGGCATGGGACGATGGGCACACCCAGACCCCTGGTGCACCGGGGGACCACGCGCCGCTACGCGGTGCTGATGCTGCCGAGACGACGGAGTGTTCCTGTGAGCATGAGGCCCGACGACGAGTCCCCCGACAAGCCCGACGACGAGTCCGGACCCTCCGGGTCCGAGTCCCTGAGCCGCGAGGACCGGGTCCGTGGCGGTTTCTTCCAGCCCGACGGCGCCGGCCGCAGGGCCTCGTCCTCGGACCGAGGCTCTGACCGCGCCTCCCAGGGCGACAGCTCCCGGGGCGATGACGGCCGCAGTGGCCGCAAGGACGACGAGCCCGAGGAGGAGGCCGTGGAGGCCGCCGGGCCCGACGACGAGAGCTTCTCCCCGGCGTCGATGCTCGGCTTCGACCCGGCTGTCCTCTTCGGTCTCGGTGCCGCGGGCGCCGGTGCCGCAGGCGGTCGCGCCGCCCGTCCGGCGGGCTCGGGCTCCTCCGGTGGCGGTGGGCGCCCCACCCGCCCCGTGGAGGCCCCCTCATTCCGTCCCGGCCCCCTGGCCTGGACCGTCATCATCCTGGCGGCGGCCGCCCTCGCCATCGGATTCCTCTCACGCACCTGGACCGAGGTCCTGTGGTTCAACCAGCTCGGCTTCGCCAGGGTCCTGTGGACCCAGTGGATTGCGGCGGGCGTGCTCTTCGCCGTCGGCTTCCTGCTGACGTTCGGCGCCGTGAGCTGGGCGATGCGCTCGGCCTACCGCACCCGGGAGATCGACCTGCCCCGGGACGAGGCCGCCCGCAACCTTGAGGCCTACCGCACGGCGGTCGAGCCGCTGCGCCGGCCGCTCATGTGGGTGGTGCCCGCCGTGCTGGCCCTGTTCTCCTCCGCCTGGGAGCTCGCCCCCCACTGGCGTGAGGTGCTGCTCGCGGTCAACTCCCAGCCCTTCGGCGTGAGCGACCCCGAGTTCGGCCACGACGTCTCCTTCTACGTCTTCATCCTGCCGGCGCTGACCGTCGCGGTCTCCTACCTGCGAGGGATTGTCGTCTTCTCCGCGATCGCCAGTGTCGCGGTCCACTACCTCTACGGCGGCATCTCCGTGGCCCGCAGCCCGCACTTCACCCGGCCCGCCCGCGTCCACCTGGCCGTCTTCCTCGCCCTGTACGCCCTGCTGCGCGGCGCCGGCTACTGGCTCAACCGCTACGAGGCCCTGTACGCCTCCGGCACGAAGTTCGACGGCGCCGGCTATACGGCCGTGCACGCCTCAATCCCGGCCGACGCGATCCTGGCAGCCATCAGCGCGGTCATCGCCGTGATGTTCCTGCTGTCGGTGCGCTCGAGCTCGTGGCGCCTGCCGGTGACGGGCGTCGTCGTCATGGTCGTCTCCGCCCTGCTCATCGGCACCGGCTACCCGCTCGTCATCCAGCGCTTCGTCGTCGACCCCAATGCCCAGCGTCAGGAGTCCACCTACATCGACCGCAACATCAGGGCGACCCTGGCCGCCTACGGGCTGGAGGGCATCAAGGTCACGTCCTACGACGCGGCCACCACCGCCCAGGCGGGCCAGCTCAAGGAGGACGCCGAGTCGACGACGTCGATCCGCCTGCTGGACCCGAACCTCGTCTCACCGACCTTCCGCCAGCTGCAGCAGAACAAGCAGTACTACTCCTTCGCCGGCTCGCTCAACGTCGACCGCTACATGATCGACGGCGCCAGCCGGGACACGGTCATCGCCGTGCGCGAGCTCAACTTCGACGGGCTCGACGCCAGCCAGCGCACCTGGATCAACGAGCACACCGTGTACACGCACGGCTACGGCGTTGTCACCGCCTACGGCAACACGGTCGCCTCAGGTGGCTACCCCTCCTTCTGGGAGGGTGGCATCCCCTCGACCGGTGACCTGGGTGAGTACGAGCCGCGCATCTACTTCGGCCAGGCCTCGCCGTCGTACTCCATTGTTGGTGGCGACGACGGCGGCAACCCGCGCGAGCTCGACTACCCGGACGACGCCTCCGCCTCCGGCCAGGTCAACACGACCTTCGCCGGCAACGGCGGGCCCGATGTCTCCAACCCCTGGAACCGCCTGCTGTACGCGGTCAGGTTCCAGGAGATGAACATCCTGTTCTCCACCGAGGTGCGCGACGGCTCGCAGATCCTCTACGAGCGCGACCCCGCCGCGCGTGTGCGCAAGATAGCCCCCTGGCTGACTCTTGACGGCAACCCCTACCCGGCCGTTGTCGACCACGACGACGACCCGACCACCCCCAAGCGGGTCGTGTGGGTCCTGGACGGCTATACGACGACGAACAACTATCCGTACTCGCAGCACGAGTCCCTCGAGACCGTTATGGCCTCGCCCAACGGCGGGCCCCTCCTGCTGGGTGCGCCCGCCGAGTCCAACTACGTGCGCAACTCCGTCAAGGCGGTCGTTGACGCCTACGACGGCTCCGTCACCCTTTACGAGTGGGACGAGGACGACCCGGTGCTCTCCGCCTGGGAGGCCATCTTCCCCGGCTCGGTGACCCCCATGAGTGAGATGAGCGCCGACCTCATGTCGCACATGCGATACCCGGAGGACCTGTTCAAGGTCCAGCGCACCATCATGGCGAGCTACCACGTGACCGACGCCAACGAGTTCTACTCCGGCGGTGACTTCTGGAAGGTCCCGGACGACCCGACGACCTCCCGTGAGGACACGCAGGACCCGTACTACCTCACGTTGCAGATGCCGGACCAGGACTCGGCCTCCTTCTCCCTGTCCAGCGTCTACATCATCGGCGGTAACACCGACCGCAACGTGCTCACGGGCTTCATGGCCGTCGACTCCGAGACCTCCTCGGGGCAGTCGGGTGTGCGCAACCCGAACTACGGGCGGATCCGCCTGCTGGAGCTGCCGCGCTCGTCGAACGTTGCCGGGCCCGGTCAGGTGCAGAACAACTTCGACTCCAACGCTGCCGTCTCTCAGGTCCTCAACCTGCTGAGCCAGCAGGGCTCTGAGGTCATCAAGGGCAACCTGCTCACCCTGCCCGTGGGCGGGGGCCTGCTGTACGTGCAGCCCGTGTACGTCCAGTCCTCCTCGGACACGAAGTACCCGCTGCTGCGCAAGGTCCTGGTCTACTTCGGCGACCAGGTCGGCTTCGCGGACACGCTCTCCGAGGCGCTGGACCAGGTCTTCGGTGGGGACTCGGGCGCCACCACGGGTGAGGAGGCGGTCGACGGCGATGCCGCTGCCGCCAATGACACCTCCGAGACTCTGGAGCAGGGCGACGGTGCGGGCGCCTCTGCGACGGGTGCGGCCACCGACCCGGTGCCCGCCCCCTCGTCCACGGCCACCCCGGCCACCCCGGCCGCCCCGGCCACCCCGGCGGCCCCCGGCTCCGGGAACCCGCAGGCCGACCTCAACGCGGCGCTGGCGGACGCCCAGACGGCGCTGGCGGACGCGGACGCCGCTCTCACAGCCGGTGACTGGGCGGCCTACGGTGATGCCCAGACACGGCTGAACGAGGCCATCAACCGGGCGGTCGCCGCCCAGAAGCAGATCAACAGCCAAGGCTGAGAACGCGGGCTGAGGGCACGGGGTGACGGGCCGGGCGGGGAGTCCGGGCCGGCACCCCGTGCCAGTCTTGGGCTCGCCCGTCTGAGGTTGGCCCGGCAGCCCGACGCGCCTACTGAGGGGCCGGGCCGGCCTCCAGGTGCGCGACCGGCACGTGCTTCGCCTGACCCGCCTGTTGAGGGGCCGGAGCCTCCTGGCTCACACGCGGGTGAGCAAGGGCACGGCCAATCTGTTTGAGTTCGCCTGCCGGGGCGGCCTACAGTAGGCCTCACCGACGCGGGGTGGAGCAGTTCGGTAGCTCGCCGGGCTCATAACCCGGAGGTCGCAGGTTCGAATCCTGTCCCCGCTACCAGAAAAGCCCGGTATCCAGGCGAAAAGTCGCTGAGATACCGGGCTTTGTTTTGGCCGGATGAAGGCGATTCCGGCTTATACGACAGTTCGTGTTGGTGTGGGTTCTGGTTTTCGTTGGTGTGTGGCGGCTTTGTGGGTGTTGGTGTGGGTGGAGTTTGACCTTGGACGTCTGGTGTATGGGCTGCGGGGTCGGCGGCGGTCAGGCTCCGGGGGTGGTGCGCCTAGAGAGGTAGGCCTCGAGGGCGTCGCGGATGACGGCGCTGGCAGTGGTGTTGTGCTTGGCGGAGTACGCGTCGAGGGCATTGTTGGTGTGCTCGGGCAGGCGGACCTGTCGGCGGGGCGAGCGGCCGCGTCCGGTGGCGTGGTCGTGTCCGAGGTTGGGGCGCCCTTGGAGGATGGCGTCGAGCTCGTCGTCGCTGATGCGTGAGCCGCCACGAGGCGTGCCGCGACCGATGATGGGGATCCGTCCGGCGGTGACGTCCTCATCGAGCTGGTCGTAGTAGGCCTGCTCGGCCTCGGTGAAGGTGTGGTTGTTGGACATGGCGCTCCTTTCTCAGCGGTTGTCGTCGATGGAAGGGCGGGGTCGGCAAGACGTCGACGACCGTCAACCTCGCTGCCCGTCTCACAGCCGCTGGCCAGCGGGTCCTCGTCGTCGACGCCGACCCCCAGGCTAACGCCACCAGCACCCTGGACGTCGAGGTCGACGACGACACCCGCACCCTCAACGACGTGCTGGCCGCCGTGGCCACCGGCCAGGCCGGCGCCATCGCCGCGGCCATCACGCGAGCCTGTCGATGTGTTTGTGTAAGTGGTTTGTGTCATAGGTGGGGGGTTGATTCGTTCCGGGTAGGCCAGGGCCAGTTGCTGGAGGGGTTGTTTCCAGGTGGTGGCCACCGCTCCCTCCACGAGCCGGCCCTTGGCCTTGCGTGTGCTGGCGGGTAGGTTCCTGTCCCTTCTCGCGCTGTCTGGCGCGCTTGTCCTCAATGCTGCGGATGGCCAGCCACAGCAGCTTGATGGCGGCGGCGTCGGAGGGGAGCCGGCCCCGGTTCTTCGACACCTTGCGCAGCTGGTAGCTCAGCGACTCGATACTGTTGGTGGTGCAGATGACCCGGCGCAGCATCGGCGAACGCCAGGAACGGCGTGAAACGCTCCCAGGCGTCGGTGAGGGTCCTGAGAGCCGCCGGGTGGCGCTGGCCGAGCTCGCTGGCCTCGAAGGCAGCCAGGGCCTTTGTGGCGGCCTCCTCGTTGGCGGCCTGGTAGACCGGCCGCAGCGCGGCGCACACGGCTTTGCGGTCCTTGTGGGACACGAGCCTTGTGGCGGCCCGGATGGTGCACCACGCAGGTCTGGACGGTGGCCTGCGGCCAGGTCGCCTCCATCGCCCCGGGGAACCCGGTCAGCCCGTCGCAGCACACGACCAGCACGTCCGCCACCAACCGCGTCCCCGTCCCCCGCCAGGAGGGACGCGACTACGTGCTCGCCCTCGACGCCGTCGCCCGCCACCTGACCCAGGAGACCCGATGAAGCCCCAACCCCGCCGCCGCCCGACCCCACCCATCCCCAAGGCCACCGGCCCCGACCCCGCCAACCTCAACGCCAGCGTTAGGAACAACGCTGGCGTTGCGACCAACGCCAGCGTTCAGCCGAACGCTGGCAGACCGACAGCCCGTCGCACCACCACCGTCAAGAAGATGACGCTGCGCCTCGACGAGCACGACCTCGGCCGCATCCGGGCCGCCTGGATCAACGACCTCGCCCACGGGGGCCACTGCCCCAGCCTCAACGCCTGGATCGTCGAGCTGATCATGGACCAGGTCGAGGCCACCGAGCAGGCACGCAACGACGGCGCCCCCTACGCCCCCATCCCAGCCGGCCAGATCCCCACCGGCCGACCACGCGCCCTCGAATGAACGCCGCAGTAACGTCAGACGTGGTCGTCATCGATAGCGTGCCCCCTGGCTCTCACCCCCGCGCCTGGGCGACACTAGAGGCAGCATTATCAGACCACGACGACAGGCAAGGAGGATCCCATGGCTTTCAAGGGCATCGTGCTGAGCATCGGTGAACTCGTCGAGCAGGCCCAGGCCGAACCCTCCTCCCAGGGGCCGACCAAGCCCGACGACCACCGTCTCCTCCACACAGCCGCCGGCGAAGCGGCCGACGGCGCCATGCTCCTGCGCCGAGGAGCAAGCCTCACAGACGTCTGGCGCTTCGGCATCATCCAGGCCCTGGACGACTACGCCTCCACCGTCCGACGCGGAGGCATCCGCCTGGGCGCGAGGTTCTTCGACGACGAACCCGCCCCCACCGGCGCCATCGAGGTGGACGCCGCCTTCGCGGCCCTGGCCGAGCACCTGGCCGAACGCGACGGGTGGGAAGCGCCCACCTGGGCCGGTCAGCCCTGGCGAGTCACCACCGGCTGGTACCCCGACGTCATTGCGTGGGAACGCGACGAAGCCCGCCGCACGAGCCCTCCGGCCTTCCGCCAGCGGGGCATCTACATCACCCCACGCGGGCTGGAGCGCGCATGAGCGACCGTGGCCCGCAGCTCGACGCGGCCAGAATCACTCAACTGCTGCACGAGCTCTCCGGCCGTCTCGCCCAACGGCAGGCCAGCGCCCAGCTCTTCATCGTAGGCGGGGCCGCAATGGCCCTTGCCTACGACCGGGCCCGCTCCACCCGAGACCTCGACGCCGCCTTCCAGCCCAGCCTCATCGTCCGCGAGCTCGCCGAGAAGATCGGCGCCGAGAACGGACTCGAGGAGGACTGGCTCAATGACGCCGCCAAGGGCTTCATGCCCAGCACCGACGCCGACGCCCGCACCGTCCTCGAGACCGACAGCCTCCTCGTGCAGGTACCCTCGCCCGAGTACCTGCTCGCTATGAAGGTCCACGCCGGCCGCACGGACAAGGACATCGAAGACGCCGTCCTCCTGTACCGGATCGCCGGCTACACCAGTGCCGACCAGATCATTGACCTCCTCGAACGGACCTACCCGCCTCGCGTGCTCCTGCCCCGAGACCAGTACATCGCTGCCGACGTCGCCGAACGCGCCGCGAAGCTCGACCGCACACGCCATCTCACTGACAGCACCATCTCGCACCGTCAGGCACCCAGCACCGCACAACCGGAGCCGCCCGTCGCCACGACCCGCCGACCACACACCAGGGCCACACCCTCTAGCCGCCACCGCACAGCGCCCTGCTGACCAGGAAATAGAACGCCGGCGTTTCGCCGAACGCTGGCGTTCTCGCGTACCCGTACCAGGCGACCACGATCCACTCCCATGGACACCAGCCCCTGCACCCTGCCGGTACCCACCGCCTGGGCCGACGCCGTCGCCCGCTTCGAGACCGTCCTGCGCGCCGCGGGACGACGCGAGACCACCATCGCCACGCGCCTGCGCCACATCCGCCAGCTCGCACGCGCCCTGGCCTACACTCCCCCCCGACCAGGTCACCAGCGACCAGCTGCTCACCTGGGCCGGAGCCCAGCACTGGCAGCCCGAGACCCGCCACGCCTACTACGTCTCCATCCGCCTGCTCTACGCCGCGATCGAGCTGCGCCCCAGCCCGGCCGACGCGCTGCCACCGATCTCCCGCCCCGTCCCACCACCCAGGCCGACCCCAGAGACCGTCTACCGCCGTGCCCTGGCCGACGCCGACGAGCGCACCCGCGCCATCCTGACCCTGGCCGGCGCCGCCGGCCTGCGCCGCAGCGAGATCGTCCAGGTCAACATCCGCGACCTCATCGACGACCTGACCGCCACCAGCCTCGTGGTGCACGCCAAGGGAGGCCGCGACCGCCTCATCCCCCTGACCGACGAGCTGACCGCCCTCATCCGCACCATGTGCGCCACCAGCCCCGAGGGCTGGGCCTTCCCCTCACGCGACGGCGGACACATCACACCCCGATGGGCCGCCCGCCTGGCCAGCCGAGTCCTCCCACCCGGATGGAGCCTGCACACACTGCGCCACCGCTTCGCCACCACCGCCTACGCCGCCGACCGCGACATCCTCGCCGTCCAACGCCTCCTCGGCCACACCAGCGTCGCCACCACCCAGCGCTACACCGCACCACCCGACAACGCCATGCGACAAGCCCTCAACGCCGCAGCCTGAAGCCAGACTCCCCACCATGCTTGCCAGACAGGCAGGCCGACAGGCACAATGAAGGGGAGCCACCCGGCGGACACCGGTTGGCTCCCCGAGGTAGGAGGCTCAGCTGAACCACCTACCGAGGGCATCCACAAGGACACTGACGGCCCGGATCAGGCGAGCGCTTGAGTTGAGAAGCGCGCTCACCTTCCGGGCCGTTCCCTTGCCCCTGCGGACTTTGGCGTGCTTGCCATGCGGCTTGGACACGGCCCCCACCTCCTCCCTGACCTCACTTCCTCCCCGGCAAGGACACTAGGTGTTCCGGGAGAAGGTGCCGGAGAAGGCACCCACAGACAAGTGGCGCTAGCTGCTGTATGCACCCGGCCACACCGAATGGGAGGAACGATGACCCACAACACGATCAGCAAGCACCTGCCCGTCACCACGACCGACGACGAGCTCGACACCCTGGCCACCGAAGGCAGGCTGCACCCCATCGGCCAGCCGCTCGGCGGAGGCGACATCGCCGACGAGGACGAGCTCCGAGCGATCATGAGCGGCCACCCCACCCTCGGACACGACCACGCCACCGGCCACGGCGCCTCCGCGCGTCGCCAGGTCCGCCTGCCCGAGCACACCAACACCGCCCTCGACGCCTACGCCGCCAAGCACAACACCACCGCCAGCGCCGTCATCCGCAACGCACTCGAGGCCTACCTCACCAACGCCTGACCACGACGGCCGGCCTGACAGCCGACCTCCTCAGCACCCTGCCCACCGGCTCCGTCGTGCTCGACGTCGAGTGCGATGTGTGGCAGGTGGATTCCCAGGGGATGTGGTGGACCCCGGGCTACACCCAGCCCATTGACTCGCTATCACTGGCTGAGGGCCGGGGCGTCACTGCCATCATCTGGGTCTCGCTCGCCGCTCTCCAACCCCTCACTCAGTGGACTGCTACACGTTTTGTGGACACCGATGAAAATTCTGATCCATTTCGAACAGGTGAGGTAAAATCGGTATCATGGCAGGATCAAGGTACAGCGATGAGTTCAAGGAACAGATCGTGGCGGAGGTGATCGAGAAGTCGCGTCCGGTTAGTGAGGTGGCGAAAGCGTACGGGCTGGTTCCCCAGACCGCGGGGAACTGGGTGAACAAGTGGCGCAGGACCCATCCAGACAGCAGTGGAGAAGAACTCACTTCTGCCGAGCTGGCGGAGTTGAGGAAGGTCAAGGCCCAATTGCGGGAAGCCCAGATGGAGATCGAGTTCCTGAAAAAAGCAGCGGCCTTCTTCGCCCGGGAGTCCCGGTAGCCGTCAAGTACGTCTACCTTCATCGCGAAGAAGGCAATTACCCGGTGTACCTGATGTGCAGATGGGCTGATGTGTCCAGGTCGGGCTACTACGCGTGGCGGCGTCGGGGACTCTCCGCGCAGCAGAAACGACGAGACGAACTCACCGTGCTGATCCGGCACTTCTTCGACCAGTCACAACAGACCTACGGGTACCGCAGGATCCACGCGATGCTGGTCCGCAACGGCATCGAGGTGGGGCCGGAGCTGGTCCGCAAGATCATGCTCCAGGAAGGACTGGTGGCCTGCCAGCCCCGTCCCCGACCCCGCACCACGATCCTGGCCACGGGCATCCAGACGCGTCCTGACCTGGTCCAGCGGGACTTCACCGCCCAGGCACCAGGACACAAGTGGGTCGGTGACATCACCTACATCCCCACCTGGGACGGACATGCCTACCTGGCCACGGTGATGGACTGCTACTCACGCAAGATCATCGGATACGCCATCGCGTCCCACATGCGCACCAGTTTGGTCACTCAAGCCCTCGACATGGCCACACGCAACTGCCCGACCGAACCCGGTCACACGATCTTCCATTCCGACAAAGGATCCCAGTACACCTCAGAAGAATACGCCCAAGCCATGGCCCGACACGGCATCCAGCCATCACTGGGACGCACGGGAAGCTGTTACGACAACGCCGCCGCTGAATCCTTCAACGCCGCCCTGAAGAAAGAACTAGTCAACCGGAAAATCTACCCCACCCGCGACAAAGCAATCAAGGATGTGACACACTGGATAGAAACCTGTTACAATCAAACCAGACTCCATTCAACACTGGGCTACAAAACCCCGAACGAAGTCCACAATGAATGGTACAGCAACCAGACAGCAGCCTAAATCAAACATGATTTTCGTCACTGTCCACAAAACCTATGGCAGACCACAGTCTGTCGGCTGAGTGCTCGGTGGAGGGTGGAGCGGTGCACGCCCAGGTCACGGGCGACGGCGGCCTTGGGCACGCCTGCGGCCAGGCGCTGCCTGGCCTGGGCGACCTCGGTCTCGGTCAGGGATCGGGCACGGCCGCGGTAGACGCCGCGGGCGCGGGCGGCGGCGATGTCCTCGGCCCGCCTCTCGCGGATGATGGCCCGCTCGAACTCGGCGACGGCGCCGAGCAGGAGGCGGCTCATCGGGTCGGTGTCGCCGACGCGGTAGGTCTGCGCCTTGCGCATCGTGCGCAGCAGCCGCCACACGTTCGTGTCCCCGCTGATCCCGGTACCTCGACGGGCTACTGTAGCAATCGTCCTCGGAACTACCCAGCCATACGCCGATCCACCGGTATATTCGGGCCGCTAGGCGGTCGACGAGACGGTCGGACCGCGAAGACCCGACGGCGACGCACATCGTCGGACGAAAGGCCCGACGCCTCCGTCTCGTGCACAGACGAGACTTGCCTGACCCACCCCAGCGCTAGCCTCAGAGTGAGCCGCAAGCCCGGCACCAGCCCAACCCGCAGGCGGTCGACGCCGTCGGCACGGCGGCTCGTACTGTCCTTCCGCTGGAGGATTAGCCTTTATTTGCGCTTCTTGGTCCGGCGTCGCATCTTCTCTTGAAAGACCTGCCGGAACTCTCCAAGGTTGAGTTTGTTGTAGTCAATCGAGACCCTCTTGCCGCTCTTCAGTCTCACACGGAAGATTGCTTGGTTTCCTAATGATTCTTCTGTGGTTTCTGCGACGTCATCGGCGGTGAAGTCGATATTACGGAACAACGACCGGATCTGGAAAATGCCCTCATAAATTCGGATCCGATACGAAGCCACATGGAGCGCGTAGCCGTATCCAGCGGCAACCATGAGGATAAGTACCGCAATCGGCAGACGGTCACTTGGAGTCGAGCTGGTTAGGAAAAATGCATATATGAAAAAAACCAAAAGTGGCGTCAGTATGACAAGCAATATGTATCGCGACACGGCCGGAAAGTGCTGCCAGGGCTGCGGATCGGACCTTTCAAGGTGAGATTGAAAATATCGGCTGACAGCCTCCCCGACCAAGAGCGCGAAACCAATCAAGGCCACGACACCAACAACCCCGACCGCAAATGGAATAATGTCTGTCATTTAAGTGAGTTTACTCCTCTCGATCCCATGCCGTATAGGCCGCGCCATCGAGATCAAGAATTGACGTACGTGCTCGGCCCTCTCCCGCAGCGTTTCCCTCACCCCGCTAGTTGTACCTCCTTGGGGGTTGTGGATGGGTTGGGTAGGTGGAGGCTTCCTGGGCAGGCTGTGGGTTAACACGCTCACGTGTGGTCCCGTCGCGCGTCGGGGTGTGTGGCGGGGTTGTTGTGTGGGTCTTGGAGGAGAGTGTGGGCATGGGGAGGCCATCCTTGGTGCTGGCGGGGAGGAGGGTCCGGGTCGTGTTTGGCGTGCTGGCTGGTGAGGTGTGCGTTGCTGGGGCGGCACGCAGGGAGAGAGTCAGCGTGCAGTCCGTCGGGTGGTGGAAGGCTGGTTTCCTGGTGGCCGGCAAGAGCGTTGTGGTGGTCGGCGGGTCAGGGCCGTTGTCCCGGGAGGAGCAGCTGGAGGCCGGGGTCGCGGGGCTGGCCCAGGCCCTGGGTGAGGCGCACCTGGAGGCCAGGGGGTGTGTGGAAGAGGCCTGCCGGGGGCGGGCTGGGCCCTTAGGGCCTCGAGGTGATCGGTGTGGAGGCGGGCATGTCGACCGTGAGGTTCTGTGAGCATGCTCGGCGT
Source organism: Actinomyces respiraculi (assembly GCF_014595995.2). NCBI lineage: Bacteria > Bacillati > Actinomycetota > Actinomycetes > Actinomycetales > Actinomycetaceae > Actinomyces > Actinomyces respiraculi. The sequence continues at coordinate 847,046 of NZ_CP063989.1, forward strand.
GCCCGGTGCGGGCCTGGCGCCGCTGGCAGGCCCGCACGGTGACGGTGGTCAAGGGGGGCGTGGCCGCGACAACCGGCACGCCGGGCAGCCCGGGACCTGGTGGTCAAGCACGCGCTGGCCCACGTGCGCACCAGGGTCAAGGTGTCCGGGGCAGAACGGGTCACGTGAACGCTGCCTGGGCACGCTGAAGCACGAGCGGCCCCACCCCGACGACAGTGACGACACACACTCATGCTTGTGCTGAGCGGGCCAAGGACCACAGGGCCGAGCACAACGAGATCCAGCCACACGAGGCCACCTCATGCAACCAGCCCAAGCAGGCCCACCTGGGACAGGCCAACCCGACGATCCCCAACTATCCAGAGCCCGAAACCCCGCCAACCACTTGACACGGCACACGGCTGGTGTGGCGGGCCTGGTTGGCGTGGCGGGCATGGTCGGGCTTGGTTGAGCGCGGCTGGCACCCGTTGCGGCCCACTGAGGACTCGACTACTGCCGTCGATCTCGTTCCTCAGGTTCTGATCTCGTTCCCCAGAAGTCGATCTCGTTCCTTAACCGAACGAGATGGATGGGGGAGGGACGAGATGGATGGGGGAGGGACGAGATGGATGGGGGAGGGACGAGATGGATGGGGGAGGGACGAGATGGATGGGGGAGGGACGAGATGGACGGGGGAGGGACGAGATGGACGGGGGAGGAACGAGATGGACGGGGGAGGAACGAGATGGATGGGCGAGGAACGAGCAAGGAGGTCCACTTGGGACTGGCCGACCCGAGCATCCCAACATTCAAATCCAAGGAAATCCTGCCAACCACTTGACGCGGGACAGTCCGAGGTGGCCTTCGTGACTGGCGCTGATGCTCCTTTGACGCCTGAGGGGCGTTGTCGTCTGGTGGTGGAGGGGGCTGGTCTGTGCGTCGGGTGGCTGGGTGCTTGCAGGTCTGGCCGACGACGGTCGGCCGGTGGGTGGGGCGCTGCCGGGCTGGTCAGGCCATGGGCGAGTGTTCCTGCCGTTGCCGCCACAGCCCGGGTCGGCTGCCGGCCCGCGCCCAGCGGTGCACCACCGCCCTGCCGGTGGGGGCCGCCGCATCGCCTTGCACCTGCGCCTGGCGCGCTCGACGGTGGGGCGGGTCCTTTTAAGCGTTACCGTGTGCACCGCCTGGCCGAGGTGGACCATGCTACGGGGCTGGTGGTGCCTCGCCTGGCCGAGGTGGACCATGCTACGGGGCTGGTGGTGCCCCGCCGGGCCCCGGCGTGCTACGAGTGGACCAGCCCGGGCGGGCTGGTCCACGTTGATATCAACAAGCCCGGCCGCGTTCCTCGATGAGCGGCAGGGCCCTCGCCTTGAACTCGGGGGTGTACTTCTGGGGCATGTTCCGATCCTCCTTGAGGAAGCAGGTTGGAACGAAACCCAGGACGCTTCACTTGAGGAAGCAGATCGGAACAAAACCCAGGACGCTTCAGGCGCTTTCATCGGCCCCGGCTCGCGTCAGGTGGTCGTCACGGCCTCGCCCCGGCTGAGCCAGGTGGGCGCGAGCGTGAGCCCCGAGTGGATCAGAAGGTCAGCCCGAAGACTGGCACCCCGATCGTCAGCATGGCCAGCGTGATGAGGACGATGCCCGCCAGGTTCAGCCAGATGCCGGTGCGGACCATGTCTCCCATCTTGATGTAGCCGGAGCCGTAGGCCACGGCGTTCGGGGGAGTGGCCACGGGCAGCATGAACGCGAAGGTTGCGGACAGGGCCACGGGGACCACCAGCAGCAGAATGTTCATCGGGTTGTCCGAGGTGATGCCGATACCGGTGGCCACGCCGCCCATGATGGGCAGGAACGCGGCGGCCGTGGCCGTGTTGGAGGTCAGCTCGGTCAGGAAGATGATCATCGTGGCAACCGCTGCCACGATCACCACGATCGGCAGCGTTCCCAGTCCCTTGGCCTGCTCACCGATCCACACCGACAAGCCCAGCTTGCCGAACATGGAGGACAGGGACAGGCCACCGCCGAACAGGAGCAGCACGTCCCACGGCAGCTCGTTGGCGGACTTCCAGTCCAGCAGGCGCCGGCCTTTGCTGTCCGCCGGGATGAGGAACAGCAGGGCGGCGCAGGTCATGGCGATCAGAGCGTCCGGGATCTTCAGCTCCGAGCCGATCTTGTCCAGCCAGATGGGCACGAACACCCAGGAGACGGCGGTCAGGACGAAGATGACGGCCATCAGTGCCTCTCCGCGTGACATCTTGCCCAGTTCCTTCCACTGCTGGGCGATGAGCTCGCGGCCGCCCGGGATCTCCGAGACCTCAGGCTTGAACAGCACGAAGGCCATGAGCCACCAGGCGAAACCCATGAGCGTCACTGCGAGCGGGGCGCCCAGGATCATCCACTGGCCGAATCCGATGTGGATGCCGTGGTTCTCGGAAAGGTAGGCCACCAGGAGGGCGTTGGGGGGCGTGCCGATGATCGTGGCAACCGAGCCGATGGAGGCGGCGTAGGCGATGCCGAGCATCAAGGCGGTGGAGAACTTCTTGATCTTGTCGATGCCGCCCACCAGGTCTGAGACCAGGGCGAGCACGGACATGCCGATGGGGAGCATGACCACGGCCGTTGCCGTGTTGGACACCCACATGGAGAGGAATCCGGTGGCGATCATGAATCCCAGGATCAGCTGCCGGGGCTTGGTGCCGACCACCATCACCACGCCCAGCGCGATGCGCCGGTGCAGGTTCCACCGCTGCATGGCCAGGGCCAACATGAACCCGCCCATGAACAGGAAGATCGTCTCCGACGCGTAGGGTGCGGCCGTCTCCTTGAAGGTCGACACCTGCATGGCCGGGAACAGCACCAGCGGCAGGAGCGCGGTGGCGGCGAGCGGGATCGCCTCGGTCATCCACCACACGCCCATGAGGATCGCGGCGGCTGCGACGGTGCGCAGCCCGGTGTCGGTGACGTCGGTGTAGGGCTTGTCCGCTGCCTCGGCTGCGGCCCGGCCCACCTCGTTGACCTGCTCTGCGCCGCCGGCCGGGAACAGGTAGTAGGCCAGCGCAGCCAGGGCCAGGCCGACGAACAAGCCGATCAACCGTCGACGGACTGTGGCTTTGTCGGGAAGGTCCTCGTTGACAGCTGGCGCCTTGGAGGAGGATGTCAGGGTATGGGGAACGCTCATGTTCATCTCCTGCGGGACGTGGGTGGGGAGAGCAGGCGGGGTAGACCGGACGCATAGGTGCCCACGATAGGGGTATTTGGTCCTAAATGTGTCGGAATGCACACCCATGTTGTTCAGATGGGTTGTGCCCCCGGGGGAGTGGTGCCTCGTGCGTGGATTGGGCGCGACGCCAACTCTCAGTGGTTGTGCCCCCGGGGGAGTGGTGGCTCGTCGGCATGCGACATCGGCGAGATTGCAGTCCGTTTTCCGCCGCGAGTCAGTTGCGTGGCGCTCCGTCCGCCTCGCCGTCGGCCGCGGCGCCGCCTCGCCCGTGGTGGCTGGGGGGACGAAGGACCCAGGAGTTGGGGTGCGCTTGAGAGGGCGGAGCAGGCGTGGTGACCGGTTCCTGAGTCCTGGGCGGTGTCCGACGGCGCCCCCGCAGCTCCCGACGGCGTCCCGGCGGCTCCCGCGCCACCCTCGGCCGCCGGGGCGCGACGTCGTCAGGTCACGATGCTGGCAGTGCTGGCAGTGCTGGCAGTGCTGGCAGTGCAGGCAGTAGGACGCCCGTCCTCGCCTACGAACGTCCCCGGCCCGATAGCCTGGGATCATGGCATCTGAGACCAGCGCGACCACGCGCACCGAGACCGACTCCATGGGCGCCGTCGAGGTCGCCTCCGACCGTTACTGGGGCGCCCAGACGCAGCGCTCCCTGACGAACTTCGACATCGGTCGCGAGACCTTCGTGCTCACCCGCCCGCTCATCAAGGCCATGGGCGTGCTCAAGAAGTCCGCCGCCCTCGCCAACGGCGAGCTGGGCGAGCTTCCCGGCGACATCGCCCAGCTCATCGCCACGGCCGCCGACGAGGTCATCTCCGGTGAGCTCGACTCCCACTTCCCGCTCGTCGTCTTCCAGACCGGCTCGGGCACGCAGTCGAACATGAACTCCAACGAGGTCATCTCCAACCGCGCCATCGAGCTCGCCGGCGGCGAGATGGGCTCCAAGACGCCCGTCCACCCCAACGACCACGTCAACCGCGGCCAGTCCTCCAACGACACCTTCCCGACCGCCATGCACATCGCCGTCGTCGACGAGCTCCAGCGCATGTACCCGCGTGTCCTCCAGCTGCGCGACACCCTCAACGCCAAGGCCGAGGAGTACGCCGAGGTCGTCATGGTGGGCCGCACCCACCTGCAGGACGCCACGCCCATCACCCTCGGCCAGGTCATCTCCGGATGGGTCGCCCAGATCGACTTCGCCCTCGACGGCATCCGCTACGCCGACTCGCGCGCCCGCGAGCTCGCCATCGGCGGCACCGCCGTGGGCACCGGCCTCAACGCGCACCCGGACTTCGGCCCCCTGACCGCCAAGAGGATCTCCGAGGAGATCGGCGTCGAGTTCCGCCAGGCCGACAACCTCTTCGCCGCCCTGGGTGCCCACGACGCCCTGGTGCTGGTCTCCGGTGCGCTGCGCGTGCTGGCCGATGCCCTGATGAAGATCGCCAACGACGTGCGCTGGTACGCCTCAGGCCCGCGTAACGGCATCGGCGAGCTCATCATCCCGGAGAACGAGCCCGGCTCGTCCATCATGCCCGGCAAGGTCAACCCCACCCAGTGCGAGGCCATGACGATGGTCGCCACGAAGGTCTTCGGCAACGACGCGACGGTCGGCTTCGCCGGCTCCCAGGGCAACTTCCAGCTCAACGTCTTCAAGCCGGTCATGGCCTGGTGCGTGCTGGAGTCCATCCAGCTGCTGGGCGACACCTGCGTCTCCTTCGACACGAACTGCGCCTACGGCATCGAGCCGAACTACGAGCGGATCCGGGCCAACCTCGAGTCCAACCTCATGCAGGTCACGGCTCTCAACCGCCACATCGGCTACGACAAGGCCTCCAAGATCGCCAAGAACGCGCACACGAAGGGCCTGTCCCTGCGCGAATCCGCCCTCGAGCTCGGCTACGTCACCGATGAGGAGTTCGACGCCTGGGTCGTCCCGATGGACATGACCCACCCCAGCGCTGCTGAGAACTGAGGTTCTGCCCAACCCATCCGCCAGCGGCGTCGTCACCCCGTACGAGGGTGGCGGCGCCGCTGGCGTGTGGAGCAGTGCGTCGGTGCGCGAGACCCCCGCGCGCCGGTACTCCTGGCGGCGCTGCTGGCGCCAGGGGCAGTGGCATCGGTTCCTGACCCGCCCCGGTCTGGCGCCGCCCGAGCGACTCGGCGGCAGGAATAGCGAAACCACCCGTCCGGTTCAAACCGTCGTTGTCTGTTCGTCGTCGAGAATCGAGTTGTGATGTTTGCCGCTGGCATGGTCTTTGCCGTCCTGGCCGCTGCCCTCCACGTCCTCATCTTCTACATGGAGTCCATCGCCTGGGAGGGGCCGCTGGCCCGCTCGACCTTCGGCGGTACGCCCGAGGAGGCCCGGCCGCACGCCTTCTACGCCTTCAACCAGGGTTTCTACAACCTCTTCCTGGCCCTGCAGGCGCTGATTGGCGTCGCGCTCGCGGCCCTGGGGCACACGGGAGTCGGGGCCGCCCTCATGCTTGCCGGCACCGGGGCGATGCTGGCAGCGGCGCTCGTCCTGGGAGTGTCCTCGGCGCCCCACCGTGTTGCGGCCGCCAAGCAGGGGGCCCTGCCGCTGCTGGCCGTCGCTTCCACAGTCGTGGCGCTCCTGGCCTGATCCGGTCCAGGACCCGCTGCGGCTCCGCCGTCGGCACATCACTCGATTCGCCCGAGTAGGCGGTCGGGCGCGCCTCGTTGGGCATCCGACCTCATGGCCTGGGGGTGTCAGCCCACCGGCGCCGACGGCGTAGGCGGTGTGTGAGGCGGGCGGGGCTCAGACGCTCTCGCCCAGCTGCTCGTGCAGCCAGGCGAGCTCGGCCTGGCGGGCGGCGCGAGCGATCAGGAGCATGGCCCGCCGGTAGGGGTCGGTCTCCTGGGCGAGCCGCCGGGGGACGCCGTCGTCGGTGAAGAAGGCCGGGGCCGTCTCCATGGCGGCCAGGCGCCGCCTGAGGACGGCCTCGCGCTCGCCCGCATCGGGCAGGTGGGATAAGAAGGCGAGCACCATCATGAAGCGGGGCATGGACTCGACGTCCGCGCCGTTGACGTCGCGCAGGAGGGCGTGCAGGCGCTCGCGGCCCGCGTCTGTGAGGGTGAGAACCTGGCGGGAGCGCCCGCGGGCTCCGGCGTCCTGGCTGCGCGTCACCATCCCCGCGCGCTCGAGTCGTAAGAGCGCGGGGTAGAGGGCGCCGTCGGACAAGCGGGTGCCGGGGCCGGAGAGGTCGAGCAGACGGCGGCGGATCTCGTAGCCGTGGAGGGGGCCGTCGTCGAGAAGGCCGAGGATCTGGAGGTCGAGCACCGGGCCATGCTACCCCAGGTTTACATCGAATCGACATAAACGGGGGGTGTGCACTACGGTGGATGCCGTTATCGACAGGAAGGTCCCCCATGACCACCCCGACGGCGCCCTCCTCTGCGCGCCCCGGCACCAGCGCCCCGAGCCTCCGCCACGCCCCGGCCCTCACCTTTGAGGCCGTCACCAAGCGCTACCGCGGCACCGCCGCCCCCGCCGTGGACTGCTTCGGCGCCACACTCGCAGCCGGTCACGTCACCGTTCTGCTCGGCTCCTCCGGCTGTGGCAAGACCACCCTGCTGCGCATGGTCAACCGCATGGTCGACCCCACCTCAGGCAGGATCCTGCTCGACGGCGAGGACATCGCCGACCGCAACCCCGTCACCTTGCGCCGCTCCATTGGCTACGTCATGCAAAACGCCGGGCTCCTGCCGCACCGCCGCGTCATCGACAACATCACCCTCGTCCCCAGGCTCGACGGCGTCCCCCGCGATACCGCCCGCCAGCGCGCCGCCGAGCTCATGGACATGCTTGGCCTGGCGAGCACGCTCGCCGAGCGTTACCCCCACGAGCTCTCCGGGGGACAGGCCCAGCGCGTCGGAGTTGCCCGCGCCCTCGCCTCCGACCCCGGGATCCTGCTCATGGACGAGCCCTTCGGGGCCGTCGACCCCCTCGTGCGCCGCGAGCTCCAGCGCGAGCTGTGGCGCATCCAGAGCGGCCTGGCCAAGACCATCGTCTTCGTCACCCACGACGTCGACGAGGCCCTGGCCCTCGGTGACGACATCATCCTCCTGGGCGAGGGCGCCCAGGTCGCCCAGCGCGGTACGGGCAGCGAGCTGCTCCAGACGCCGGCCGACGACTTCGTCGTGCGCTTCCTCGGACTCGACGACGACGCCCGCGCCCGCCGGCTGCGCCAGGTCGCCGACGCCACCGACGTGTGCCCCGGGGCTGGAGCGCACTCGTGACCTGGGTCCTCGCCAACCTGCCGCTGCTCGGCCAGTACACGCTTGCGCACCTGACCCAGGCAGTGCCCGCCATCATCGCCACCTTCCTGCTCGCCGTGCCCGCAGCCCGGCTGGCTCGCCTGTCACGCCCCGTGCGCAGCCTGCTCGTCACCGGCTCCTCACTGCTCTACGCCATCCCCTCCCTCGCCCTGTTCATCGTCCTGCCCCTCATCATCGGCACCGGCGTGCGCGACACCCTCAATGTCATCGTGGCCCTGACCCTCTACGGCCTGGCCCTCATGGTCCCCGCCGCCGTCGAGGCCCTCGAGTCCGTCGACCGGGGCCCTCTCGCCGCCGCCACCGCCATGGGCATGGGCATCGAGCGCCGCTTCCTCACCGTCGAGCTGCCCCTGGCGGGCCCCGCCCTCCTGGCCGGGCTGCGGGTCGTGACCGTCTCGACGATCTCACTGACCACCGTCGGCGCGGTGCTGGGCGTGCGCAGTCTCGGCTTCCTCTTCACCGACGGCTTCCAGCGCGGGCTCTGGAGTGAGGTCCTCAGCGGCCTGGTCCTCACCGTCGCCCTCGCGCTCATCCTCGACTTGCTCGTCGTCGCCGTCGGCCGGCTGCTCATGCCGTGGACCCGGCGCAGGCGCCCGAGCAACACGGGTGGCGAGACCGAGGAGGCCGCAGCATGACGAACCTGCTCGCCGCACTCGCCTACATCGCCGACCCCGCCAACTGGTCCGGCTCCCTCGGCATCGCCCACCTGCTCACCGAGCACGTCATTTACTCCCTCCTGGGCGTGGTCATCGCCGCCGCCGTCGGCGTGCCGCTCGGCTGGGCCGTGGGGCACAGCGGCAGAGGCCGTGACGCCGTCGCCGCCTTCTCGGGAGCGGCTCGCGCCCTGCCGACCCTGGGCCTGGTTACCGTCCTCGGCCTCTGGCTGGGCATCGGACTGACCGCGCCCCTGCTGGCTTTCGCCGTCCTGGCCCTACCCAGCGTCCTGGCCGGTGCCTACGCGGGCGTCGAGTCCGCTGACCGCCTCGCCGTGGACGCCGCCCGCGCCTCAGGCATGACCGAGCTGCAGGTCCTGGCCCGCGTGGAGGTCCCGCTCGGCGCCCCGCTGCTCGTCGGCGGCCTGCGCGCAGCCGTCCTGCAGGTCATTGCCACCGCCACCCTCGCCGCCTACACGGGTGCCGGCGGGCTGGGACGGCTGATGTTCCTCGGTCTCAAGACGCAGGACTACCCGATGATGCTCGCCTCCGCGCTGCTCGTCATCGCCCTGGCCCTGGTCAGTGACATCGTCTTCCTTCCTCTCCAGAGGCTCGCCGTACCGGCAGGCTCCCGTCCCCGAAAGGACACCTGATGATGATGAACACCCTCACACGCCGCTCGCTGCTCACCGGCGCGGGCGCGCTCGCCGCCGCTACCGTCCTGGCCGCCTGCTCCTCCTCCGACCCGCTGTCCGAGACGCCGTCCGGAGGCAGTGCCAGCAGGGACAACAGCACCCTGACAACCATCGTCGTCGGATCCCAGCAGTACTACTCCAACGAGATCCTCGCCGAGATCTACGCCCAGGCCATCGAGCACGCGGGCCTGGACGTCGACCGCCAGTTCCAGATCGGCCAGCGCGAGATCTACATGCCCGAGTTGACCAAGGGCTCCATCCACGTCATCCCCGAGTACGTCGGCAACCTCCTGCAGTACCTCGACGGCGACACCTCCGCCACCGACGCCGACGCTCTGCACGCCGCCCTCGTCAAGGCGCTGCCCCAGGGCCTGACCGCCTACCGCCACGCCGAGGCCACCGACCAGGACTCCTACACGGTCACCGCCGCCCTCGCCCAGGAGCGCGGCCTGGTCACCCTCGCGGACCTGGCGAAGCTGGGCCGCACCGTCAAGGTGGCCGCCAACTCCGAGTTCGCCACCCGCCCCTACGGCCCGCAGGGCCTCACGCGGGAGTACGACGTCGACGCCGAGGTGACACCGGTGGAGGACTCCGGTGGCCCGCTGACCGTCAAGGCCCTTCTCGACGGCGACGTCGACGTCGCGGACATCTACACCTCGGACCCCGCCATCGAGGACAACGGCCTGACCGTCCTGGAGGACCCGAAGGGCCTGATCCTGCCCCAGAACGTCGTTCCCGTCGTGGCCGACGGTCTGCCCTCCGCCGTGCGCACGGCTGTCGAGCAGGTCCAGGCGGCCCTGACCTCCTCCGAGCTGCGCGCGCTCAACAAGCGTTCGACCTCCGAGGGGCTGGAGTCAGCGAAGATCGCGAAGGACTGGCTGACCGCCCAGGGGCTCCTGGGCTGACCCAGGACTCTCGGCGCTGGCCGGGCTGATCAGCGCTGCCCGGGCGCGGCCGCGGTCGAGTCCCTGGCGACCAGACGCGGCACGATCACCTGCTCGGTCGGCAGGTAGCTGTTCGCGGCGCGACCGATCGCACGCTCCAGCGCCAGCCGGGCCATGAGGTCCGGGTTCTGGTCGATCGTCGTCAGCGACACCGGCCCGGCATGCGCCCGTCGCGCATTGTCGAAGCCGACGACGCTGACCTGCACCGGCACGTGCACCCCGGCCGCCTGGAGGCCGAGCACGATGCCACCGGCCACCCGGTCGTTGAAGGCGACGACGCCGGTCGGCAGGTGCTCCAGCCCGCCCGCGGCCTGCGCCCGCACCACCATGGTGGCGGCTGCCGCCAGGCCGTGCTCCTGCTCCAGGCCGCCCGGCAGTATCTCGGCCTCACCGCTCAGCCCGTGCGAGCCCATCGCCTCCAGGTACCCGGCGCTGCGCTCCGCGGAGGACGGCGCCGCCCCGCCGTCGACATGGACGATCCTGCGGTGCCCGAGGGAGACCAGGTGGTCGACCGCGAGGCCCACCCCGCCGCGGTCGTCGATCCTGATGATGTCCACCGCCGCGCAGGAGATCGGGCGGGCGACCGTGACCACCGGCACCTCGTCGGACAGGACGCGCAGGCGCGCCACCCCCGTCGATGGCGCCACCATGATGAGTGCGTCGACGCGGTCGCGCAGCAGGGTCTCGGCGGCACGGCGGTCATCGATCGTGTCGATGACCGCGGACAGCACAAGGCGGTGCGTGGGGACGCGTTCGGCCGCGTGGTAGAGGCTCTCGACCAGCGCGGCGTGGAAGGGCTGGTGAACGGCGAAGGTCACCCCGATGAGGCCCGAGCGTGCCGAGCGCAGGGCCCGTGCCCGCTGGTCCGTGCGGTACCCCAGCCGCTTGGCGACGGCCTTGACACGACGCCGAGTCTCGTCGGAGGCGCCGGCCGCGTCCCTCATGACGATCGAGGCCATGGACACCGAGCAGTTGGCCTCCCGGGCGACGTCAACCAGGGTCACTCTCCTGCCCTTGCCCCCCTCGGCCATGTGGTCCTCCGTCCCTGTGCGTCACTGCGTGCCCGGCACACCCAATCGTGTGTGCGCCGCCACAGTGGCGGGCGGCGTCCTGGCCGCACTCTACGCGATTGCATGATGAGAATTATAGAACGTTCCGTCGAAAGACTCTGTCGTATAAACGTTGGTATGGCAATGAAAACCCTCGGTTGATGACGCAGACTTCGTGAGCTCATGTTCTAGCGTCATTGCAACGTACTACCGTCGCAAACGTCGCCGGGACCCGCAGCGAGGACGCTGTTGGGCCCGGCTTCTTCACCCAGACCATGACGAAGGAGTCAAGAACCATGACACCCCCGAAGCCCTTGCGAACAGCACTCATCGGTGCTGGACGCATCGGCACCCACCACGCCAACGCCATCGCCCACGACCTGCACACAGCGACCCTCGTCGCCGTCGTCGACCCCCGCACCGACGCCGCCACCACCGTGGCCGAGCAGACGGGAGCGCGCCCCGAGTCGGAGACTGCAGCCGTCCTCACCGACCCGCAGATCGACGCCGTCGTCATCACCACCCCGGCAGCCCTGCACCGCGACCTCATCATCGAGGCGGCCCGAGCCGGCAAGCACATCTTCACCGAGAAGCCCATCACCACCGAGCTGAGCGAGGCCGACGAGTGCGTAGCCGCGGCCCGCGAGGCAGACGTCATCCTCCAGGTCGGCTTCAACCGACGTTTTGCCCCCGGCTTCGTCGCCGCACGGGCAGCCGTCGACGACGGACGCGTCGGCACCCCGCAGCTGCTGCGCTCCCTCACCCGTGACCCGGGGCCCTACGGCGGCGACCCCGCACGGACTCCGCTGTGGACGATCTTCCTGGAGACCCTCATCCATGACTTCGACACGCTGCGCTTCCTCAACCCCGGCTCCGAGGTCACCGAGGTCACCGCCCACGCCGACGCCCTCGTGCGCCCCGACGCCCGGGACGCAGGCTTCCTCGACACCTCGGTGGTCCACCTGCGTTTCGACAACGGCGCCTTCGCCACCGCCGAGGCCTCCTTCAGCGCGACCTACGGCTATGACGTGCGCGGTGAGGTCTTCGGCGACGGCGGCATGGCCGTCGCCGGCTCCGGGCGCACCAGCGACATGGAGTACTACGGCCCGGCCGGGGTCTCCTACGACACCTCACGAGCCGACACCGACCTGCTTCACGGGGCCTACGTCGCCGAGTTCGCCGCCTTCGTCGAGGCCAGCAACGGGGCCGACGTCGCCATCCCCACGGGTGAGGACGGCGTCAAGGCGCTGGAGATCGCCCGCGCCGCGATCCTGTCCGTCCAGCAGTCCCGGACCGTCGCCCTCACGGAGGTCGCCCGATGAGCATCCTGAGCGTGCCCACGACCAACGCCTTCACCCTGGCGGCCTGCGCGGAGATGATCTACCAGGACAAGCCCTTCATGGACCGTGTCGAGGCCATCGCTGCGCGCGGCCTGGGCGTGGAGATCTGGGACTGGACCACCAAGGACCTGGACGCCCTGGCCTCCCGCCGCGCCGACGGCGTGCGCGTGGTCTCCATGACCGGATACGTCGAGGGGGACCTGACCACCGACGACGGCGTGACGCACATGCTCGCCACCGCCGAGGACTCCCTCAAGGCCGCCGACACCCTGGACTGCCCCGTCCTCAACTTCCACGGGACAGGCTTGGGGGAGGGCGGCATCCCCGTCGTCGCCAACGCACACCCCACCCCCGGCGACTGGCTGCGCGCCGCCGACACCTGCCGCCGCCTGGCCGAGCTCGGACGACGCGAGGGCCGGGTCTTCACCCTGGAGAACCTCAACCTGCCCGTTGACCACCCCGGCACCCCCTTCGCCCTGGCCAAGGACACCTTGGCCCTCGTCAGCGCCGTCGACGATGCGCACCTCAAGATGAACCTCGACCTGTACCACGCTCAGATCGGCGAGGGGAACCTCATCGAGCTGTGCCGCCAGGCCCTGGACCACATCGGTGAGCTGCAGGTGGCGGACGTGCCCGGCCGCGCCCAGCCCGGCACCGGCGAGGTCAACTACCGCAACGTCGCCCTGGCCCTGGCAGACATGGGCTACCGCGGCAACATCGGCATGGAGGCCTTCGCCTGGGGACCCGCCGGCGCCGATGACCCGAGCGCCCCGGCCGGCTCGACCAGCGCCTCCGACCAGGCCCTAGACCAGTTCATCCGCACCTTCACGGTGGAGGCGCAGCCATGAGCCAGTACACGAGTGCGGCAGCACCGGCCCCTCACCCTGACGCGGGAACCCCCGCGGAGGTCAAGCGGGTCGACGCGCGGCTGTTCACCATCCGCACGATCGCCACCCTCGGCGGTCTGTTGTTCGGCTACGACACCGGCGTCATCTCCGGCGCCCTGCCCTTCCTCGCGCGTGGCGCCGAGGAAGGGGGACTGGGACTGTCGCCCTTCCAGGAATCAATTGTCACCTCCTCCCTCACGATGGGCGCCGCCATCGGCGCCATCGTGGGCGGCAGGCTCTCCGACCGGTATGGACGCAAGAAGAACATCTACACCGTCGCCATCATCTTCCTCATCGGTGCACTCGGCTGCGCCCTGGCCCCGAACTACTCGGTCCTGGTGGGCTTCCGGTTCTTCCTGGGCCTCGCCGTCGGCGGTGCCTCTGCGACCGTTCCCGTCTACCTCTCCGAGATGGCACCGGTGACGATCCGCGGCACCATGGTGGCGCGCAATGAGCTCATGATCGTCACCGGCCAGCTGCTCGCGTACTCCTTCAACGCCTTCATCGCCGTCATGTGGCCGCAGGCCCACGTTTGGCGCTGGATGCTCGTCATCGCCTCGATCCCGGCCATCGGGCTGTGGATCGGCATGCACCTGCTGCCCGAGTCACCACGCTGGCTGGCGAGCCGGGGGCGCGTGGCCGACATGTGGAGGGTGCTCAACGAGGTGCGTATGGCCGACGGCGTCGAGGCCGAGGGCAAGGACATCCTCCATCGTGTCGAGGAGGAGGCCGCGCTTGGCACCGGCTCATGGGCGGATCTGGCGACGCCGTGGATCGGCAAGATCACTGCGATCGGCATCGGTCTGGCGGCACTGTCGCAGCTCACCGGGGTCAACGGCATCATGTACTACGCCCCGACGATCCTTCAGACCACGGGCCTGGGCACTCAGGCGGCTCTCGTCGCCACGATCGCCAACGGCGTGGTGTCGGTCGTGGCGGTGTCCATCGGTATCGGCCTGCTCAAGAGGCTGCCTCGCAGGCGCATGATGCTCATCGGCCAGACGGGCGTGGTCCTCTCGCTCATTCTGCTCGGCTCGATGTTCCTCCTGCCTGAGTCAACGGCCCGCTCTTACCTCGTGCTGCTGTTCATGCTCACCTTCCTGTTCTCGATGCAGTGCTTCATCGGCCCGACCTTCTGGCTCATGCTCTCGGAGATCTTCCCGATGCGGGTGCGCGGCCTGGCCAACGGTGTCGCGGTGTTCTGCAACTGGATGGGCAACGTGATCGTGGCCTTCGCCTTCCCGAACCTCATCGCGGCGGTGCAGGGCAACACCTTCTTCGTCTTCGCGGTGATCAACGCCGGCACGCTGGCCTTCTACGCCAGGTTCCTGCCGGAGACCTTCGGCCACTCCCTGGAGTCGCTGGAGCGTCACTTCGAGGAGAAGTACTCCTGATCCTCCTTGCCCTGGCGGTGCTGGCTGCGCAGCGCGGGGCTGAACCAGGCGGTCGCCGCGCTCAGCGACAGGACCGCCAGGGCGAGGGCGAAGGGCACGTCCGGGTGCCAGCCGTACAGGGCTGTTGCCATCACCGGCGCAAAGATCCAGGTGACCGACGCCGACGCGCTGAGGACCCCCGCGACGGCGGCCTGTTCCTCGGCCCTGACCGCCAGTGAGCCGCCCGCGCTGTAGCCCGGCGCGACCAGCCCGTTGGCCAGGCCGACGCAGAAGGTCGCCGTCGCCATGAGCCACAGCGTGGGTGCGAGCGACAGGACCACGAGGAAGACGAGGCCTGTGCTCACCCCTACCCGCACCAGCCGCCGTGGCGGCAGCGCGGCGTCCGCGCCCTGGTCCAGGACCGCCTGCGGCACCGCTCCCACGTGGGCCGTGCCGGGATCCCCGGCAGGGGAACTCCACGAGGGCGATCAGCTCCGCACCCCCGACGGCGACACCGTCGAGGCACAGAGCATCCAGTCCACAGGCCGCCGCCAAACGGTGTACAACATCGAGGTCGACGGCCACCACAACTACCACGTGGCCACCGAGCACCAGACGTGGATCCTGGTGCACAACAACGACGACTGCGTCCCCGTCCCACGGAAGCCAGGACGTGACTTCGACTTCGACACTAGAGAGGAAGCACTTCACGCCGCTGCGGTGGCTCATGGTGCTCCTGCGGATATCCCGCTAGATGAAATGGCGGTCCATGCGAAGCCGCAGTACGGCAACAACCCGAACCTCATCGGTCCCAAGGGCGAACCGTGGGAGCAGGTGGATGTCATGTGGCAAAACCCTGACGGGTCCCTAGGCCAGGCGCGCGACATCGCACACCATGCGAGTGGGCACAGATTCAATGACAGAACGCCACCTGAGGTGGCTCCACCGCACTACCATGGCCCGGAAGGTTATGGCCACTACTATTACCCAGCAGGAGGATGATGGACGAGCGTGATGGATACCCTGAGGGGTTCCCTTGGGATGGAGCTTTCGTGGTCCGCGACATCCAACGCAAGGACTGGTGGCCCTACCGGCCCATCGACGGCCAGGTCGATGCCCTGTGGCTACTCGGCGACGACTCCCTACCCGATGGCTTGTTCGGCCGTCTGATGACCGAATGGGGCGAGGCGCTGGACTGGTTCGTCGCGGGAGAGACGTACTACCAGGTTGATCGCGAACCGCTGAGCTGGACCAGAGAAAACGACGTTTCGACAGCCAAACTGTTGGGCAAGCTGAACTATCAGCCCCGTCAGGACGTCTTCCCGTTCTACCGCAGCATGGAATGGTGGCAGATCACTCCGAACGCAACGGAACTTCACGCACTGCTTCAGGGCCCACTACGCCATCCACGCACCGGCTGGTGGCTGGCAGCCTCAACGGAAGCAGACGCTGGACCACGCTTCATGAAGGCAACCACCGGCCTCCTGTGGTGGGGGACCAGGAACTATCTACCTTACCAAGGGCGAACCCATGAAGTTGTTGACGAATCTGTCATCGAAGCCTTCCTCGGACTCCTCCCGCAGATCGGGTTGATGTCCGTTGTCCCCCTCAACAACCATCCAGTCAACGGCGTTGTGTTCTTCGGGATCCCTGAGGCGATCCAAGAGGCAGCAGCGTCGGTGGGAGGAATCCGGGAGAGCCAAGGTGAGGAGGTCGTCAAACTTTGGCACCGAGCTGGCTGGCTCGCCACTCTGTAGTGATGAACACGATGGAACTGGTTCCGTGACGATCTCGAAGTTCAAGACGCTGTCTCGGTTGTTCTCGGGGTGACTCGCATGATCGTTTGGGAAGAATGCTCGGACGCGGAAGTGACTGCGTTGGTGAAGGCTCTGCATGAAGCAAGATTCGCCGACGAGCCCAACGACCCACTGCTGTGGCAGTCCCCCATCGTGATTGATCTGCACGTCCAAGCCATCGCCGAGCAACAGCAACGAAGGGCAGAACGACAGCGAGCCGGAAAATCCGACCCCCAGGCTTGGCTGCTGTGGCGGAACCGGCCGGAGCAGGGGGTCGTGACACGTAGACTCGTCCAGGATCCGGCACTCATCCAGCTGGCACGGGAGGATGGCGGGCAGGTGCTACGTGACCTACTGCGCCCCTTCATCCTTGACGACAACGACGTGCGCACACTTCTGCAGGGTGTTGAAGACCACGAGCACACATGAGACAGCGGAGATCAGCATGAAAAAACTTCGCATGTTCCAAGACATGCCGACGGTGATGGACGCTTCGGCCGAGTTGGCTGCGATGCGGGCACTCCGGGCGATGCCCATGGAGCACCTCACGAAGCATCGCGAGGAGTTCGTTGACATCGTCAGGAGGCTGGACGATTCGCATGCGGACTCTTCTGGTGGTGCGTTCGGGCTGACGCCTGACAATGAGGCTGAGTTCCATGAGTTCGCGGACTGGTTGCGTGGGTTGGGGTCGCTGATGGGGTGGCCATCAGACACAACGTGGGCATTGGATGTGACCTTCGAGCAGATGACGGCGGCATACCCGCAGGTGCTTGAGGATGCCGCTGCGGGTCCGCGGCCAGGGTCTCCTATGGTGGTGCAGCTTGCTGAGCGGGTTCAAGAAGTTGGTCCGTTGGAGATCGGTGAAGCCGTGTCAGCTTCCGAGGGATTACGCCTGTCAGGTGAGGAGTGGGTCTTCATCACGGCTCCCGGGTGGCGTGTGCTGAACTCTGATGGAACGCTTGCCTATGCGTGGTCCACTCCGGGCGTGGGGGAGCGCGTGGATGATCTGGTGGATCTGAGCGTGCAGGAGGTGACATCACAGAGTGCCATCACGAACTGTGATCCCGTGCTGCACTTGTCTGATGGTCGGTGTGTAGAGGCCTTCTCGGGTGATCCTTTCCGTCCGTGGTCCATGCGGATTGCGGCGGGCACCTTCACCGGTGCCCCCACCGCGCCAGAATGGCTGTGACGTGATCGACAACAACACCGACTACTCCGAAGGCTTCTTCCCCGAAGGCTTCCCCTTCAACGGGGCCTTCGTCATCCGCGACATCCAGTGCAAGGACTGGTGGCCCTACCGCCCCGTTGACGGCGTTGTTGATGCGCTGTGGTTTGCTGGGCGACGACGCCGTACCGGAGGGCCTGTTCGGTCGTTTGATGGCGGAATGGGGCAAGGAGCTGGGCTGGTTCATCGCGGGAACGAGCCGATACAAGGCTGGAACGGGCTTTGACCCCGTTGTGTGGACACGGGGTGTGTTTCATGCGGCGGTTGTCAGTGTAGCGGTCTCGTGGGTGTTGGGAGGGACGTTGCCGATCGCGCTGTGGCGTCTGCGGGTGTTGTAGCGGTTGGCCCAGTGGAACACGCTCCTGTAGGCCGTTGTGGCGTCGGGGAAGGTCTTGCGGCCGGCGAGGAGCTCTCGCTTGAGGGCGGCGTTGAAGGACTCGGCCAAGGCGTTGTCGGCGGAGGAGCCGACAGCGCCCATGGACTGGGTCAGGCCCAGGCGCTCGCACAGGGCGGTGTAGGCCTTGGAGGTGTAGACCGAGCCGTGGTCGGAGTGGAACACCGCCCCGGCCAGGCCGCCTCGCTGGGCGCAGGCGGCCTTGAGGGCCTCCTCGACCAGCCCGGTGCGCATGTGCTCGCCCAGCGCCCAGCCGGCGAGCTTGCGTGAGCCCAGGTCGATGACCGAGGCGAAGTACAGGGTGGGGCCGTCGCGGACCGGCAGGTAGGTGATGTCGCCGACGTACCTGCGGTTGGGCTGCCCGGTGCGAAAGTCCCGGCCGATGAGGTCATCGAAGCGGCGCCCTGCCTGGTCGCTGCGCGTGGTCCTGACCCGGCGGCGCAGGCAGGTGCCCGCCAGGTTGAAGGCGGCCATGACCCGGGCTACTCGCTTGTGGTTGACCCGCTGGTCTGGCGGTGCGCCCTCGTTGAGGTCAGCGGTGATCCTGGGGGCGCCGTAGGCGCGGTCCCCGCCCCGGGCGGGGTCCTGCAGGGCCTGGATGCGCGCGGCCAGGGCCGCGTCCGCCTGGGCCCGTGCCGCCCGCCTGGGTGCGCCTGCCCGCCAGGCGTAGAACGAGGAGCGGGCGATCCCGATGACCTGGCACAACCGCTTGACGCCCCAGGCGCTCTTGTGGTCCTCGACGAACTGGAAGCGGTTCACCAGCCCATCTCCCCCGCGAAATACTTGGCCGCCTGACGCAGGATCTGACGCTCGGTCCTCAGCCTGGCCGTCTGGGCCCGCAGGTCCCTGTTCTCGGCCTCCAGACGCGCGATCGTCTCGGCCGGGCTCTCCTTGGCACCCGGGGCCGGGCCGGTGGCCCGACCGCCGGCGCCCGGCCTCAGAGGGCTGGCGGCGGGCGCCCCGTCAGCGCCGGTCTTGCGTCCCGTGCCGTGCAACGCCAGCCACTGGCGCAGCATCGCGCGGGTGACGCCCAGATCCTCGGCGATGCAGCGCAGCGTGGCCCCCGGCGTCGACTCGTACAAGTCCACGCCCTGACGCCGGAACTCCCCGGTGCAGGTCTTCCTGGCCATCACCAGATCATCCCGCTCTCCCCAGCCCCAAGGGCCGGAATCAGCGTGTCCAACAACCAGGGACAAGGCCCAACGGAGCCATCGAGTTGGACCAGCCAGTACAAGGCGTCAACCATGGCGCGGCTGGGACGCTTGATCTATGAGGACGACTCCAAGTTCCACCGATGCATGGAGTGGTGGCAGATCACTCTCAGCACCGAGGAACTCCACCACTTGTTGCAAGGTCCGCTGTATGGCCCACGTTCGGGCTGGTGGTTGGCGGCCTCAGCTGATGCTGACGCAGGTCAGCGGTTCGTCAAGGCAACCACTGGCCTGCTGTGGTGGGCAACGCGGAACTACCTGCCATATGACGGAGCGAACCATGAGGTCGTCGGCAGATCAGTCAAGGAAGCCCTGCTTGGGCTGCTGCCGCAGATCGGCCTGATGTCCGTGGTGCCGCTGAACAATCATCCGGTCAGCGGTGTGGTGATCTTCGGCACCCCAGAGGCGATCCAGGAGGCGGCGTCGTCGGTGGGTGGAATCCGGGAGAGTCAGGGCGAGGAGGTCGTCATGCTTCAGCACCGCGCAGGTTGGCTCGCCACCCTGTAGCGTTGAAGTGCATGAACGTGGAGACGGGTGTCGTGGTGCGGACCGTAGGGGTGGCGCCATCCACGGGAACCCTGATCGAGACCGACCGGTGGGTTCCGCTGATGATGGAATGGGACAGCGTCATCTCCGACGCACCCCTGTACCTGTTCATCAGGGAACCTGCTGACGGCTTCGTCGAGCTGAAGATCGATCCCGACACTGGGGCGCTGATCGGGTTCGTGATCATTGACCTGCCGCAGGAGGATGGCCGAGGGCGGACCCTGCACGGGGTTCCCGCCAAGGCGGGCACGCCCGTTGTTGACCGGGACATGTGGCCTTGTAAGGTGACTCCCGACTATCGGGAGCCTGCCAAGCGTAACGTGGACATGTCCCTCTCGCTCGCGAGCTCGGTGGACGACAACTGCCTCACCGTCTGGATTGGTGAGGGGCAGCCTGAGGCCAACTTGACCACAGAGGACGTCGCGGTCACGATCGGGCGAGATGGGGCCCTGTTGGCGATCTCGGTGCCGTGGCCGAAGGAGTCGGCAGAGCTGTGGCCCCTGTCCCCGAAAGGCAGCACACATGGACAAGGGGATTGAGCGTGGGGTCGTCCTCGCCTATCATCCGTGGGGCTATGAAGTCCAGCTTGATGGCTCTGGAGCCGTTGGGCTGGTGGGATTGGGGCGGCAAGCGAGGTGATGCTGTATCGCAATCAGGAGTACTGGCCTGATCTGGGGCAGAGCATCTTGGTCAAGCGATTTCCTTCGTGGAAAGAGGGGCAGCTTTCATTCGCTGCTTTGGAGCGCGGTGTGCCTGAAGTGCTCTCGGGGCGAAACTCGCGTCCGCAAGGTCTTTCGGCGCCGGAATGGGGCGTGGTGACAGAGCATCGAGCCAAGGAGATCCAAGTTCGGCTGGAAGATTCGGGAGACACGGGAATGGTTCGTGCCGACTTGGTGAACAACGACCCCGAGCTGTGCGACGAGGAATACTGGCCACAACCGGGGGAACGAGTTCGCGTTGCCTGCCTTGGTGTCTGGCCGGACGGAGAGTTGCGAATGACCATGCGAAACTTCTTCGTCGACATGCTGGAAAAACCCCAATTCCATCATCTTGCACCACACGCACCCACCCACCGAGCGACGACACAACTACAGGACAGTCGAGATGACAAGGAGATTCCAGCACCGGATACACCGTACCCGAATGGCCATGACATGGGCGTGCAGTGCCGAGGTGAGCAATACACCTGACGGCAATTCCCAATTCACGTCGGACAATGCTCGTGACCACTGAGAGACGCACGAAGAGCCAGCTTGCCCTCACCCAGGAATCCACGTTCCCCCAGGTACTCATCGACGGAGATCGTGAAAGCTTCTTGGAAATGCTGGACTGGCTGAGCAATCCTGTCGACAAACTTCGATGCAACCCCACGACACAGGGGGACTTTCCTCCGATATACGCGCTGGCGTGGCGTTCAGCATCGTTCGACAAACTGATCGTCGAGGTCCGTGATGAAACGCTCTGTCTCAAGGGGCCAGAAAAAACTCGGTCTTGGCTCGTGGACACGGTCCAGTTCCTGCTGGACGACGGCCGAGAGTATGTGGGAATGCATGTCGAGCACTACCCCGGTCACCCCTACTTGTCCGAGGACAGCGTTCCACTGGTCCTGACGCTCGACCCACAGGCGCACTTACAGCACCAGAATGGTTGTGACATGATCGACAACGCCAAGCATGACTACGCCGAGTTCTATCCAGCCGACTTCCCGTGGGACGGGGCTTTCGTGGTTCGTGACATCCAGCGCAAACTGTGATGTCTCAGGGCATCGGTGACAGTTCGGGTGTTTGTGGGGGTGACACTTCGGGTTGGTGTTGGGGATGGTCTTCTCCGGCCGGCCGGCCGCCCACCGGGCCCGTGGAAGTTGTCGGCCTGGAGGCCCTGGTGCTCCTGCCGGCTCGTTGTCCGTGGGCGGGCTCAGGTGCGGCTCGCGCGCCGTTGGTGTCCACGCGGCGGGCATGAGCCGGGGATGCCGTTGACGCCCCGGCCCGGAGGCGTGCGATTATGCCGTACTCCTCCCGGCGGGTCGGGCGTGTGGGCCGGTCATGTCCGCCGCGTGGACACCCGCGGGGCCAGGGCGCGGTCGCGAGCAGGCCATGAGCCCGCCCTGCGCGCCGTGGGCTCTCCTGGTGCCAGGGGCTCGGTCGCCTCGTGCCCTGCCCCCGTCGCCGCTCAGGTGTGGACGGGCCCGGGCCGCCGCTCGCGCGCGCCGCTGGTGACCACACTGCGAACACGGGCGTCAGCTCCCCGGCGGCACCCCGGCTCATGGCCTGACGTCATGGTCTTCAGGGCAGGGGCCTGGACGGCGCGCGCCGAGCCCGTCCATCTCGTTCCTCGGCCTTCCATCTCGTTCGTCGGCCCTCCATCTCGTTCGTTCACGCAACGAGATCAACGTGTGCGGAACGGGATCGACGTACGAGAAGCGAGATCAAGACCTGGGCAACGAGATCGACGTGCCAGGAACGAGCCTCAGCCCTCCATCTCGTCCCTCTACCTTCCATCTCGTTCGTCGGTCTTCCATCTCGTTCGTTCACGCAACGAGGTCAACGTGTGAGGAGCGAGGTCGACGTGTGAGGGACGAGAGCAGGACCTGGGCAACGAGGTCGACGCCGGTCGTCGTCGGGTCCTCCGGGCGCCGCGACCAGACGCGCCCATCCTGGCGCGTGCTCGTGGCCCCTCGGCGGGCGCACGCCGCGCTGCCACCCTCCAGCTGCTCGGTCTGCTCTCGAAAGCACGGTGAATCGCCGTTGTTGTGTCTCAGGACGTCGGTGACACCTGGGGTATCTGCGTAGGTGACACGTCCGGGTGGCCTCGGGGGCGGTGTCCTCCGGCTTCTCGTCCACTGGGCCCGTGGCAGTCGCCGGCCTGGAGGCCCCCGCGCTGCCACCAGCTCGTTGTCCCACAGGTGCGCACGGGCCCGGCCGCCGCTCGCGCACCGCTGGTGTCCACGCGGCGGACATCAACCGTGGTCGCTGGCGACGCCCCGGCCCACAGGCGCGCGATCACCCCGTACTCCTCCCCGCGGTCGAACGCCCAGGCTGGTCATGTCCGCGCCGTGGACACCCGCGGGGCCGGGGCTCGGCCCCCTCTCGCGCCCGGCCCCCGGTCGTCTCGCGGGTGCGCACGGGCCCGGGCCGCCACTCGCGCACCGCGGTGTCCACACGGCCACCGGCACCCCAGAAGCGTCGAGACTTCGCTCAGACGGCCAAGGCCCTGACCGAACACACACCCAGCCCGAACCCGTCACCACGCACATGTCCACCCACACCCCCGACCCCAAGCGTCACCGATGTCCTGACACAGAACTGCCACCGACGTCCTGAGACATCACAACATCCAGCGCAAACTGTGGTTGCCCTATCGGCCCGTCGACGGTGTCGTCGACGCCCTGTGGTTGCTCGGCGACGACGCTGCACCGGACGGCCTGTTCGGCAAGCTGATCGAGACGTGGGGCAGGTCAGTGGGCTGGTTCCTCGCAGGCCTGAGTGATCCCCACCTCGATGAGGAGAAGGACGGGGCTCCTCGCGTGGGATCCCCACCCATCCGATGATGAAGGCGAGGGCGACGCAGACGGGGGTGGCCCAGACGGGGGCGAGGATCGACCAGCTTCCCAGCAGGCTCGACAGCAGCGAGCCGACGACGATCGACAGCTGGATGGCCCCCGAGAAGGCGCTCATGCCCGCCACCCGGCTCCTCTCGTCCGGGGTGATCTCGGCGATGAGGGTCTGACCGGTCGGCGGGATCGCGGAGACCGCGGAGCCGAAGAAGGGACCGCGGGCGAGGACGATGACGGCGGCGGCCGCCCCCGCGCCCAGTACCCCCGCCGAGCGCAGCGCGACGGCCAGGGCGAACAATGTGCCGGCGATGAGCGCCAGGCCGAGGGATGCGAGCATGACGCGGCGCCTACCCCAGGCGACGGACCGGCGCCCCCAGAACTGTGAGAGGACCGTGACGAACAGGGCGGCGCAGGAGATCGCCAGGCCCACGATCCACTCGGCCAGGCCGAGGGCGCGCGACAGGGGCGCGATCGACGCGTTGAGCATGTTCTGTCCGATGTAGACGAACAGGCATGCGGCAAGCAGAGCCCTGAGCGTGGGGTTGGAGAGGATGGGGGAGCGGGCGGAGCCGAGATCGGGTCTGCCGGGTCTGCCGGGTCGTAAAGCCGAGGTCACCGGGGTACCTCAACGACGCCGGTAGTGGTCCACGCGCCAGGCGGCGTCCCCGGAGACGGGCCGCCAGGCACCGGGGGCGTCGGAGAGGGGACCGCCCGCAACCCAGTGTCCCTGCGGGCCAGCGCCGGCGGCGACGTCGGGCACGCGCACCAGAGCGTCCGGACTGAGGCCCCGTGCACGAACCGTCGCAGCGGCGTCGACGTCGATGACGGAGACGAGGAGCTCGTCCAGCGCCTCCGCCTCAAGGGCCTGGCGGTACACGGAGCCGCCGCCGATGACCCACAGGCGCGGCAGCGCGCGATAGACGTCTTGGCGAGGGTCCTCACCCAGCCCGGCAAGGAGCTCAGCGCCGCGGTCAAGCCCCTCGGCGAGCGTTGGCACGGCGCAGGCGACGCCGTCGGCCCCCCAGTGCTCGCGGCGGGTGAGGACCACGCTCAGACGCCCCGGCAGGCTGGCACCCAGGGAGTCCCAGGTGGTGCGCCCCATGAGGACGACGCCGCCGGTGGTCGCCGCCTTGAAGTGGCGGAAGTCGGCGGGCACGTGCCAGAGCATGTCGCCGTCGGCACCGATGATGCCGGCACGGTCCTGCGCCCAGACGGCGCCGACGCGCACCGGTGCCCGCGACGCGGACCGCGTGCTCATACGGCCACCGGCGCTTTGATCGCAGGGTGGTGCCGGTAACCGTCGGAGGCGTCGATGGAGTCCATCGTGTAGGCGTCGATGGAGCTGGCCGGCTCCAGCCGCAGAGTCGGGAAGGGGTAGGCCTGGGGCACGCGTGAGAGCTGCTCACGGACCTGCTCGACGTGGTTGTCGTAGATGTGGCAGTCCCCGCCGGTCCACACGAGCTCGCCGGGCTCCAGCCCGGCCTGCTGGGCGAGCATGTGCGTGAGCAGCGCGTAGGAGGCGATGTTGAAGGGCACTCCGAGGAAGAGGTCGGCGCTGCGCTGGTAGATCTGCAGGCTCAGACGACCGTCGGCGACGTAGCACTGGAAGAAGGCGTGGCAGGGGGCCAGCGCCATGCGGTCGAGCTCGGAGACGTTCCAGGCGGAGACGAGCATGCGCCGCGAGTCCGGGTCCCGCCGCAGCGTCTCGACGAGCGTGGTGATCTGGTCGATGGCGCCGCCGTCGCGGCTGGGCCAGGAGCGCCACTGCGCGCCGTAGACCGGACCGAGCTCGCCGTCGTCGTCGGCCCACTCGTCCCAGATGGAGATGCCCTGCTCCTGGAGCCAGCGCACGTTGGTCGCGCCCTGGAGGAACCACAACAGCTCACCCTTGACGGACTTCATCGCCACGAACTTCGTCGTCACGCGGGGAAAGCCCCGGCTCAGGTCGTAGCGCAACTGACGGGCGAAGAGCGAGCGGGTCCCCGTCCCGGTGCGGTCCCCCTTGGCGACCCCGTGCAGGAGGACGTCGGCCAGCAGCTCCTCGTAGGCGACATCGACGCCCTCGGGGGCCTCCAGGCCCATCTCGGCCAGGCAGGGGTAACGGTGAGTGGTCACGGGTGTCCTCCTCAGGCCTCGATGACCTCGTACACCACGACGTCGTCCTGCGCGGGACCCAGGGCGGCGCCCGCGCCCTCGATGATCTGGTTGGCCAGGGCCCGTCCACCGCTGAAGCCGATGGCGGCGCCGATGCCGAAGGGGACGAGCCGGCCCAGGGCGAGGGCCCCGCCCTTGACCGCGCTCCTCTTGGCCAGGCGCTTGACGAGCTGGGCGTTGATGGAGCGTGCCGTCGGCAGCGGCATCTGTGCCAGGGACTGTGCCGCCCAGTACAGGGTGGTCAGCCCGAGCGAGCCCTGGATCGCCTCAGCGCCTTCACGCCCCATGAGGGCGGACAGGACCAGGGCGCGGCGCCTCTCGGGCGTGACCAGGCGCAGGCCCTGCAGCTCGGCGACGGTGAGGATGTACTTGACGGCACTGGTGAGGAAGACGGTGGTCTGCCCCACGGTCAGGGCGGCAGCCGTGCCCGTGCCGACCGCAGGCAGGGCCGCGCTGGCGCCCACCGCTGCCGAGGTCAGTGCGGACTCGGTGCGGAAGCGCTCGGCCGCGAGCTCGACGAGCTCGGCCGTGTCCGCTCCGGGACGGTCGCGCCGCATCCGGGCGACGGTGTCCTCAATGCTGCGGGCAGGCACATTGATCGCCTTGTCGAGGGCACGCTCGAAGGCAGAGGCTCGCGTCTTGCTCATGCTCACTCCTGGTCCGTGCCTTGACAGGTGCTGGTCGTGGGCAAGGCGCAGCGCCTCAGTCCACGTCCTCGGGGTGGTCGTTCAGCAGGTGCAGGCGGACCTCGGCCCCCTTGGTGAGGGTATGGCCCACAGTACAGCTGCGCTCGATGGCGGCGTCGACCCGCTGGGAGAGCGTGGCGAGCTGGTCTCCGGTGAGGGCGGACAGGTCCGTGACGATCTGGACGTCCATGGCCTGGTAGCGCTCCTCCTCCTCGTGCTTCAGAGTCGCGCAGATGACGTTGGCCTCGAAGTCCTCTCCCAGGGCCTTGGCCAGGCGGTGGTCCGCGGAGAGCGTGTTGCAGGTCGCCAGGGCGATCTTGAGCAGCTCACCGGGCGAGAACTCGCCGGGGCCCGAGCCCACGCGCACCTCAGCCCCGCGGGCGTTGTGCCCGAGGTACTGGCGGGTGCCCGTGCGCTCCGCCCAGACGGAATTGGTCTCGGTGGGGGTGATGATGCTGGTGTCACTCATGGGCTGATCGTGGCACGAGCCTGTGACGGGAATCCAGGCATGAGCCCGGTCAGTGAGACGCCAGCCAGGCGGTGGCGCGCGCCTGCTCGTCCGCGACGACGGCATCCACGTGGCCCATCGCCCGGTCTTCCAGGGCACGTCCCACGAGCGGGACCGTGACGTCCAGGCTGAGGTCGAGCACCACGGTGGTGCGGGCGCCGTCGTCGGAGCTCATCGACCCGGTGGCCGCCACGTGCACCGGGGCGCCACTGATCTCAGCGCTCAGACGCCCCTCGCGACGGCCCCCGTCCCCCGGCTCTCCCCAGGACTCGGTCAGGGTCAGCGACAGGGGCCCGCGCACGAAGCGGCGGGCCGCCGAGGGCAGCCTGTCGGCGGGCACCGTGCCGCGGACGGTGACGGCGAAGCCCTCGCCGCGCGTCACGACATCGACATCCAGGCCGTCCTGGCCCAGCCGGGCCACTCGGCCGCGCTGGAAGGCGGGGTCGGCGAGCATGGTCGCCACGGTGGCCGGGTCGGCGGGGTAGGTGATGGTGACGGTCTTTCTCATAAGGCGATCCTGCCACGCGTTAGTACGATCAGACGGTGCCCTCCTTCGCCGCCGCGTCACACCGTGTCCTGTCCCTGCTGCCGGACGCGGATCGTGACTGGATCCACCAGCTCATCGCCGACTGGCAGGTCATCGCTGACATGTCCGTCTCCGACCTCGTGTTGTGGGTGCGCTCCGAGACCGGACGCTTCGTCGCCGTCGCCCACCAACGCCCCTCAACAGGCTCGACCGTCCACCTCGAGGAGGTCATCGGCCACCGCATGCCGGCCTCCCGCGAGGTCTTGGCCATTGAGGCCCTCACCTCCGGCCAGCCGCTCGTGGACGCCACGCCCCTGTGGACCGGCTCCTACGCCGTTCGCGAGGAGTACGTGCCGGTGGTGCGCGATGGCACGGCCATCGCCGTCATGACGCGCGAGACCTCGGTGGGCCTTATGCGGGGCGGGCGCCACATGGAGACGGTCCTGGGGGAGAGGGCGGACCGGCTGTGCCAGATGGTCGCCGAGGGCGCCTTCCCGATCCGCGGCGCCGGGACGGTCCTGCGTCATGGCACCCCGCGGGTGGGTGACGGCGTCGTCAGCCTGGACACCGACGGCGTTGTCCTCTTCGCCACCCCCAACGCCCACTCCTGCTTCAGGCACCTGGGCATCGTCGGCCCGCTCGACGGCCTCCAGCTGGCCGAGGCGGTCACCTCGATCATCCCGGAGAGGACACCGGTTGACGAGGCGATGGCGGTGGTCCTCATGGGGCGTCAGGCCTGGCTCACCGAGGTCGAGGTCGCCGGCGTCTTCCTGGCCATCCGCTCCATCCCCCTGACGGACGCGGGCGACAGGGCCGGCGCGGTGCTGCTCGTGCGCGATGTCACGGAGATCCGACGACGTGAGCAGGTGCTGCTCAACAAGGACGCGACGATCCGCGAGGTGCACCACCGGGTGAAGAACAACCTCCAGACGGTCTCGGCGCTGCTGCGCATGCAGGCGCGCCGGGCGACGAACGACGAGACGCGCGAGGCCCTGGCGGAGGCCGAGCGCCGCGTGGCGACGATCGCGACGGTGCACGAGGCCCTGAGCCACAACGTCGATGAGAAGGTCGACTTCGACGAGGTCTTCGAGTCGATCCTGCGGGCCGCCGCGACCGTGGCGCGTGCCCGCGGCGACGTGGCCACGCGCCTGGAGGGCACCTTCGGCACGGTGGACGCGGATGCGGCCCAGGCGCTGGCAACGGTGCTGGCCGAGCTTGTGGCCAACGCGGTCGAGCACGGCCTGGAGGACCGTGACGGGCTGGTGACGGTCAGGGCCCACCGGGAGGGTGAGGACCTGGAGGTGCGGGTGATCGACGACGGTCAGGGCTTCGAGGAGGGCACGATCCTCACCGGCCTGGGCACGCAGATCGTGCGCACGCTCGTGCGCGGAGAGCTGCGCGGCTCCATCGACTGGCACCCCGGCGAGTCGGGGCGCGGCACGGAGGTCATCGTCCGTGCGCGGCTGAAGGAGTCCTGAGGCGGGCCGGCGCCGGCCCGCCGCCCCGCGGGCTCAGGACGCGGGCTCAGGAGGAGCGGCGGGCGCGCGCGGCGCGGCGCTTGAGGGAGCGTCGCTCGTCCTCGCTCATGCCTCCCCAGACGCCGGCGTCCTGGCCGTTCTCAAGGGCCCACTTGAGGCAGGTGTCGACAACCTCGCAGCGCGCGCACACCTGCTTGGCCTCCGCGATCTGGGCGATGGCGGGACCCGTGTTACCGACCGGGAAGAAGAGCTCGGGGTCGACCGTGAGACATGCTGCCTGGCTGCGCCAGTCCATGAGGGCTCCCTTCCAGGGTGGTGATGCGTGCGGCGTCTCCCGGTGCTCCTCGACGGCGACCGGCTGAGCCGGTGCGGAGGTGGACATCAGTCAACCGCGTCCTGGGCCAACCCTCACACGCTGTCAGGGGAGGGGCAAGGGCTGAGGGACGAGACCTGCGCCGAGACCGTATCGCGATGCTCACAGCCCCGGATCCTTGACGTTTCGGCACCTGAAGGTGTGCACCTCACCAAAGGTCAGACCTTCCGGGTGGAATCCTGCCCTCGGTCATGCCCCGCAGCGACCTGGAGCGCTGTCACCTCCCCCCGCGAGACCAGGACCCCACGCCCCGGCGTCGTGGGGTGCCTGGGATCGCAGGCCGCCCGGACACTCATCCCCGCCACCTGCGCCGCGGGCCCGAAAGCGGGCCACAGCACCACCACCGCGGCCCTCGCACGCAGATCCGCCAGCGCGCCGCGGTAGGCGCCCACCGCACGCTCCGTCGTCGCCGAGGCCAGCACCCGCGCCCCCGTGGCCAGTGCCTCGTCGACTGAGGCGAGCTCCTGTGGGCCCGCCAGGTCGAGGTTGTCGACGACGAGCGGCGTCTCACCGGTGGACTCTGCCAGCGCCCGCGACAGGGAGTGCAGCGCCGTCGTCCGCCCCGACCCGTGGGGTCCGACGACGAGCACCGGCCCGTCGGGCACGCCCAGGGGTGTTGCGTCGTCACCGCCGACGGCCCACGCCCCGGGTCGTGGGACCGCCGACAGCGGGAGGGGCGCCAGCCGCACGGGGGGTGCTCCCGCGGCCGTGCAGGTGTTCTGCCTGTCGATCTCCTGAGCGCCGATGTCCTCATCTGCCAGAACCACCTGGCAGTCGAGCGTCGAGTGGCCCACCACCAGCAGGCCACGCCCCGGCCCACGCCCGCACAGACGCCCCCGCTCCACCCCGGCCATCGCCGCGCGGGCGGCGTCGTCGGCACCCAGGACGATGCGTGTGCGCAGGGGAAGCGCCCACCTGGCCCCTGAGGAGCCGAGCGAGGCCGAGACCACCAGGCCCGCGCCGGACAGGGCGCATCCACGCCGCACCGCGTCGAGCAGTGCGGCGCCCTCGGCCGGGCCGAGAACCTCCTCCACGGCCGCGACGAGCTCTTCCGCCCCGTCCAGGACGAGCACTCCGCCCAGCGCTCCCGCCGCCGCGAGGGACCACAAGCGCACCAGCCGCCGCGGGTCCTCAGTGCCGACGACGGTGCCCAGCCCCGTCCAGGCCTGCCCCACCCAGGGCCCGGGTGACCCGCACACGTGCACCTCCAGCCCGGCTGCCAGCGCGCCAACGGCGGCGCTTGTCACCGTGGTGCTGCGCCCGGAGCCCGCGGTCCCCAGGACGAGCAGGGCCTCGCCGGGATCCCAGGACCAGGTGCCCTGCGCCTGCTCCTCCGGCAGGTCCGTGACGGCCAGCAGCACCCCCGGCCCTGCCTCCGGCCCGGTTGCGCCGCGCGCGCGAGCCTCAGCGTGTGGTCCACCGACAAGGACGGCATCATTCTGGGTTGCGCCGCGCGCGCGAGCCTCGGCACGGGTCACCCGTGCCGGCAGCGGCGGTGCCCAGGGGCACCAGGCCCCCGGGGACCCGGTGGCGGCTGCCCGCAGCTCCTCCACGAGCCTCGCCACCTGCCCGGCCTCGCCCGCGTACAGGGCCTGGAGCGGCCCCTCACGCCGGGAGCCGGCCACGAGCAGGCGCCCGGGCGCGGGATCGAGCCTGGCGGCCTCCTCGTGCCCGAGCACGTCGCGCGAGTCCGCGCCGTCGAGCACCCGCAGGCACACCCTCAGCGCCGTGTTCGCCCGGACGGCGGCGCTGACGACCCCCGCCGGCCGCTGCGTGGCGAGCACCAGGTGGATGCCCAGGCTGCGTCCCTGGGCCGCGACCCGGATGAGCGCGTCCAGGACCTCCGGGTGGCTGGTGGCCAGCGCCGCGAACTCGTCGACGACGATGAGCAGACGGGACGGGCGCTCCTCCTCGGCAACGGCCGCGACATCCGCCGCGCCGTGGCGGGCCAGGACCCGCTCGCGGCGGCGCACCTCTGCGCTGAGTGAGGACAGGGCCCGCGAGGTCATCGCGTGGTCGAGGTCGGTCAGGACGCCGGCGGTATGAGGCAGCCGGGTGAGGCGCCCGAAGGCGGCGCCTCCCTTGTAGTCGATGAGGACGAGCGAGAGCCGGTGCGGCGGGTGCCCGGCCGCCAGCTGCAGGAGCCACGAGGTCAGCAGTTCCGACTTGCCCGAGCCGGTCGTGCCCGCCAGGAGGGCGTGGGGTCCGTCAGCCACGAGGTCGGTGCTCACCGGGCCGTTGGCGCCGACCCCGAGCACAGCCTTCAGGCCCGGTGCGGGCCGGCGCCAGGCCCTGCGCACGCGCTCGCGGTCGATCTCGCACAGAACCTCCTCCAGCCCTGCGCGGCGGGGCAGGGCGCGCCCGTTGTCTGCCCGGTCCGCGGCCGTCGCGCCCGGCCGGCCCACGCCGGCCATGTGGGTCACCGCCTGCCACCACGTGAAGGACAGTCGGCGGGCGTCACGCCTCCAACCGCGCGAGCCCGGGACGGCGCGCACTCGCGAGGCTGCCACCGGCGGGCCGCAGGCGCCGGAGGAGGCCAGCAGTGCCTCGCTCTTGGTGGCGCCGGTGCCCCAGACCAGGTGCACGCCGGCGTCCTCCACGTGCAGGCCCACACCCCCGCAGGCGGCGACCTGGGCCGTCCACCACCTCAGGGCCTCGAGCGCCCCAGAGCCGGTGAGGGCGAGTGCATCCCCCGCCTCGAGGGAGACAGCAGTGCGTCGGCCTCTGCGTCCGCACCAGGCCCGGGGGCCGTCCTCCGCCTGAGCTGCGGGCACGACGGCGTGGGCGCGTCGGGCCACCGCCAGCAGCAGCCCGGCCGGGTCCGGGCGCCGTCGTCGCCACCCGCACCTGCCCGTGCCCTTGCCCACGGGCAGGCCCACCGTGCTCAGCCTCATGAGACCCATGAGGAGCAGGGGCAACAGCATGAGGGAGCGTCCCCCGTAGCCCGCGCGATGGGAGGCGACAACGACTCCCACCGCCACCAGGAGAGCCAGGAGGACGAGCAGCGCGCCGAGCCGGGCCCTGCCGCGTCCGGCGCGAGGGCCCAAAGGACGCGGCACCGTCAGGTCCTCCGGTCGCCTGCGCAGCTCCAGCAGGGTGTCGCCCACCCGGAGCCGGCTGCCCGGCGGCCACCGCTGCGGCGGACGTAGGGCGCGGCGTCCCGAGGCCCGCAGGAGCGAGCGCAGGCCGTACCATCTGGCCCCGTTCGCCCCCGGTGCGTCGAGGACGCTCACGCCTCGTGCGGTGGCACGCAGCCGCAGGTGCTCGCGTGAGACGTAAGGGTCCATGAGCGCACCGCCGCGGCCGACGACGCGCTCGCCGCCATCGGGCAGGGCGAGCACGACGCCGGCGTCGGGACCGCGCAGCACCGCCAGGTGCCAGGTGCCGGCCAGGGCGGCACGGGCCTCGGCACCGGCGGCTGCACCGGCGTCGGCTCTGTCCGTCAGGAGGTCGTGAGGCATACCGGCACTGTGCCGCGAGTTCCCCTCCCCTTCCGATCGTCCGCACGGCACCTGTGGACACATGGGCACGGGGATAGCACGGAGGGGGCCTGTGGAGCCCGGTCACCCGGCTGTGACCGCCCCCGGTGCGATGATGCGTGTCGCACGCATGGGGGAGGATGTGCCCGTGAGCACCCAGACCTCCCGCCCGGCCCCCGGTCCCGCCGAGGCCCCGGCCGACGCCGCGCAGACCACCCGCCTGACCCCCGCCGAGGTCACCGAGACCGTCACGCTGCACCGTCGGCTCCGCCACGCGGCCCTGAGGGCGGACATGGTGGTGCTCAGGAGCCAGATCGAGCGCGCCCGCCACGCCTACTATGACGCCGTCGACACCCAGTCGCCCGTCTCCGACGCGCAGTACGACCGCTGGTACCGCGCGCTTGAGGATCTTGAGGCCAGGTACCCGGACCTCGTCCTGGCCCAGAGCCCCACCCGCACGGTGGGCGGCGAGGCCGCGACGGAGGCCTTCTCCCCGGTGACCCACCGCGAGCGCATGTACTCCCTCCAGGACGTCTTCAGCCTCGAGGAGGTCGAGGAGTGGGCCCAGCGCATGACCGCCGACCTCGGGGTCGAGGATGCGCAACTGACCATGACCGCAGAGGTCAAGATCGACGGCGTCGCCGTCACCCTCACCTACGAGCACGGCGTCCTCACCCGGGCCGCGACCCGCGGTGACGGGGTCACGGGCGAGGACGTCACCGCCAATGTCCGCACCATCGCCACCGTCCCGCAGCGCCTGACCACCACGGGCGCGCCACCGCGGGTCGTCGAGGTCCGCGGGGAGATCTACCTGCCGGTCGAGGCCTTCACCGAGGTCAACCGTCGACGCATGGAGGAGAACACCGCCCGCGAGGCGCGCAACGCCGCCCTCCAGGCCCAGCCGCAGGGCAGTCGGCGCAAGGAGGCGTTGCTGCCCCTGTTCGCCAACCCCCGCAACGCCGCTGCCGGCTCCCTGCGCCAGAAGGACCCCGCGGTCACCGCCGAGCGCCCCCTGGCCTTCATCGCTCACGGCGTGGGCGCCATCGAGCTGGCCGAGGGCGCCCCCCTGCCGGACTCCCAGCACGAGTGGTACTCGCTGCTCACCGAGTGGGGGCTGCCGGTGTCGCCCTACAACGCGCTTGTGCACGGGCGCACCGAGCGGGAGGACTACATCGCCCGCTACGCCGACCACCGCCACGACCTGCTTCACGAGATCGACGGCATCGTCTTCAAGGTGGACTCGCGCTCGCAGCAGGCCCGGCTCGGCCACACCTCCCGCGTGCCGCGCTGGGCGAGTGCGTACAAGTACCCGCCGGAGGAGGTGCGCACCCGCCTGCTCGACATTGACGTCCAGGTCGGGCGCACCGGGCGGGTCACTCCCTTCGGGCTTATGGAGCCCGTTCTGGTCTCCGGCTCGACCGTCTCGCGTGCCACCCTCCACAATGCCACCGAGGTCGCCCGCAAGGGCGTGCTCATCGGTGACATGGTCGTCCTGCGCAAGGCCGGCGAGATCATCCCTGAGATCGTCGGCCCCGTCCTCGAGGAGCGCGACGGTACCGAGCGCCCCTTCGTCATGCCGCAGCACTGCCCCTCCTGTGGCACGCCGCTTGCTCCCGCCAAGGAGGGCGACGTCGACCTGCGGTGCCCCAACACCCGCTCCTGCCCCGCCCAGGTGACCGAGAGGATCGCCCATATCGGCTCACGCGGGGCCTTCGACGTCGAGGGCCTGGGCGACGAGGCCGCCGTCGCCCTCACCCAGCCGGATGCCGGACGCGAGGAGGCGCTGGCGGCTCTGGCGGCCGGCCGTGTCCTGGAGACCGAGCGCGGCAGGGTCCGCCTGGACGCACAGGCGCTCACGGGCCTGCCCACCGCCGAGCATCTGGAGGTGGCCCGGGCGGCACTCGTGGCCGCCGGTGTGGGCGAGCAAGTGCCGGTGCTCACGGGCGAGGCCGGCCTGTTCGACCTCACGGCCGAGGACCTGCGCGACGTCTTCGTCTACCAGCCGGTCAGGCGGCGCGGTGAGCCGACCGGCGACTGGCGCCTGGCCCGCTTCTTCTGGTCCAAGGAGACCTACGACAAGGACGGGGCGGTGAGGAAGGAGACGGCCCCGGGCAAGAACGCCACCGCGATGCTCGCCCAGCTTGACAGTGCCAAGGCGCAGCCTCTGTGGCGGGTGCTCGTGGCCCTGTCCGTGCGTCACGTCGGCCCGACGGCGGCGCGTGCCCTCGCGGCCCGTTTCAGGTCCCTGGAGGCCCTGCGGGAGGCGAGCGCCGAGGAGCTGAGCGAGGTCGACGGCGTCGGGCCGACCATCGCCGACGCCTGGCGGTCCTGGCTGGAGGTGGACTGGCACACCGAGATCCTTGAGCGCTGGGCCGCGGCCGGGGTGCGCACCGCCGACGACGCGCCCGAGGAGGAGGTTCCCGCGACGCTGAGCGGGCTGACGATCGTCGTCACTGGCACGCTTGAGCGCTTGACCCGCGAGAGCGCGAAGGAGGCCATCGTCTCGCGCGGGGGCAAGGCGGCGGGCAGCGTCTCGAAGCGAACGAGCTACGTCGTCGTCGGGGAGAATGCCGGGTCGAAGGAGGCCAAGGCCCTCGAGCTGGGCGTGCCCGTGCTCAACGAGGAGGCTTTCGAGCGGCTGCTGGCCGCTGGACCGCAGGCACTGGACGCGCAGGGCGAGGTCGGCTAGCTCAGGCTGCCGTGCCGGTGACGGGGCCGGACGGGGCTGGTCCGTCAACAGGCCGGTCAGTCGCTGCGGCCGGGCCATAGTGGCCCTAGTGGGCCGGTCGGGGCCGCTCAGTAGTGGCCCAGGGCGTCGAGAGGGTCGCCGTCCTCACCGAGGGGCCGGTTGGGGCCGCTCAGTAGTGGCTGACGACCGTGGTGCCGATCTCGGCCCAGTTGTAGATCCAGTAGGCCTCGCTCACGGGCATGTTGACGCACCCGTGAGATGCCGAGTAGCCGAAGCTGGAGCGCCAGGGGGCGCCGTGGAAGGCGTAGCCACTGTAGAAGTAGCTGACCCACGGCACGTCCTCCGAGCGGTAGCGGGTGCCGTCGACGTTGTCGCCCTCCATCGTCTGCGAGGTGTACTGCAGGTAGACGTGGTAGGTGCCCGTGACCGTCGGGGTCTCGGCGGCGCCGTCGACCATGGAGATCGGTCCGCGCACGACGGTGGCGCCCTCATAGGCCGTCACGGTCTTGTTGGAGAGGTTGACGTCCACCCACTTCTCGCCGGGGGCTGCCTGGTAGACGAGGTTCTCCGCGCCGTCGGCGATGAGGCGGTCGGTCCAGGAGGCCTTGACGACCTCGGTGGTGAAGTCGCCCGTGTAGGGTCGGCCGGCGTTGAGGGCCTCGACGAGTGCGGTGGTGATCGCCTCGGCGTTCGTCACCTTGTTGCCGTCGACGGCCTCGACGCTGGTGGCGACGACGTCACCGCGGGAGTTGACGTTGCGCACGCCATCCGTGGGTGCGTCCCCGGCGGCATCGCTGGAGGCGGTGACCCACTGCGAGACCTTGGTGGCGTCGACGCGGGCAGTCAGGGCGGTGCCGTCTGCGGTGGGCGTGACGGTGACCCAGGAGGCCTGGGTGGTGGCGTCCGGGGTCCACGTCTGGCCCCGGGGGTCGGTGCTGTCGGTGATGGCCACGGGCTGGGAGGCGAGGACACCGGCCTGCTCAGCGGCCCGGGCGGCCTCGTCGTCGGTGATCTCGGGGACCTGGGAAGAGTAGGTGAGGGTCACGCTCTGGGAGGTGAGGGTGCTCGCCGCCTCCTGCGCCGCCCTGGCGGCCTCGGCGGAGTCCAGGCTCACGCCCTCGACGGCGGGGGTCGTGATGAAGGTGAGTCCGTCCGGTCCGAGCCTGACCGTGGCGTTGGTGGCCACGGACTCGTTGCTGGGGATGAGGGCGGTGGTGTAGGCCTCGGCTGCCGTGGGGTCAGAGGTGGTGACGACGTCGATGGGGTTGTCCTCGAACAAGGCCCGGAAGCGGCCGACGACGTCGGAGCTGGCGGCCAAGGCGGCGTCCGCGGTGGCGTCGGCGTCGACGGTGGTACCGAGGTCGCTGAGCGAGGCGGTGGCCTCGACGTCCCCGGTGACCGAGACGGTGGTCTGCTGGGCGAGACCGGAGACGAGCTCGGAGATCTGGGCGCGGGTCATGCCCGCGACGTCCCGCCCGACGACGGTGGTGCCGGGCACCGCCTTGTCGGCGTAGTACGCGGCGTAGGCGTAGCCGCTGGTACCGACGCCGACGAGCACCAGCAGGCAGGCGGCGGCGACCCACAGGGGCCAGCGGCGGCGGGTCCTGCGGTCGGGGGCAGCGGCGGGGGAGGTCTGAGCGTCGGCCTTCTGGGCGACGGCGAGGACGGCGGCGACCTGAGTGGCGGCCTGAGCGCCGGTCGTCTCCGGGGTGGGCTCGGCAGCGGCCACCTGGGCGGTGGTGAGGACTGTGGTCTCCTCGGCGGGAGTCTCAGCGGCGGGTTCCTCGGCGGCAACGAGGACGGTGGCCGCCTCGGTGGGAGCCTCCTGGGTGGCAGCGAGGACGGTGGTCTCCTCGGCGGGAGTCTCAGCGGCGGGCTCCTCGGGTGCGGGCTGCGCCGGGGCAGCCTCCTCGGGGGCGGGCAGGACGGGGGCGCGAGGTACGGTCGCCGTCGTCGTTCCGTAAGGGGTACTCATGACGGCGGTCTCGACGCCCTCAAGGGCCTGCTTGGTCCCGTCGGCGCGGAGTTCTTCGTCTCGCATGCCTATCCTTCCGGACGCGCAGCACCGCGGTGGGGCAGCGCTCCTGACTGAGGCCCAGCACGATCGCCGCCGGGCACTTGGTCCCATGAGACCGGGCCGACCCCGCAATGTCAACGATATGTGTCCGGATACGCTTGTGATGTCGCTCGGTGATGTCTCTGGACAACGCGTTGTCCCCAGAACAACCCGTGTGCTTCACCTCGGTTGTCCTGGTGCACGTGGGTTGTCCCCACACCGGGTAGTCCCGTACCCACAGGACCGACGGTTGTTCTGGCGCACGTGGATTGTCCATCGGCCTGCCGGGTGGGGTGGCACGCTCGTGGCGGCGGGCGGCGCCGGGGATCGCCGTCGGACCTCACCGGCCACGGCGGGAGCACGGGGGACTCGTGGCTAGACTCACCCTCATGTCTGCCATCTCCAAGGACGAGGTCGCCCGCGTCGCCGCCCTCGCACGCGTGGCTCTGACGGATGAGGAGGTGACGCGCCTGGCCGGTGAGCTGGACGCCGTCGCCTCCTCCTTCGCCCGGGTCACGAGCGTCGTCACGCCCGACCTGCCCGCCACCTCCCACCCGGTCCCGCTCACCAACGTGCTGCGCGAGGACGTGCCCGGCCCTACCCTCGACGTCGACGAGCTCCTCGCCGGCGCCCCCGCGGCCCAGGACTCCATGTTCCTCGTTCCGCAGATCCTCGGGGAGGACTCCGCCTCATGACCGCCCTCATCACCGCCACCGCGGCCGAGCAGGCCGCGGCGCTCGCCGCTGGAGAGGTCTCCTCGCGCGAGCTGACCCAGGCCCACCTCGAGCGCATCGCCGTCGTCGACGGCGCCGTCAACGCCTTCCTCGACGTCGACGCCGACCGTGCCCTGGCCGACGCGGACGCCGCCGACGCCGCCCGCCGTGACGGTACCGCCACGAGCGAGCTCACCGGTGTGCCGGTGGCCGTCAAGGACCTCTTCGTCACCCGCGGCCAGGTCACGACCGCCGCCTCACGGATCCTTGAGGGCTGGGTGCCCCCCTACGACGCCACCGCGGTCACGAACCTGCGCGGCGCGCACCTGCCGATCCTGGGCAAGACCAACCTCGACGAGTTCGCCATGGGCGGTTCCACCGAGCACTCCGCCTTCGGGCGCACGGCGAACCCGTGGGATCTGGGGCGCATCCCGGGTGGCTCATCCGGCGGCTCCGCGGCCGCCGTCGGCGCCTACGAGGCCCCCCTGGCACTGGGCACGGACACCGGCGGCTCGATCCGCCAGCCCGCCGCCGTCACCGGCACCGTCGGCGTCAAGCCCACCTACGGCACGGTCTCGCGCTTCGGCGTTATCGCCATGGCCTCCTCGCTGGACACGCCCGGCCCCATGGCCCGCACCGTCCTGGACACGGCCCTGCTGCACGATGTCATCGCCTCTTACGACCCGCTCGACTCGACGTCGCTGACCGATGCCCCGCGCGGCATGGCGGCTGTTGTGCGTGCTGCCCAGCAGGGGCGCGACCTTACCGGCACCCGGGTTGGTGTCATCGCCGAGCTCGACGGCGGCCACGCCTACCAGGCCGGCGTCATGGACTCCTTCCACGCCGCCCTGGCCCTGCTCGAGGAGGCGGGCGCGAGCATCGAGACGGTCAGCCTGCCGAACCTCGAGTACGCCCTCGACGCCTACTACCTCATCATGCCCGCCGAGGTCTCCTCCAACCTCGCCCGCTACGACGGCATGCGCTACGGCCTGCGCGTGGAGCCCACCGAGGGGCCGGTCACCGCCGAGACGGTCATGGCCGCCACCCGCGGCGCCGGCTTCGGGGACGAGGCTAAGCGTCGCATCATCCTGGGCACCCACGTGCTCAGCGCAGGCTACTACGACGCCTACTACGGCAGCGCCCAGAAGGTGCGCACCCTCGTCCAGCGCGACCTCAATGCCGCCTTCGCCGACTTCGACGTCCTGGTCTCGCCGACCTCGCCGGTCACGGCCTACCGCTTCGGTGAGAAGGACGACCCGATGGCGATGTACGCCCTCGACGTCACCACCATCCCCGCCAACCTGGCCGGGATTCCGGGCATGAGCCTGCCCTCCGGGCTGTCCGACGACGCCCTGCCCGTCGGCTTCCAGATCCTGGCCCCCCAGCGGGCCGACGACCGTCTCTACCGCGTGGGCGCCGTCCTGGAGGCCGCGCTCGAGGAGCGCTGGGGCGGGCGCCTGCTGGATCACGCTCCGGTCCTGAACGAGGCCGCCGTCGCGGGCGTGCGCAACAAGAAGGAGGCCTGAGATGGCTGAAGAGCTCATGGACTTCGACGAGGCTGTGCGCCGCTATGACCCGGTCATCGGCCTCGAGGTGCATGTCGAGTTGGGCACGGCAACGAAGATGTTCGACGCCGCCCCGGTCGCCTTCGGTGGCGAGCCGAACTCCCGTGTGACCCCGACGAGCGTGGGGCTGCCCGGCTCCCTGCCGGTGGTCAACAAGAAGGGCGTCGAGTACGCCATCCGCATCGGCCTGGCGCTGGGCTGCCAGATCAGCGAGCACTCGCGCTTCGCCCGGAAGAACTACTTCTACCCGGACCTCGCCAAGGACTTCCAGACCTCGCAGTCCGACGAGCCGATCGCCTTCGACGGTGCCCTCGAGATCGAGCTGGAGGACGGCACGTTCTTCACGGTCCCGATCGAGCGCGCCCACATGGAGGAGGACGCCGGCAAGAACACCCACGTGGGTGGTGCCGACGGCCGCATCGAGGGCGCCGACTACTCGCTCGTGGATTACAACCGCGCGGGCGTGCCGCTCATCGAGATTGTCTCGCGCCCGATCGAGGGCACGGGTGCGCGCGCACCTCAGATCGCCGCGACCTACGTGCGGACCCTGCGTGACATCTTTAGGGCCCTGGGCGTCTCGGAGGCCCGCATGGAGCGCGGCAACGTGCGCGCCGATGTCAACGTCTCACTGCGCGAGTCCTCCGACGCCCCGCTGGGCACGCGCACCGAGACGAAGAACGTCAACACCTTCCGTTCCATCGAGCAGCACGTGCGCTACGAGATCCAGCGGCAGGCCGCGATCCTCGCCGCCGGGGGAGCGGTCCTGCAGGAGACGCGTCACGGCCAGGCCGACGGCACCACCCGCCCCGGTCGTGTGAAGTCCGACGCCGACGACTACCGCTACTTCCCCGAGCCCGATCTCGTGCCCGTGGCTCCCAGCCGCGAGTGGGTCGAGCAGATCCGTGCGGCGCTGCCGGAGATGCCGGCCGCCAAGCGCCGTCGTCTCAAGGGCGAGTGGGGTCTGGCGGATGAGGAGATGCGCGACGTCGTCAACGCCGGTGCGCTCGACCTCATCGAGGCCACGGCCCTGGCCGGCTGCTCCGGGCAGGCGGCCCGCAAGTGGTGGATGGGTGAGCTGGCCCGTGCCGCCAAGGATCGTGAGATCGCGCTCGAGGAGCTGCCGGTGACGCCGGGGCAGGTGGCCCAGCTGCAGGCGCTGGTCGATGAGGGCCGGCTGACGGACAAGCTGGCCCGCCAGGTCCTTGAGGGCGTTCTCGACGGCGAGGGTGATCCCCAGCAGGTGGTCGAGGCCCGTGGGCTTGAGGTCGTTTCCGACGACTCCGCCCTGCTGGCCGCGGTGGACGAGGCCCTGGCCGCCAACCCTGACGTCGCGGACAAGATCCGTGGCGGCAAGGTCCAGGCCGCCGGTGCGATCGTCGGTGCGGTGATGAAGGCGACCCGGGGGCAGGCCGATGCCAAGCGGGTGCGTGAGCTCGTCATGGAGCGCGTGGGGGCCTGAGGCTCGCGCCTGGGTCCGGCACCGTGTACGAGGGCTGTGCGCCCGTCCGGTACATGTACCGGACGGGCGCACAGTCTTGTGTCCCAGCACGTCGTCCTGGTCTTCTATCCCAGGTGTCGGGGCCGGGCCGGTGCCGACGTCGAGGTGCTCGTCCCCACCCACCCTTTCGCCCCAGGTGCCGGGACCGGGCCGGTGCCGAACTGGTGCACGGTGTTCCTTCTGTCTCGGATGAAGACTTCCCGGTCGCCGTCGGGACACCTCCCATTACGCTGAGAACGTTCATCAGGACACCACAGAACCAGGAAGACACATGGCTCAGCCCGGACCCAGTTACACCGTCGCCCTCCACCTGGAGGTCCCCGCGTCCCAGAAGGCGATTGCCACCCTGGTGGACAGGGCCTCCTCGACGGGGGCCATCGTCAACGGCGTGGACGTGGCCGACGCCGACGGCGACGTCCTCATCGTCGATCTGACGGCGGACACCCGCGACTCCGCGCACCGTCAGGAGCTCGTCGAGGCGCTGCGCAGCCTGGAGGGGGTGACGGTCCACAACGTTGGCGACTCCACCTTCCTCGCTCATGTCGGCGGCAAGCTGGAGATCGCCCCGCGCACCGCGATCCGCAACCGACGCGACCTCGCCCGGGTCTACACCCCCGGCGTTGCCCGCGTGTGCAAGGCGATCCACGACCACCCCGAGAGGGCCCGGCACCTGACGATCAAGAAGAACACGGTCGCCGTCGTCACGGACGGCACCGCCGTCCTCGGGCTGGGAGACATCGGCCCCGCGGCCGCGATGCCCGTCATGGAGGGCAAGGCCGTCCTGTTCAAGCAGTTCGGCGACGTCGATGCCTGGCCGGTGGCGCTGGACACCAAGGATCCCGACGAGATCGTCAGCATCGTCAAGGCCATTGCCCCGGCCTACGGCGGCATCAACCTCGAGGACATCGCCGCCCCTAAGTGCTTCGACATTGAGGAGCGGCTCAAGGCCGAGCTCGGCATCCCCGTCTTCCACGACGACCAGCACGGCACCGCCATCGTCACCCTTGCCGCGCTCATCAACGCCCTGAAGATCGTCGACAAGAGGATCGAGGACGTGCGCATCGTCCTGTCGGGCGTGGGGGCCGCGGGCACCGCCATCGCCAAGCTGCTCATGGCTCACGGCGCGCGCGACATCGTCGGCTACGGCCGCGACGGCGCCCTTGACGGGCACAACACGGAGGGCATGAACCAGCACCGCAGGTGGCTCGCTGAGAACACCAACCCGCGTCACGTCACGGGTTCTCTCAAGGAGGGGCTGGTTGGAGCGGACGTCTTCATCGGTGTGTCCTCCGGCAACCTGCTCCAGCCCGAGGACCTCGACGTCATGGCGGACAATCCGATCGTCTTCGCGATGGCGAACCCCGTCCCCGAGGTGGACCCGGTGGGTACGGCCGGGCGTGCGGCGGTGCTGGCCACGGGGCGCTCGGACTTCCCCAACCAGATCAATAACGTGCTGGTCTTCCCGGGCCTGTTCCGTGGTCTGCTCGACACGGGGCTGACCGACATCTCGATGAACCTCATGCGCGCGGCGGCCACCGGGATTGCGGGCGTCATCGCTGAGGCCGAGCTGAGCCCCGTCTACATCATCCCCGGCGCCTTCGACACGCGTGTGGCCGGAGCGGTGGCGGAGGCCGTGCGCCAGTTCGCGAACGCCTGAGACTGCGGCCTC
Organism: Actinomyces respiraculi; assembly: GCF_014595995.2. Classification (NCBI taxonomy): domain Bacteria; kingdom Bacillati; phylum Actinomycetota; class Actinomycetes; order Actinomycetales; family Actinomycetaceae; genus Actinomyces; species Actinomyces respiraculi. The sequence continues at coordinate 889,595 of NZ_CP063989.1, forward strand.
GGGCCAGGGTCCTGGGGGCCAGGGCAGAAACCTGGGGCCTCGCCCAGGGGCTGAAACCTGAGGCTGGATGCGCGCGGGGGGACGAGCGTGACCGGGCCAGGTCTGAGAGACCTCGCCTGAGGCTGGATGCGCGCGCATCGGCGTGTGTGGGGCACGTGCGTGTTGTGGCTCGGATCATGCCGAGCCAGTTTGACCGGCTGGGGGAGGGCTGCGTATCGTTTTCCCCGGCCCGAACGGCCCCGGTTTTGACCGGGGGTGTGAGGGTATGAACTGAAAAGGGCTGGAGTCGTGGAGACCCGGATCACGGGGAATCGATTTGACGCGGTTTGATCGGCTCGTTAAGGTTCGTTTGATGCTTCCAGGTGGGGCTTGCTTTTGTGGCGGGTCTTGCGTGGTGGGTGTGTTGTTTGAGAACTCGATAGTGTGTCATGTTTTTTATGCCATAGTGGGTGTGTCTGCTGGGCCTGCTTTGTTGTGGGTTTGGTGGGTGTGCTTTGTTTTGTTTTTGGTTTTGCCTGTGCCTGCCTCTGTGTTTGTGGGGGTGGGTGTGGGTGTGGGCCTGGTGAGAGTTTTTTCTCTTGTTTTTGCCTGGGTGCGTGTGCGCGTGCTTGTTGCGTGTGTGCGTGTTTGGGTGTTTGTTTTGTTTGGAGAGTTTGATCCTGGCTCAGGACGAACGCTGGCGGCGTGCTTAACACATGCAAGTCGAACGGGCTGCCTGCGGGCTTTGTGTTTGTGGGTGGTGAGTGGCGAACGGGTGAGTAACACGTGAGTAACCTGCCCTCTTCTTCTGGATAACCTCATGAAAGTGGGGCTAATACGGGGTATTCTGGCCTGCTCGCATGGGTGGGTTGGGAAAGATTCTGGTCTTTTGGCTGGTTTTGGTGGGGGATGGGCTCGCGGCCTATCAGCTTGTTGGTGGGGTGATGGCCTACCAAGGCTTTGACGGGTAGCCGGCCTGAGAGGGTGGACGGCCACACTGGGACTGAGACACGGCCCAGACTCCTGCGGGAGGCAGCAGTGGGGAATATTGCACAATGGGCGCAAGCCTGATGCAGCGACGCCGCGTGAGGGATGGAGGCCTTCGGGTTGTGAACCTCTTTCGCCAGTGAAGCAGCCGCCTTCTTCTTGGGGGTGGTGACGGTAGCTGGGTTAAGAAGCGCCGGCTAACTACGTGCCAGCAGCCGCGGTAATACGTAGGGCGCGAGCGTTGTCCGGAATTATTGGGCGTAAAGGGCTTGTAGGCGGCTGGTCGCGTCTGTCGTGAAATCCTCTGGCTTAACTGGGGGCTTGCGGTGGGTACGGGCCGGCTTGAGTGCGGCAGGGGAGGCTGGAATTCCTGGTGTAGCGGTGGAATGCGCAGATATCAGGAGGAACACCGGTGGCGAAGGCGGGTCTCTGGGCCGTTACTGACGCTGAGGAGCGAGAGCGTGGGGAGCGAACAGGATTAGATACCCTGGTAGTCCACGCCGTAAACGTTGGGCACTAGGTGTGGGGGCTCTTTCCGGGGTCTCCGCGCCGTAGCTAACGCATTAAGTGCCCCGCCTGGGGAGTACGGCCGCAAGGCTAAAACTCAAAGGAATTGACGGGGGCCCGCACAAGCGGCGGAGCATGCGGATTAATTCGATGCGACGCGAAGAACCTTACCAAGGCTTGACATGTGGGCGGCCGGCGCGGAGACGTGCCCTCCCTTTTTTTGGGCGTCCTCACAGGTGGTGCATGGTTGTCGTCAGCTCGTGTCGTGAGATGTTGGGTTAAGTCCCGCAACGAGCGCAACCCTTGTCCCGTGTTGCCAGCACGTCGTGGTGGGGACTCGCGGGAGACTGCCGGGGTGAACTCGGAGGAAGGTGGGGATGACGTCAAATCATCATGCCCCTGATGTCTTGGGCTTCACGCATGCTACAATGGCCGGTACAGAGGGTTGCGATGCCGTGAGGCGGGGCGAATCCCTTAAAGCCGGTCTCAGTTCGGATCGGTGTCTGCAACTCGACACCGTGAAGCTGGAGTCGCTAGTAATCGCAGATCAGCAACGCTGCGGTGAATACGTTCTCGGGCCTTGTACACACCGCCCGTCACGTCATGAAAGTCGGCGACACCCGAAGCCCGTGGCCCTACGGGGAGCGGTCGAAGGTGGGGCTGGTGATTGGGACGAAGTCGTAACAAGGTAGCCGTACCGGAAGGTGCGGCTGGATCACCTCCTTTCTAAGGAGCTGTGGCCTGCTGGCTGGTGCTCGTGCTGCCGACCGGTGGTGCGGGGTGCTGGTCTGGTGGGTGCTGGAAGCGCTGTGTGCATGGAGGACCGGCTGCTGTGCCCGGGCCCTGTCGCCCTCCCTTTTTGCTTGGGGGGGGGCCGGGGTGGGTGTGGTGGCCGCCCCGCGTGCGGCCCCCCGGTGTGGGGGGTTGTGGTGGGGGTGGCACGCTGTCGGGGTCTGGGGCAGTGCGCCCTGGTGGCCCGGGCCCTCCTGTGGCTGCTGGCCGGGTCCTCCCTTGTTGTTGCTTGGGGGGCTGGTTGGTGGTTTGGGGGGTTGTGGGTGGGTTGGTTGTGAACTGTATAGTGGACGCGAGCATCTTTGTTCTTTGTGGACGCGTGCCCGCTGCCTTGTGTGGTGGGTGCGTGTGTTTTGTTTGTTTTTTTGAGCGTTCGGTGGATGCCTTGGCATCAGGGGCCGATGAAGGACGTGGTGGCCTGCGATAAGCCTCGGGGAGCCGGCTGACGGGCTGTGATCCGAGGGTGTCCGAATGGGGGGACCCGGCACGAGTTATGTCGTGTCACCTGCGCCTGAATTTCATAGGGTGTGGGGGGTGACGCGGGGAAGTGAAACATCTTAGTACCCGTAGGAGAAGATATTCCGTGAGTAGTGGCGAGCGAAAGCGGAGGATGGTTAAACCGTGGTGGTGTGATCACCCGGCAGGGGTTGCCGCCGCGGGGTTGTGGGACGCGTGTCTCCAGTGCCTGCCGGTGCTGGGCGCAGTGAGAAACTGGTGTGGTAGCCGAACCCTCTGGGATGGGGGGCCGTAGTGGGTGAGAGCCCCGTAGGTGAAACCGTGCCGGCTGTGTGCGCGTGCTCCCGAGTAGCACGGGGCCCGTGGAATCCTGTGTGAATCTGCCAAGACCACTTGGCTGCCTGAATACCTCCTGGTGACCGATAGCGGATGAGTACCGTGAGGGAATGGTGAAAAGTACCCCGGGAGGGGAGTGAAACAGTACCTGAAACCGGGCGCTTGCAAGCCGTCAGAGCCCTTGCTGGCCTCCCTTTGCCGGGGGGTGGGGGGTGATGGCGTGCCTATTGAAGAATGAGCCTGCGAGTTAGTGCCGTGTCGCGAGGTTAACCCGCCTGGGGGAGCCGTAGCGAGAGCGAGTCCGAACAGGGCGTTTGTAGTGGCGCGGTCTAGACCCGAAGCGGGGTGATCTACCCATGGCCAGGTTGAGGCGCGTGTAAGAGCGTGTGGAGGACCGGACCCACCTAGGTTGAAAACTGGGGGGATGAGCTGTGGGTAGGGGTGAAAGGCCAATCAAACTCCGTGATAGCTGGTTCTCCCCCGAAATGCATTTAGGTGCAGCGTCCCGTGCTTCCCGCCGGAGGTAGAGCTACTGGGTGGCTGATGGGCCCCACAGGGTTACTGACGTCAGCCAAACTCCGAATGCCGGTCGGGTGGGAGCGGGGCAGTGAGACCGCGGGGGATAAGCTCCGTGGTCGAGAGGGAAACAGCCCAGACCGTCGGCTAAGGCCCCTAAGCGTGTGCTAAGTGGGAAAGGATGTGCGGCCGCGTGGACAACCAGGAGGTTGGCTTAGAAGCAGCCATCCTTGAAAGAGTGCGTAATAGCTCACTGGTCAAGTGGTCGTGCGCCGACAATGTAGCGGGGCTCAAGCGCACCGCCGAAGCCGCGGGCCTGCCACACGGTCCCCACGACCGGCCCCCCTCCTTGGGGGTGGTTGTCAGGGGTGGTGGGTGGTAGGGGAGCGTCCTGCACCGGGTGAAGCCCCGGGGTGACCCAGGGGTGGACGGTGCGGGAGTGAGAATGCAGGCATGAGTAGCGATACTAGGGTGGGAAGCCCTAGCGCCGAATGACCAAGGGTTCCAGGGCCAGGCTAGTCCGCCCTGGGTGAGTCGGGACCTAAGGCGAGGCCGACAGGCGTAGTCGATGGACGACGGGTTGATATTCCCGTACCGGCGAAGCACCGCCCATGCTGACGCGCGGGTGCTGACCCACGCCCCGGGTCCCACGTTATTGCTGCCACCGGGTCCGGCCTCGGCCGGCTGGTGGTGGTGGTGGGCCGGGGTCTGGGGACCCTCCGTGCAGGTAGGCAAGCGTGTTAACAGGGGTGACGCACAGTGGTAGCCTCCGCGGGCCTGATGGCTTGGCCCGTCCAAGCGCGCGGCCCGCCGCCCAGGCAAATCCGGGCGGCTGTCTTTGATGACGAGGGTGAGGCGTGATGGTGACCGGCACGGTTGTGCTGGGAAGCAGGGTGATCCTGGGGTGCCGAGAAAAGCCTCGACGCGATGGTGCCAGCCGCCCGTACCCTAAACCGACACAGGTGGTCGGGCAGAGCATGCCTAGGCGCACGAGAGAATCATGGTGAAGGAACTCGGCAAAATGCCCCCGTAACTTCGGGAGAAGGGGGGCCCGAGCCCTGAGGCCCGCAGCGGGCTGGGGGTGAGGGCCGCAGAGACCAGGGGGGAGCGACTGTTTATCAAAAACACAGGTCCGTGCGAAGCCGCAAGGCGATGTATACGGACTGACGCCTGCCCGGTGCTGGAAGGTCAAGAGGAGCCGTCAACCCCCAGGGGTGAAGCGGCGAGTTCAAGCCCCAGTAAACGGCGGTGGTAACTATAACCATCCTAAGGTAGCGAAATTCCTTGTCGGGTAAGTTCCGACCTGCACGAATGGCGTAACGACTTCCCCGCTGTCTCCACCATGAGCTCGGCGAAATTGCACTACGAGTAAAGATGCTCGTTACGCGCAGAAGGACGGAAAGACCCCGGGACCTTTACTACAGCTTGGTATTGGCGCCCGCCACGGCTTGTGCAGGATAGGTGGGAGACCGCGAGACGGCCGCGCCAGCGGTCGTGGAGTCGTCGTTGAGATACCACTCTGGCCGTGGCGTGCGCCTGAACCTCGGCCCGTGAGCCGGGCCAGGGACAGTGCCTGGTGGGTAGTTTAACTGGGGCGGTTGCCTCCTAAAGAGTAACGGAGGCGCTCAAAGGTCCCCTCAGCCTGGTCGGCAACCAGGTGTCGAGTGCAAGTGCACAAGGGGGCTTGACTGCGAGACCGACAGGTCGGGCAGGTGCGAAAGCAGGAACTAGTGATCCGGCGATCCCGAGTGGGTGGGTCGTCGCTCAACGGATAAAAGGTACCCCGGGGATAACAGGCTGATCCTGCCCAAGAGTCCATATCGACGGCATGGTTTGGCACCTCGATGTCGGCTCGTCGCATCCTGGGGCTGGAGCAGGTCCCAAGGGTTGGGCTGTTCGCCCATTAAAGCGGTACGCGAGCTGGGTTCAGAACGTCGTGAGACAGTTCGGTCCCTATCCTCTGCGCGCGCAGGATACTTGAGAGGACCTGTCCCCAGTACGAGAGGACCGGGACGGACGAACCTCTGGTGTGCCAGTTGTCCCGCCCGGGGCACGGCTGGTTGGCCACGTTCGGCACGGGTAACCGCTGAAAGCATCTAAGCGGGAAACCACCCTCAAGACAAGGTATCCACAACCACCCCCCCCGGGGGTGGTTGGAAGGCCCCCAGCAGACCACTGGGTCGATAGGCCGGACGTGGAAGGCCCGCAAGGACCTGCAAGCCGACCGGTACTAACAGGCCGACACAAACAACACACACCCCCCAACACACTTCGAGAGGGGGGACCGCAACCAGGGCACCAGAGCCCGCGTCCACTGTACGGTCTCAGGACCAACCCACCCCACCACACACCCACACACACCCACAAACACTGTGGGCACGTGTGGGCAGGCCGCCACAACACACCCACCCCCCCCCCACACACGCACACGCACAAGTCACTGTGCGCGCACCAGCCAGGAGGGGCAGCCCGGCACCAGGCCGGCGCGCCAGGGTGCGGCACACACACAACCCCATAGACGTCCCGGTGGTCACAGCGGGGGAGCCACGCCCGGCCCCATACCGAACCCGGAAGCTAAGACCCCCAGCGCCGATGGTACTGCACCCGCCAGGGTGCGGGAGAGCAGGACACCGCCGGACACACACCACACACGCCGCCCTGCCACCGTCCCCCACACACCCAGGGGGACGCGGTGGCAGGGCGGCCCGCGCGACACACCCAACCACACAAGCCCCAGAAACCCCAGGCACACACCACCCAACACCCAACCCCAGCCCCCGGCCCACCCCAGCCCCCGGCCCACCCCAGCCCCCAAAAACACGACCATCTGCCCCACCTTCGAGCTGCCCCACCTTCGAGACCACACCAAGAAACTCCAGGCCACAAGCACACACACCGGCGGCAGTGGCGACCACCACCCGCCTCACCCGCCTTGCCAAGGGGTGCTTTCGGCGGTGCTCGGGCAGCATGGGCACGTGACACATACTCCTGACCCAGCCTCCCCAGCCGTTTCTGAACCTCCGCTCGACGCCGACAGGCTCATGCATCAATCGGGCGTCGTCTTGCGCCTGGGCAAGCTCATGCTCGCCTCTGGTGCCGGCTCGTACCGCGTGAAGTCCTCGATGGCGAAGGCCGCGGCCGCCGTCGGCCTCGATCGGCATGAGGCCACCGTGACGATGACGGAGATCGTCACCTCCTCGTACGTGGGGGACCGTTTCCGCACTGAGGCCGCCGAGGTTCGCCGGGTCGGCGTCAACGTTGCACGCCTCGAGGCTCTTCGCCGCCTCGTCCATGACCTGCGTGCGCACGAGACCGTGGAGCACCTCGACGAGCGGCTCGACGAGATCGTGGCGATGCGTCCCCTGTATGGCGACGTCGCCAACGCCGTGGCCTCCGGCGTCGCTTGTGCAGGCTTCTGCTTCCTCAACCAGGGCGGCTGGGTCGAGTGCCTGGCCGTGCTCCTGGCCGCCACCGTTGGCCAGGCGGTGCGCCGCCAGATGCTCGAGCGCCACTTCCAGCACTTCTTCACCTGGATCGTGTGCGGCGTCGTCGCCTCAGGGCTCTACATGGGCGTCGCCAGCCTCATCGACCTTGTTGGATTGGCCTCCGGCAACCACCAGGGTGGCATCATCTCCTCGATCCTGTTCCTCATCCCCGGCTTCCCGCTGGTGACGGCCATGCTCGACCTCGCCCGTCAGGACTTCTCCTCCGCCGTCTCGCGCGCCTCCTACGTCCTGCTCGTCATGGCGGCCGCAGGCGTCTCCGTGTGGACGGTGACCTTCATCTTCGACTGGGAGGTGGAGGCAACCTACAGCTACGTCCCCGAGGGCCTGCTCCTGTACGCGCTGCGAGCGCTGTGCTCCTTCGTCGCGGCCTACGGCTTCGCGATCCTCTTCAACGCCACCCCCCGGGCGGCCGGCCTGGCGGCCATCGTCGGCGCCATCGCTAACACTGGCCGTCTTGTCCTCATCGATGAGATGGGTGTGCCGTGGCAGCTCGCGGTCGGTCTGGCGGCGGTGACGATTGGCCTGTTGTCCCAGGCCTTTGTGTCGCGTGCCTCCCTGTCACGTGTGGCGCTGTCGGTGCCCGCAGTCGTCATCATGATCCCCGGGGTCCCCTTCTACCGTGCGGTCTCGGCCCTCAACGACCAGACGGTGGACGCGCACGTCGCCATCGGCGCCGCCGCCACCAACCTCACGGAGGTGTTCTTCGTCATCACGGCGATCGGCGTTGGGCTGGCGATGGCTCGTATCCTCACCGACCGCAACTGGCGGCACGACGTGCCGACCTCCGTGCCCCTTGTCGTCCCCGCCCGCTGAGCCCCTGAACCCAGCCCTCTCCGCTGAGGCCCGACCTTTCACGCTGACGCCTGATTCTTCGCCTCAGGTCTCAGCACATGCGGGTGGCCGCGGATGTCCTCTTCGGGTGAGTCCGGCAGGCTCGGTCGTCGGTTGTGGGCCGTGGTCGTGTCCACACGGCGGACATGGGCGCTGATTCCCGACGGCGACGCCGCCGGGTTTCCCGGAATCACGGCGTTTCCTCCTGGCAGGTTGAGCGTGGGTGCCGCTCATGTCCGCCGTGTGGACACCCCGCCGCGAGAACATGTCATTGCTTGTCTTGGTGCGTGTCGTTGGTTTCTCAACGGTTGCGTGGGTTGGATCGTTGGGTTGCGGCCAATCATCCTGCTCCTGGCCTTGCCCGGCGGGGGCGGATCACGCTGCTGGCTGCCGAGGGACTGACGAACCAGGAGATCGCCAGGCGGGTGGGGGTGTGTACGACGGTGATCGCCGGACGTGTGCGTGACCAGGCCTGGGGCCTGGGTGGCTTGGAGGACGTCGAGCCCATCCATCTCGTTCCCCGGCGTTCCATCGCGTTCCTCGCCCATCCATCTCGTTCCCCAGCGTTCCATCTCGTTCGTTGGAGGAACGAGATCAACTCCTGGGCAACGAGATCAAAACCTGCGCAACGAGATCGATTTCTGAGCAACCCAGAAGATCGCTAGGCGGGTGGGGGTGCCGTGTACGACGGTGATCGCCGGACGTGATCGTGGCCAGGCCCGGGGCCTGGGCGGCTTGGAGGACGAGAGAGCCCATCCATCTCGTTCCTCGTCCATCCATCTCGTTCCCCGGCGTTCCATCTCGTTCGTTGGAGGAACGAGATCAAAACCTGGGCAACGAGATCAAAACCTGCGCAACGAGATCAACTCCTGAGCAACCCAGGAGATCGCTAGGCGGGTAGGGGGTGCGTACGACGGTGATCGCCTGGCGTGATCGTGGCTAGGCCCGGGCCTGGGGCCTGGGTGGCTTGGAGGACGTCGAGCCCATCCATCTCGTTCCTCAGCGTTCCATCTCGTTCCTCGCCCATCCATCTCGTTCCTCGCCCATCCATCTCGTTCCTCGTCCATCCATCTCGTTCCCCGGCGTTCCATCTCGTTCGTTGGAGGAACGAGATCAAAACCTGGGCAACGAGATCAAAACCTGCGCAACGAGATCAACTCCTGAGCAACCCAGGAGATCGCTAGGCGGGTAGGGGGTGCGTACGACGGTGATCGCCTGGCGTGATCGTGGCTAGGCCCGGGCCTGGGGCCTGGGTGGCTTGGAGGACGTCGAGCCCATCCATCTCGTTCCCCAGCGCTCCACCTCGTTCCTCGCCCATCCATCTCGTTCCCCGGCGTTCCACCTCGTTCGTTGGAGGAACGAGATCAACTCCTGGGCAACGAGATCAAAACCTGCGCAACGAGATCGACTTCCGGGGAACGAGATCGACGCCAGTCGTCGAGTCCTCTGGGCGCCGCGACGGGACGCACCCGTCCTGGTGCGCACAGCTCGTCCAGGCGGCGCTGCTAGTGTGGCGGGGCTGGAATACACCCGTCCTGGTGCGCACAGCTCGTCCATCGGCGGGCCTACAGCGGGCCGCTGGCCCCCAAGCACTCGCTCTGCTCTCGAACGTACGGCACAACACCGTACGTTCGAGAGCGAACCGAGGAGTTCGGCGGAGGCGGGGGTGGGGGCTACGCGACGCCGGTGCCCACGACATATCCGACAGGAGTTCGGCGAGGGCGGGGGTGGGGATCCGTCAGGACGGCTCGATAATGGCCAGCACCTGGGGCCAGTTGCCGAACTCGCGGGGGCCGAGGCGCCGCGGTGCGCGCGCGTGATGCCGACGACGGTGGACGACGGTGCTTACAGGCCGCCGAGGATCTGGGCGATGAAGATCTTGGCGATCATGGCCACGGGGTAGACCATGGCGTAGCCGAGGGCGACGCGCGGGTCGGCGCCGGTGCGCTCGTTGGCGAAGGCCAGGACCGCGGGCTGAGTCTGGGCACCGCCCAGGAGACCCGACAGGCGCGTGCCGCCCATCTTGACGATCCACCGCATGGAGGCATAGATCCCCAGGCCGGCAATGGTCGTGATGACGATGCCGGTGATCAGGATCTTCCACCAGTCACCACCGGTGAAGGCGTTGGCGATCTGCCCACCGGCCTTCGTGCCGGCCTGTGCGAGGAAGATGAGCAGGCCGAGCTCGGAGAGCACCGCGGTCGCCGTGAAGGGCAGAGCGGTGACGAGCCCCTTGATCCTGCCGATCTTGCCGAAGACGAGGCCGACGAGCAGCGTGCCCGCCGCCGAGCCGATGGAGAAGGTCGCGCCGGTGGGGGTCAGGAACTTCCACTCACCGATGAAGACGCCCAGGGCCATGCCCAGGCCGAGGGCGACGGGGTTGATGGAGGACAGGCCACGGGCGGAGTCCCCGAAGAACGCCGAGATGTCCTTCATCCGGCCCGTCGGGGCGACGACGCGCACGCGGTCGCCGAGCTGGAGGACGAGGTCGGGGGTGCCGACCATGTCGGTGTCACCGCGGCGCACGCGCGAGATCGTCGCGCCGAAGGTGTGGTCGACGGCGAGGTCGGCGATCGTGCGGCCCGCGATCTTCGGGTCGGAGACCGTGATGCGGCGGAAGTCGAGGTAGCGGCGGTCCTCGATGAGGGAGTGGGAGGAGCCGTGCCCCAGCGCCTTGATGACCTGGGCAACGGCCTCCTGGGTCCCGACGACCGTGACGAGGTCGTCGCGGTTGACGCGGTCCTCCGCCACGGGGCGAGTGATCGGCCCCGTCTCGCCGCGGCGCAGGCGGGAGAAGCGCAGCTCGCCCGACACCGTGGTGAGGATGTCGCCGATCATGGGGGAGTCGTCGCGCTCAACGCGGATCGTGCGGTTCGTCAGCGGCGAGGGCTTGTCCTTGTCCGAGCGCCGGTAGCGCAGCGCCAGCAGGGTGAAGAAGAGCATCCCGATGACGCCGTAGAGGTAGGCGACGGCGTAGCCGACGGTGGCGATGGCGGCGCCGTTGGGGTTGCCCGCCAGCGTGGCGGCGTTGCCCGCGGCCGCCAGGGACGGGGTGTTGGTGATCGCCCCGGCGAAGGTTCCCGCGATAAGAGCGGAGTTCATGCCCAGCAGACGGCCGACGCCGACGCCCGCGGCGGCTGCGGCGATGAAGACGAGAAGCATGAGCGCCAGGGGCCCGACCGCGGTGCGGATGACGTGGAAGAAGTTGGGGCCGGACTGGACGCCGATGGCGAAGGTGAAGACCGCCAGGCCGAGAATGCCCAGGGGGGAGGGGACCTCGATGGTGACGCCCTGGGACACGCCCCATGCGGCCAGGGCGATGCCGGCGAAGAGTACGGCCGCCGCGCCGAGGCTCACGCCCTTGACTTTGATGTGCCCCACGAGCATGCCGAGACCGATGAGAAGGAACAGCACAAGGACGGGGTTGTCCGCCAGGTGGTTGAGGACGGGGACCACGGTGGTGCGCCAGCCTTTCGTTCGCCCAGACGGTGGATCCGGGCATGGGTAGAGAATGGTGCGGTGACCGCAGGGATTGTCTCATTGGCACGGGTGCGCGGAGACTGGACTTCGGTCCGCCTCGGGGTGTGCTGCTCGTGCTGTCGCACACATCGGTGTGAACGGTTGTGCGGGCGGCCGCTCGAGCACACCCCCACACACTCCGTGGTCCCACGATATGAGACATGAGGCCCGCGGTATGACTCGGATCGTGGGACGGCATAACGTTGGCGGCACGGGCCCGAGCGAGAGCGGTGGGCCGCCGACCCCAGCACACAGGAGGGCATGATGGCACGCGCAGACGCACCGTCGGCCGACGGCCGGCAGGTGATGACAGGAGCGGCCGCGCTGGTACGCGCTCTTGAGGACGTCGGGGTGACGGACATCTTCGGCATGCCCGGAGGCGCCATCCTCCCCTTCTACGACCCACTGCTCGCCAGCGAGAAGATCCGCCACATCCTCGTGCGCCACGAGCAGGGTGCAGGCCATGCGGCCCAGGGCTACGCGATGGTCACCGGGCGTGTGGGCGTGTGCGTGGCCACCTCCGGCCCCGGCGCCACCAACCTCATCACCGCCATCGGTGACGCCCACATGGACTCGGTGCCCATGGTGGCCATCACCGGGCAGGTCAGCGCCCGTGCGATCGGGACCGACGCCTTCCAGGAAGCGGACATCGTCGGCGCGACGATGCCCTTCGTCAAGCACTCCTACCTCGTCACCGACGCCGAGGAGATCCCCGCCCGTGTTGCCGAGGCCTTCCACCTCGCCGCCACCGGCCGCCCGGGCCCCGTGCTCATCGACGTCTCGAAGAACGCCCAGGAGGGCCTCATCGAGTACCGGGTTCCCAAGAAGCTCGACCTTCGCGGCTACACCCTGCCCGGCAGGCCCAACCAGCGCCGCATCCAGCAGGCCGCGGAGGCCATCGCCAGCGCCGAGCGCCCCGTGCTCTACCTGGGCGGCGGCCTCAACCGCTCCGGGGTCTCCACCGAGGCGCTCACCGAGCTCGTCGACCTCATCGGCGTGCCCTTCACCACGACCCTCACGGCGCTGGACGCGATGCCCACCGACCACCCGCTCAACCTGGGCATGCCGGGTATGCACGGCACCGTCGCCGCCGTCGGCGCCCTGCAGCGAGCGGACCTGCTCGTGTGTCTTGGGGCCCGCTTCGACGACCGCGTCACCGGCAAGGTCGACACCTTCGCCCGACGTGCCAGCGTCATTCACGTCGACGTCGACCCGGCGGAGATCTCCAAGATCCGCACCGCCGACGTCCCCATCGTCGGCGACCTCAAGGACGTCATCCCGGCCCTGACCGCCGCCTGCCGCGAGCAGTTCGCCGCGGAGCCGCGCGCCGACGTCGACCAGTGGCTCACCGAGGTCACCCACATCCGCATGACCTACCCCACCGAGTGGACGGACACCGACGACGGTCTCCTCCAGCCGCAGGAGGTCATCAACCACCTGGCCGCCAAGGCGCCCGAGGACACGATCTGGGTCACCGGCGTCGGCCAGCACCAGATGTGGTCCGCCCACTACCTGAAGTTCAACCGCTCGCGCTCCTGGCTCACCTCCGCCGGCGCCGGCACCATGGGCTACGGCGTCCCCGCGGCGATGGGCGCCAAGGTCGGGGCGCCCGAGCGGCCGGTGTGGCTCATCGACGGCGACGGCTGCTTCCAGATGACCAACCAGGAGCTGGCCACGGCCGCGCTCAACGACATCCCGATCAAGGTTGCCATCATCAACAACTCGTCCCTGGGCATGGTGCGCCAGTGGCAGACGCTCTTCTACGGGCAGCGCTACTCCAACACGGACCTGCACACCGGGGCCGGCACGGTCAGGGTCCCCGACTTCGTCACGCTCGCGGAAGCGTACGGCGCCGTCGGACTGCGCTGCGAACGCCTGGAGGACGTCGACGACGTCATCGCCCAGGCCAACGCGATCAACGACCGCCCCGTCGTCATCGACTTCATCGTGTCTGCGGACTCCCAGGTCTGGCCGATGGTCGCGGCCGGTGTGTCCAACGACGAGATCCAGATCGCCCGGGGCATGAGCCCCACATGGGAAGAGGAGTGAGAGACGTGAGCGAGAAGCGCACGCTGTCTGTCCTGGTGGAGAACAAGCCCGGCGTGCTCACGCGCGTGTCGGCCCTGTTCACCCGACGCGGCTTCAACATCCACTCCCTGGCCGTGGGCCCCACCGAGCACGAGGACATCTCGCGCATCACGGTGATCGCCGACGCCGAGGGCCTGGCCATGGAACAGGTGACGAAGCAGCTCAACAAGCTCGTCAACGTGCTCAAGATTGTCGAGCTCGACCCCGAGACCTCCGTCGGCCGCGAGCTCTACCTCATCAAGGTCCGTGCCGACGACGGCAACCGCACCGCGGTGCTGCAGATCGTGGACCTGTTCAGGGCGCACGTCGTCGACGTCAGCCCGACCTCCGTGGTCATCGAGACCGTGGGCTCGGAGTCCAAGGTCAGGGCGCTGCTGGACGCCCTGGGGCCCTACGGGGTCAAGGAGATCGTCCAGTCCGGCGCCGTCGCCATCACGCGTGGCCCCCGTTCCATCACAGATCAACTCAAGGAAAAGTGAGAATCCACCATGGCAGCTGAGAAGTTCTACGACGACGACGCCGACCTGTCCGTCATCCAGTCCAAGAAGGTCGCGGTCATCGGCTACGGCTCCCAGGGACACGCCCACGCGCTCAACCTGCGCGACTCGGGCGTCGAGGTCGTCGTCGGCCTGCGTGAGGGATCCGCCTCGATCGCCAAGGCGCAGGAGGCCGGACTGCCGGTCAAGCCCGTCGCTGAGGCCGTCGCCTGGGGTGACGTCATCGTCGTGCTCGCCCCGGACCAGGTCCAGGCGACGCTGTACACCGAGCAGATCGAGCCGAACATCAAGCCCGGCTCGGCCCTGCTCTTCTCCCACGGGTTCAACATCCACTTCGGCTACATCAAGCCGGCCGCGGACATCGACGTCGTCATGGTCGCCCCGAAGGGCCCCGGCCACACGGTGCGCCGTGAGTTCGAGGGCGGGCGCGGTGTCCCGGTGCTCGTGTGCGTCGAGCAGGACGCCAGCGGCCAGGCCTGGCAGACCGCGCTGTCCTACGCCAAGGCCATCGGCGGTACCCGCGCGGGCGCCATCAAGACCACGTTCCGCGAGGAGACCGAGACGGACCTCTTCGGCGAGCAGGCCGTCCTGTGCGGAGGCACCTCCCAGCTCATCCAGTACGGCTTCGAGACGCTGGTCGAGGCCGGCTACCAGCCGGAGATGGCCTACTTCGAGGTCCTGCACGAGCTCAAGCTCATCGTCGACCTCATCGTCGAGGGCGGCATCTCCAAGCAGCGCTGGTCCATCTCCGACACCGCCGAGTACGGCGACTACGTCTCCGGCCCGCGCGTCATCACCCCGGATGTCAAGGAGCACATGAAGGAGGTCCTCGCGGACATCCAGAACGGCTCCTTCGCCCAGCGCTTCATGGGTGACCAGGCCGCCGGCGGCCCCGAGTTCAAAGAGCTGCGGGCCAAGGGCGAGGGCCACCCGATCGAGAAGGTCGGCCGTGAGGTCCGCTCGATGTTCTCCTGGCGTGCGGACCTCGACAAGGACTATGTCGAGGGCTCTGTCGCTCGCTGAGCCGGTCAGCCGGCCCGGCCCGCTGAGCGCACCGCTCAGCCGCTCCTGTCGGACCAGGGCGCCGTCTCCTTCGGGAGGCGGCGCCCTCGCCGTCGTGTGGGCCTGTGTCCACCCGGGGCCGTCGGGCTCCGTGGGTCTGCCGGGCTCGGGCGCCACGCGGCCCTGTCCGGCTCGGCACCCACGGCCTGCGTAGGCTTGCCTTCCTGGACGACGTCGTCGGGCCTGTCTACGTTGTCGGGCGCCCAGAGCCCGACAACCGCGAAGGACAGCACTCCATGTCACCAAAGAAGGACGCCGAGCACTCCTCGGCGCCGCGCGCCATCGTCATCTACAACTCCGTCACCGGCTTCGCCAACACCTACGGGGGATGGGTTGCTGAGGCGATCGGCGCCGATCTCGTGCCCTGGGAGCGCGCCCGGACGATGCCCCTGGACGGCTATGACCTCATCATTTACGGCGCGGGCGTGCGCATGAGCCGGATCCGCGGCTTCTCGGCCTTCCGCCGTCGGCTGGAGAAGGAGGGGCTGGCGCAGTCGGGCAAGGTGCTCGTGTGGGCCAATGGCGGGACCCCGCAGCATCCCGACCGGGACTGGAGGGTCCCCGCGGCCACCTTCACGAAGGTCGAACTGGCTCAGGAGCGCTACCCCTTCGTCTACGTTGAGGGCGGGGTGCGCTACGAGGGACTGAACCTGGTGGAGGAGAAGCTGCTGCGGCTGTTCTCCAAGCGGGTGCAGCGATACCGCCACCGCGGCGAGTGGGCCGTGGCGGTCGCGGACTCCATCGCCGAGGGCTACGACCACTCCTCGCGCGAGCAGATCGAGCCGCTTGTCGCGATGGCCCGCCAGAAGCTCGGCCTGGACTGAGCGCCCAGCACCCCCCCCCGAACGACGACGTCCCCGTGCGGCTGATCAGTGGCCGCACGGGGACGTTCGTGCAGGGGGGCGCGCCTCGGTGCGCCGGCGTCACTTGCCCTGGGAGACCAGCTCAGAGGTGTTCTGCGCGGTGCGGATCAGGGCGACGGAGACCTCGAGGCTCAGCCGGATGAGGATGATGTAGATGAAGGCCGGGATCCAGCCGAAGAGGAGGGCGATGAATCCGACGGTGACGTCCTGCGAGAAGCCGGAGATCACGATGAACAGCCAGAAGAGGACGGACAGCGCGATGAAGGCGATGTAGACGAACTTGGCGAAGGACAGGGTGATGAAGTTGGAGAAGGAGAAGTCGAAGAGGGCCTTGAAGAATCCGGCCCCCTGCGACTGGGCCGAGGCGTACGGCGGGGGCGTCGGCTGACCGTAGGCCGCCGGGGCGTAGGGCTGGGCCGGGGCGCCCGCGGCGGGGGCCGACGGGGCGTAGGACTGGGGCGGAGCGCCTGCGGCGGGGGCCGACGGGGCGTAGGGCTGGGCCGGGGCACCGGCGGCGGGAGCCGACGGGTAGGCGTCATAGCCCCCGGCGGGGTAGGGGCTGCTCGGCTCGGGGACGGGAGGGTTCTGCATCTGTGGACTCCTGATCTGGACGACGATGGGTTTGCCGTGCTGAAGACATGCTAGAACACGGGGCGTGGGCAGGGGCATGGGCGTGGGCCGGGCGCTCATCACTCGGACCCGCGCCCGGCGGCCCTCATTGGCCGTCCGACGGCGTGGTTCCGCCCGCCCTCGGTTGGCTGCCTCCGCCCCGTTGGCTGTCCGACGGCGTGGCCAGGATGTGGACTGCGTGTCTCGCATCGTGGCTAGGGCCTAGCCTGTGCCCATGACTCAGGCGCCCCACACCCTCAAGCTCGCGGTGATCCCCGGAGACGGCATCGGCAAGGAGGTCGTCCCCGAGGGGCTCAAGGTCCTTGACGCCGCCCTCGCCGGCACTGGCACCACCGTTAAGACTACCGTCTTCGACCTCGGCGCCGAGCGCTGGCACCGCACCGGCGAGACCCTCACCGACGAGGACCTTGCCGCCCTCAAGGAGCACGACGCCATCCTCCTTGGCGCCGTCGGTGATCCCAGCGTCCCCTCCGGCGTCCTCGAGCGCGGGCTGCTGCTGCGGCTGCGCTTCGAGCTCGACCACTACGTCAACCTGCGCCCCTCGCGGTACTACCCGGGCGTGCCCACCCCGCTCGCCGAGCCCGGCGACATCGACTTCGTCGTCGTGCGTGAGGGCACCGAGGGCCTGTACTGCGGCAACGGCGGCGCCGTACGCCAGGGGACCCCCCACGAGATCGCCACCGAGGTGAGCGTCAACACCGCTTACGGCGTCGAGCGGGTCGTGCGCTACGCCTTCGAGCAGGCCAACTCGCGCAAGAAGCACCTGACGCTCGTGCACAAGCACAACGTCCTTGTCCACGCCGGCCACATGTGGCGCCGCATCGTCGAGGCCGTCGGGGCGGAATACCCCGAGGTGAGCGTCGACTACTGCCACATCGACGCCGCCACCATCTACATGGTCACCGACCCCGACCGTTTCGACGTCATCGTCACCGACAACCTCTTCGGCGACATCCTCACCGATGAGGCCGGAGCCGTCACCGGCGGCATCGGCCTGTCCGCCTCCGGCAACCTCAACCCGTCGGGGGAGTACCCCTCGATGTTCGAGCCGGTCCACGGCTCCGCCCCGGACATCGCCGGCCAGGGGCTGGCCGACCCGACGGCGACGATCTCCGCCGTCGCCCTGCTCCTGACCCACCTGGGCCGCGAGGAGGCTGCCGCCCGCGTGTCCGCCGCCGTCGACGCCGACATGGCCGCGCGCGCGACTGCCGCCCAGGCCGGCGCCCCCCTCGTGCGCTCGACCAGCGAGGTCGGTGACGCCATCGCCGCAGCCCTCTGAGGCACCGCGCGCTCAACTGCCCTCGAACTCTTCGGTTTGTTCTCGAGAGTCACGGTGTTGTGCCGTTGTGGTGTCTCAGGACGTCGGTGGGGCTTGCACGCTCACACTTTTCGGCAGCCGTCGAGAACAGCGCCATTGCTAGGGTTCGTCGACTGGTGCTCTCCAGTGCGTCGGCTCCCATGTGCACGGAGGTTGCCCGTGCACATGGGAGCTTGGGCCACCACGGCAAACCCCAGTGCAACCGTTAACACCTGTCACATGAGCGTGCGAGCCCCCCTGTCGGCAGCCGGCGGGGCACGCCCCGAGCCCCGCCAGCAGCCGACCGACAACGGATGCCGGCGCCAGGCTCAAACCGTCACGGGCTCAGCGCGGCGGGGTGTGCCGGAGCACACCGCCACGACCGGCCAGAAACCCCACCCCCCACAAACCCCGGAACTGTCACCGATGCCCTTGAGGCAGAACTGCCACCGATGCCCTGAGACACCACAACAGCACAACACCGCACTCTCGAGCGCAAACCGAGGAGGTGGGGCGGGGGGAGAGGGATATCGCACCTCGATGCTGTTCACCCCGCCCACGCTGGCCGCTACATTGCCGGTATGGCGAGGAATCCTCTGAGCATCGGTGGCGCGCGCGTGCTACTGGTCGTCGGCGCGGTGAGTATGTCTCTCACCGGGTGCGTGGACGGCCTGACGGACAACCCGCTCACCGACTCCGAGGTCTCGGCCTTTCTCACGGGTGCGACCGAGGTGTCGGCTGCTGCCGACGAGGCGTCCTTGGCCGTCGCCTCGCAGACGGCATCCCTGCAGCGCGACGCCATCGTCTTGTCACGCGCCTCCCTGGATGCCGCTGAAAGACTTGCCCAGGCCAAGGCCGACGCCGAGACCACCGCTCAGGACCTCCGCAGGCGCACCGATGCCGTGAGGGCTTCAGCGACCGCGGATGACCTGTCCGAGATCGCCACCGCGCGCGCCGCGTACGACAAGGCCATGAAGGGCACAAGCGTTGAGGACCTGAAGAAGGCGCTGATCGCCTACACCTTGGCCGTCGTGACCGCTGAGACACACGTCGCCGCCCGGCAGGTCGCCGCCACGGAGGGGACGGAGCATGAGGCGCCCGGTCAGGTGCCGGCAGCGCCGCAGGACCGGCCCGCCGCTGGGCAACCAGGGGGCGTTGAGGGCGAGACTCAGTTCTTTGGGCCGCCTGCCGGCGGCGGTGCCCCGCCCGTGCCGCCTGCCGACGGCGGTGCCCCGCCCGCGCCGCCGGAGGAGCCGCCCGCCGACCCGCCTGCTGAGTCGCCTGCCGATCCGGTCGTTACTGAGCCCCTGCAGGTTCCCGGTGAGGGAGGCGAGGGCACGACGCCGTGAGGCCAGCCGAGCGTCAGGCGCTCGTCACGCCGTAGTGGAAGAGGCTGTGGCCGTCGGCGTCGGCTCACCCGTCGGCGTCGGCTCACCGGTCGGCTCAGACTCGCCGCTCGGCCACGCCGAGGCACCCGTCAGCCCTTCGATCCTCACTCCGTGGCGCAGGGTCATCCACGTGTCCTGGTCGAACTGACCGAACTGGCACAACTCGGTGAGGGAGACGACGACGCCGTCGGCTGACCAGACGCGGACAAAGGAGCTTCCCGTCACCTGGGAACCGGCCACTCGTGCGGTGAAAGCGGTTTCGATGCCGCGGAACGGCGTGTCGCCGTTGGTGGCCTCGAGACGGCGACGGGACGTCTGCTCATAACTGGAGTAGGAGTCAGCGGCGGCATCGGCCCAGGACCCGGAGATGAAACGGTCGTCCCCGCCGGCCAGGAGCAGGGCAGCACTCGCGGTGACCTCGGCGCGCACGGTACACATGGTCTGCCGTGAGACCCAGGTCCTGACGGTCGATGTCCCGGCAAGGTCCGAGTCGGCCGAGCGCGAGACGACCGTCTCAGGTTGGATCTCGTAGCCGGGCAGATCCGGGAAGGACACGGTCACCGCACTCGGCGTCGTGGGCTGAGCGGTCGGGGGGACCGAGGGCATCACCATGCCGCTGGGGACGGCGATGGCGGTGGGGGTCGCCGTCGGGTCGGAGGCGAGGAGCCCGTCAAGGTCAACCTCGGCGCATCCCGCCGACAGCAGCAGGGCGGCTGCGACAGCCCCCATGATGGCGGTACGCCAGCGCGTCCTGACCGGTGCGCTGCTGGCACCGGGATGGCGCCCGGGGGCCGCGGTCCGGCGCCCGTCTGGCGCGTTCGACCGGAAGACCTGGAGGGTGGGCCCGCTGGCGTGCATGGCCTGAGGCTACCGCGGCCCTCCTCAGGGGTCGCAATGCGAGAACCCGCGGCCCGCCGGCGAAGCCCGGCGGTAGCATGCCCGCATGCCTGAGACTGCAGCCCCCACCCCCGACTCCCTCGCCACGCCCCTGTCACAGGCAGCCGCGGTCCCGCTCCCCGACGCCGACGCGCTCGCGGGACGTTTCCCCCTGACCCGCAGCCCCCGGCCCGCCTCCGACGATGAGCGCGCCCAGGTCCTGAGCGACCTCCACTTCGGCTCCGTCTTCACCGACCACATGGTCCACACCCGTTGGACGCGTGGCGAGGGCTGGTCGGGCCACCAGGTCATGCCCTACGGCGACCTCGCCCTCTCCCCGGCCGCAGCCGTCCTCCACTACGGCCAGGAGGTCTTCGAGGGCATCAAGGCCTACCGCCACGCCGACGGTTCCGTGTGGACCTTCCGTCCCCGCTACAACGCCGCCCGTCTCAAGGTCTCCGCACGGCGCCTGGCCCTGCCCGAGCTGGCCGAGGAGGACGTCGTCGCCTCCCTGGTTGACCTCGTGCGCGCCGACGAGGCCTGGGTGCCCTCGGGTGAGGGGGAGTCCCTCTACCTGCGACCCTTCATGTTCGCCTCCGAGGCCTTCCTGGGCGTGCACGCCGCCGACGTCGTCGACTACTACGTCATCGCCTCCCCGTCCGGCGCCTACTTCACCCACGGCCTGACCCCGATCAGCATCTGGGTCACCCAGGACTACCACCGTGCCGGCCGTGGCGGCACCGGCTTCGCCAAGACCGGGGGCAACTACGCCTCCTCCCTGCTGCCGCAGCAGGAGGCGGCCGCCAAGGGCTGCGACCAGGTGTGCTTCCTCGACGACGTCACCCAGACCAACCTCGAGGAGCTCGGCGGCATGAACGTCATGGTTGTCGACGCCGACGGCACCGTGCGCACCCCGCGCCTGACCGGCACCATTCTCGAGGGTGGCACCCGCTCCGCCATCATCCGCCTGCTGACCGACGCCGGCCGCCGCGTCGTCGAGGAGACCATCAGCCTTGACGGCCTCGTGCAGGACATCCGTTCCGGCAAGGTCACCGAGGTCTTCGCCTGCGGCACCGCCGCCGTCGTCGTCCCCCTCGGGCGGCTCATGGGCAGGGACTTCGACGTCGCGATCACCGGCTCCGAGGTCACCCGCGAGATTCACGACCGCCTCACCGGCATCCAGTACGGCCGACTTGAGGACCCCTACGGGTGGATGTACCGCCTCGTGTGAGGGTGCTGGGAGAGGGCAGCGGCGCAACTGTGACCCTTCCCCTGTAGAAACCCGGCCCCAGCCCTGCGCCTCATATGCTGTGATGCGGCTATGAGCGACGAGCGTGCCCCCCTGTTAGACGACCTGCTTGCGGCTGAGGAGCCGTCTGGCGGTCGGCGGAGCGGGCGTCGGTGGCGCGTGGCGCTCGTGTCGGTCGTGGTCATCGCCCTCGTCCTCGTGGCGGGGACCGCCGCGGCTGGACTGTGGGTACGTCACCGTCTCGCGTCCAACATCGAGACCCTGGCTGACCCCTTCAGCCCGATTGCTGAGGTGGACCGCGCTCCCGCCCAGGTCGTCGCCCCCGGTGAGGATCCGGCGACGAACGTCCTCGTCCTCGGCTCTGACTCGCGGATCAGCGCCGGTGACCCCAGCCAGTGGGAGGTCGGCGCTCAGCGCACGGACGCGATGATGCTCATCCAGATCAGCGGGGACCGCGAGGACGTGTCAGTCATGTCCATCCCGCGCGACTCCTGGGTGGAGATCCCCGGCTACGGCGAGAACAAGATCAACGCGGCCTTCTCCTTCGGGGGCCCGAGCCTCACCATCCAGACGGTTGAGACTCTCACCGGGGTGCGCATCGACCACGTCGTCGTCGCGGACTTCGAGTCCTTCAGTGACATCACGGACGCCATCGGGGGCGTCATCATCAACCTCAAGGAGCCGACGACTCTGGCCGGGACGTACGTCGAGGCCGGAAGTCAGCAGCTCAACGGTGAGCAGGCCCTCGCCTTCGCCCGTGAGCGCAAGTCCCTGCCCAACGGCGACTTCGACCGGGTCAAGCGCCAGCAGGCGTGGATGCGGGCGATGGTGGCATCCGTCCTCAACAACGGGGTGCTGTCCGACCCCGGCCGGCTCTACGACTTCCTCACGACTGTCACCCGGACGCTCGCGGTCGATGAGGGTTTCACCATCGATGAGATGCAGTCACTGGCGCTGAGCCTGTCGGGGATTCACTCCACCGACATCACCTTCATGACGGTGCCGACGGCGGGCACGGGCACGAGTGCGGACGGCCAGTCGATCGTTCTCATTGACGAGGTCGCGGCCGCGCCGCTCTTCGAGGCGTATCAGAACGACACGGTCGAGGAGTACCTCGCCGCCAACCCCGATGCCGTGAGCCTGCTGCCGGCGACGGTGAACTGAACCCTGAGCGCGGCAGCGCTACCGCGATGCTCCTGTCAGGCCTGGCTCAGCAGGTGTCCCAGCACTCGGCCGGGGCCGACGATACGCGGGCGGTCATCCGTCCTTTTGAGAGCGTTGTGATGGACTCGAAGGAACCCACGGTCACCGCTAGGGTTCTAATGTGCGGCCTCCCCGCCGCATCCCTAGTTCCCCAAGGAAGGCGATGAGTGCTTCATGAAGATTGCAGTCATTGGACTGGGCTATATCGGGCTGCCCACGGCCGCAGTGCTCGCCCGTGCTGGTGCAGAGGTTGTGGGTGTTGACGTGTCCGAGCGGCATGTGGCGGCGGTTAATCGCGGCGAGCTTCCCTTCGTGGAGGCTGGTCTAGGGGAGGTAGTTGCTGACGCCGTGCGTGGCGGTCGTTTGCGAGCACAGCAGCAGACGCCCCCGGCCTCGGTGTACATCGTCGCAGTGCCCACCCCCTTCAAAGGCGCGGGCCACCAGGCAGACCCGTCCTTCATTGAGGCAGCGGCGCGCAGCATCGCACCGCAGTTGAACGGGGACGAACTGGTGGTGCTGGAGTCAACGTCTCCTCCCGGGACCACCGAGCGCATGGCCCAGGTGGTCCTGGAGGAGCGTCCAGACCTCTCTGTCGATGGCAGCGGAGGTCGGCCGGTTGTGCACTTTGCGCACTGCCCCGAGCGGGTGCTGCCTGGCCAGATCATGGTGGAGATAGTGTCCAATGACAGGATCATTGGTGGTCTGACGCCCAGAGCCAGCGAGCTCGCCCGCGAGGTGTATGCCTTGTTCTGTGAGGGTGAGCTTGTGCTCACGGATGCCCGAACCGCAGAGATGACGAAGTTGGTGGAGAACTCGTTTCGGGACGTGAACATAGCGTTCGCAAACGAGCTCTCCATCCTGTGCGAGCGTCTGGGTATTGACGTGTGGGAGCTCATTGGCTTGGCCAACCGCCATCCACGGGTCAACATTCTGCAGCCCGGACCCGGAGTTGGTGGGCACTGCATTGCCGTTGATCCTTGGTTCATTGTGTCCGCGTTGCCGCAGGAGGCACGCCTGATCCGGGCGGCACGAGAGGTCAACGACTCCAAGCCGGAGCACGTGCTCAGTGCCGTCTTGGACACAGTGGCGGGAACGGAGGAGCCGGTGGTCGCCTGCCTGGGGCTGGCCTTCAAGGCGGATATTGATGACTTGCGCGAGTCGCCGGCTGTGGGGATCACCAAGCGTCTTGCACAGGCATTGCCGCAGGGGCAGATTCTTGCGGTTGAGCCCAACGTTGAGGAGCTACCAGCCGCACTGGCTGAATTACCTAATGTGCGCTTGGACTCTGTGATGGGTGCGATTGCTGCTGCTGATGTGGTAGTTCTGCTGGTGGACCACAAGGAGTTTAAGAACCTGGACCGCTCATTGCTGGAAGGCAAGCAAACGGTCGATACTCGCGGTATCTGGCGTTGAGCTGATGGGGGCGCGCGGTTTTCTCACAAGGGTAAGCAGACGCATGGTTAGGCCAGCGTTCACCGTGATTGTGATCGCTGCTGGTGCGGATCAGGTTGAGCCAACCGTCCGTTCGGTCCTCAACCAGCCGGAGCGTGACCTTGAGGTCATTGTGGTGGCGCCGTCCCAGAGCCAGGCTGCCGCAGGGTGCCAAGCGCTAGCTGCGCGAGATCGCAGGATCCAGGTGCTCGCGCTTGATGGGGAGCGCGCACCCCGGCGCGGGGTTGCGCTTTCAGTGTCGGCCTCTGCACTGTTGGAGGTGCTGCAGCGGGCTCGCTCGAACGCTGTCATGCTTCTTGACGGTGCCGTGGACCAGTTAAGTAGTGGCGTGCTCAAGGACGGGCGCGTCGTGCTCAATATTGGCGACGCCGTCGTCGGCGCACGGCGAGGCACAGCGGTGGGTGACGCCAATGGCAGTGCTCGCACGGCCTTTGACGATTTGAGCCCAGCTACGGTGATCGCGTCAAAGGCCTTATGGGAGCAGACTTTCAGTTCCGGCGGGAAGAGGGTATACCTGCCTGACCTCTCACTGGACCTGCTGGCACGAGCCCGGCACCCAGAGCGCCTGGGACGCGAGCTCTGTCAGACGCGCAAGC
Source organism: Actinomyces respiraculi (assembly GCF_014595995.2). Classification (NCBI taxonomy): domain Bacteria; kingdom Bacillati; phylum Actinomycetota; class Actinomycetes; order Actinomycetales; family Actinomycetaceae; genus Actinomyces; species Actinomyces respiraculi. The sequence goes on from NZ_CP063989.1 coordinate 914,225, forward strand.
GGCCCCAGCCCAAGGAGGAAGCCCAGGCACAGGAGCTGCTGCGGAGCTTGCGCCATCGTGCCAGGGTGCTGAAGCTCCTGCCTGAGGCCGATCGAACAGAGGTGCTGGGCCGCACCCTGGCGGGACCTTTGATCAAGTTGGCTTTGCTCTGTGGCTCGCTCCCGAGTGAGCTAGTGGCAGAAGCACAAGGCTTGGCGGCGAGTCTGGTGCCGCCGAGCGCGGAGGAGCCCTTGTCCTCGCTGCCCCTGGTGGATCGAGTGCTGCTGCACGCCTTGGCCCATCGGGAACGCGTAGATCTGGAAGAGTTGTTGGTTGCTCGCGCCAGGGAAGGCACCAGTGTCCCGCTCCGGTTTTACGGAGATCGCCTGCGCGTTACTTTGCCGGTGCTTGAGCGCCTTGAGGGGCTGCCCGGCTCTCTCCTGACACCGCAGGCGGCGGACTCGTGTGCCTTCGCCGCCACCCACGGCCTGCGGGTTGTGGAGGACGGCTTGGAGGTCACTGGTAGGGCCTACCTGTACGGTGTGAGACCACAGGACACTGAGCTGCAACTGGAACTTGTTTCAGGCCACGGAGACGCCCAGGTGCTCGATTGGTCGCCATGTGGTGCACCGCAGGCTGACCTGTATGCGAACGATCCTTGGACCTCATACGCCGAATCTGGGTTCCGTGCGGTGATTCCAGTTGATGCCCTCGCGGGTGAGGCACAGATCAGGGTGCGGCTGCGAGCAGCAGACCATGAGCTGAGCACCTGGCTCCCAGCACCACCGCAGGCCGTGGGCCGGTGCCCTGGGGCTTGCTCCGGGACTGCCTGGACCTGGTGGCCCGGAGAAGACGGCGAGACCTGTATCAGCCTCTCTGAGGCGCCACAGCCCTCAGATCTTGCGGAGTTGAGCGTCATAGTGGCAGGAGCCAGCCTCTTAGGTTGCAAGCTACGTCTGATGCTGCAGACGAATGGTGGCCAGCTCACAGGCCTTGAGGCGGTCTCGTCTCAAGGCACGGTGCCGTTCACCCTCACTGAGGAGGGCGGCACGCTAAGCGCTGTTGTCGACCTGCAGGAATCTGGGCTGGCACGTGGTGGGCACCGCTTGCGCTGGCTTACTGCGGACCAGCAGGGCTGGTGCCAGGCGGCTCCAGACCTGGAGGTGGCTACGCTCAAACTGCTGGGTACTACCCACGGGGCCCGCCTGCGTGCGGCAATAGGCGGCGAGGCGGTGCTGACTTTGACGGCGCCGTTGACCGTCTTTGAGCAGTCCGCTTACGGGCGCCAGCAACTCGTCCAGGAGATTTTTGGCCCACTGGTGGACGCGGTGCTTTTCGAGTCCTTCAGGGGTAGGTCCACGGCAGACAACCCGGGCGCGATCTTCCAGGATTTCAAGGAATACGGCGTGAATGTGCCGCTGTGGTGGTCTGTGGAGGATGGAGCGGCGCCCCGAGGGAGCGTGCCGGTGGTGACCGGATCGTGCCAATGGTTCCGGGCGCTGCGTACGGCGCGCGTGATCGTCACTAATGACAACCTGCCCTACTGGTTCCGCAAGCAACCGGGGCAGCATGTGCTCCAAACCTGGCACGGCAGTACGGTTAAGCACCTGCTCCGTGATGCACCTGGTCAAACTGTGTCGCTGCCGTACCGGCACCTGATGGCCAGGCAGGTGTCCCAGTGGGACCTGCTGCTGGCACAAACCGAGCAGGCGGGCCAGCGGCTGTGCTCCGCGATGGGTTACGAGGGCAAGGTGCTCGTGGGGGAGTACCCCCGGAACGTGGGCCTGCTTGGTGGCGAGAAGGTCCGCCTCCAGGCCCGCCGTGCGTTGGGTATTGATGCCGCCACCAAGGTGGTGCTCTACGCCCCTACCTGGCGAGAGGCCCTGCGGGATGGGCCTCGTTCGGCTCCAAGCTTGTTTAATCCGGTGGCGCTCGCGGCCAGCACGGGAGTCACGGTGCTGGTGCGTAGCCACCACATGAATGAGCTGAGGGCCGACGGCGTAGGAGTGGTGGACGTCAGCCAGTATCCCAATGCTGAGGGCCTCATGCTGGCGGCGGACGTGCTCGTCTCTGATTACTCAAGCATTGTTTTTGACTGGGCGTTGACTGGCAAGCCCTGCGTTCTGCATGTGCCGGACCTGGAGGAGTACCGGCAAGAGCGGGGCCTGTACGGGAGCTGGCCTGACGATTCGGGACTGCCTGTCTCCCGGAACCAGGCGGAGTTGACCGACGCTGTGCTGGCGGCCCTGGCGGCTCCAGTTCCGGCCCAGGTGCCGGACCCTGAACCCGTCCAGCAGACGCTTAAGCAGGTTCGCGAGTGGATCACCGAGGCACTGGGGCTTGAGTGACCAGTGATTGACCAGTGGCGGATTCTGCGCCACTCGATATGATCACTGAGGTTCCCCTCCCCATTTCCCAGCCGGCGTCCCGGTGGAAAGGCGGCATTGTGGCCGGCTCACTCTCCAAACGTGCAGTGACGGTGCGTAAGGCACTGTGGCATATGCGCCATGGTGGCTTAGATGGGCTCCGTGAGTTCCAGCGTAGGCGTCGTGCTACGGCTTGGGCGCGTCCTGGTAGCCGCAGGCGGGGGCGCAAGGGGGAGGTCGTCTTCCCGCCCTGGCTGCTTCCAGATCCTGCAGTAGTCGCGCCCCGGCACGACCTGACTGTCGGGATCATCGCCGATGAGTTCACTATGCTCGCGCTGCAGTACGAGTGGCGGACGATCCCTTTACTTCCGGGGCAGTGGCGGGAGCAGGTGGTGGAGCAGCCTATCGATCTGCTTTTCGTGGAGTCGGCCTGGCACGGCAACGGCGATTCCTGGCGCTATCAGGTGGTTGGGGCCAAGGGCCCCTCCTCCCACCTGCGTGAGCTGGTGGAAGGCCTGCGCGTTGCGGGAGTGCCCACGGTCTTCTGGAACAAGGAGGACCCAGCCCACTATGAGGAGGCCATTGAGGCGGCGCGCCTGTTCGACTGGGTCTTCACCACTGACGAGACCCTCCTGCCCCGTTACCGTCAGGACCTGGGCCATGACCGCGTGGCGTGCCTGCCTTTCGCGGCCCAGCCCACGATCCACAACCCGATCCGGCTGCTGGGGGAGGACGGTAAGCCGGAGGAGCTGCGGGATGTGGCGTTTGCGGGCATGTACTTCGCCCACAAGTACCCGCAGCGCCGGGAGCAGATGGAAACACTGCTGGGAGCAGCTATTGATGTTGAGCCCAAGCTGGACACGGGCCTTGACATTTTCTCCCGGTACCTGGGGGCGGATCCGAACTACCAGTTCCCAGAACCCTATGCTGGCCACGTGCGCGGCTCACTCAGCTACCCGCAGATGCTGGCTGCCTACCGCGGCTACCGGGTGTTCTTGAACGTGAACTCGGTGGTGGACAACCCTTCCATGTTCGCCCGCCGGATCTTTGAGATCACTGCCTGCGGCACTCCGGTGGTCACCATGCCTTCGCCCGCGACCAGCCGTTTCTTGCCTCCTGGGACGCTAGCAGTGGTCAACGATCGTGAGGAGGCCGGGCACACTCTACGGGCTTTAGTGGGGAATACGGACCTGCGTGACCGCATGGTTTTCCTGGCGCAACGGGAGATCTGGCTCCATCACACCTACTCTGAGCGGGTGGACCAGGTGCTGCACGCCGTCGGCATGGGGGAGAAGGCGGCTAAGCGGCCCACCGTGGCGCCGCTGGTGTCTACTATCCGCCCGGAGCGGCTGCTGGGGGTGCTGGAGACTTTGGCCATGCAGCAGGAGGTGGAGCAGCGCCCGGTGATCCTCACGCATGGCTTTGAGGCGGATGATGTGGCGCGTGCCCGGGCCCGTGATCTGGGCCTGGATGTGGAATGGATGTGCGCTAATTTGGGAGACCGGCTGGGGCGTAACTACAACCGCATGCTGGAGCGGGCGGAGGCGGAGTACATCGCCAAGATGGATGACGATGACCTCTACTCTCGCTGGTACTTGTTTGATTCCCTGGTTGCTGCGCAGTATTCGCGGGCAGAGGTGGTGGGCAAGCACGCCTGTTTCATGCACCTGGAGGCGGGGGATCTGATGGTGCTGCGCTTTCCCGAGTGGGAGCACCGCTACACGGCTTTCGTGGCTGGCCCGACGATCGTGGCCCGCACGGACATCGCGCGGCAGGTGGGTTTCCCGGAGACCACCACCGGTGAGGACACTGGCTTCCTGCGTTCGGTGGCTGATGCTGGTGGGCGCATTTACTCGGCTTCACGCTTTGGTTTTGTGCAACGCCGTGAGGCCCGTGGTGGGCACACCTGGGGTATCTCCTCCGCAGAGGTACTGGCCACGGGGCGCATTGCGCACTGGGGTGGGCCTGGTGAGGGTGAGCTGCCTGGGGAGTCGCTGTGAGCAGCGCTCGCCTGCAGGTGCTCGTTGTTGACGACGGCGGCGGGGATCTGGACGCCACCAGGGCTTCGCTGGCGGCCGAGGGCGCCCAGGAAACGGCGCTGGTATTGACGCCTGCGGAGGTGCCTTCGGTGGTCTCTCAGTTGCGTGGCGGCAGGTTGCTGGTGCTGCGTGCCGGGGACCAGCTGGAGCCAGGTTTTGCGGTGTCCCTTTCCAGCTCAGGCCGGGCCGGGACCGTGTTCACGCGTCTTCTACGGGCCCCGGAGCCGGGCCGTGGCGGCCAGGCAACTGACGACCACCCGCTGGCAGCGCGTTTCATGCACGGCAGTCGCGCCACTAACCTGCGCGCTGAGCCGCACCTGTTCACCTCTGGTCTGGCTGGGGCGGTGCTCGTTGTTCCCAACGCTGGACTGCCAGCCTGGGACCCTGCTGACTCGGCGGGTTCTAGCCTGCTGATCCGTCACTTGGCTGCGCACCGTGACCGGCTGCTGCTCCATGACGGCCCTGGCGTGGTCCTGCGTTTCCCCGGGGAACCTAGGCCTTTCTCCCGCTTTGAGGACTACCAGCAGACCTTGGCGTCAGATGTGCCGTCCTGGCTGGCGGCAGCCCGGCAATGCGGTGGGGGGCAGGTGCGGTCGTGGGTGTGGCAGCTGGTGCTGCGCCAGCTGGTGGAGGTCACTGACGCGGATCGAGGACTGCGTTTTGTTGCGCGGGGTCTGGACGATGACGGGCGCGCGTGGGTGGTTTCCAGGTTGCGGCAGCTGCTTAAGCAGGTGGGGGTGCAGCCGGTGCAGGAGTACTGTGCCAGCCCCCTGGCCCTTAACCGCAGAGCGGCGCTCTTGGCTGCCGCTGGTGGAGGTTGTGAGGTGATGCCTCCTGCGGTCCTGGCGTCTGAACGTGCTTTCCGCCCGGACCGCAAGGTCAGCTACTTTTTTACTGGCGAGCCGCCGGTGGAGGAGTGGATGGTTGACGGCACAATTGTTGAGCCCACCTGTGTGAAGACGGTGTCCCACCGGTATTTTGACCAAGTGTTGGTACAGGAGCGTGTGGTCTGGTTGCCCAAGGGGCACGTGACGGCGCGACTTGATGGTCGGGCGGTTAAGGTGGCGCCCTTCTCCGGGATGCTTAAACCTCCGCCCCCCAGGCCCTCGGGGGTGGTGCGGGCCCGCCGGTATGTGGGGCGTTCGGCGCGGGCACTGAGGCTGGTGGCGGCTAGGCCTTGGGCTGTGGCGTTCTCCCGTGTTAGGCGGACTAAGGGGCCGGAGAGCCAGGCGGCTGACAGTACAGTGCTCACGACCGTGACCACGGGCGCAGGCCGGGCGCAGGCCCGCATTTGGCTGTACTTGGATCGCCATGATGCAGCTGGTGATAATGCCGAGCCGCTGTATCGTTTTGCGTGTGAGCGGGCGCCGCAGGTCCGTCACCTTTTTGCTTTGGAGTGGGACAGTAGCGATTGGGAGCGGTTGTCAGCCGCTGGCTTTGAGCTGGTGGAGATCGGTACTGCGGCTTTCGATCAGGCTTGGGTTCAGGCCGAGTCCTTACTGCTGGCGGATATCGGTGACCCGGTGGTGGCGCCCCGCCTGGTGGGCAACGGCACGCGCCGGGACCAGCGTGTGGTGTTCCTGCAGCATGGGGTGACGATGCGGGACATGTGGCGCTGGTTCAACATTCAGCGGATTGACGTGCTGGTCACGGCCACGCCTGCTGAGACCCGGGGGATCGTGGCTGACTACACGTCCTACGAGCTCACCGGTAGGGAGGTGTGGCCCAGCGGGTTCCCCCGGCATGACACCTTGTTCAAGTTGTTGGGGCAGCAGCGTGACCGGGTGGTGCTGGCCCCTACCTGGAACCCTTCGCTGGTGCGTGCGCTGGAGGCAGGGATGGCTGCGGAGCAGGACATCGACGGGCTATATGAGCCTTGGTTGGAGCTGGCGGAGCAGCTGCGGGGGCGTGGTCTGCGTCCGGTGCTGTTCGCTCACCCGAAGCTGGCGCTGCTGGCACCAGGCTGGTTCTCTGCTTTGCAGGTGGAGACGACGACGGGCCGGGCGGTGCCCCAGGACTTGTCCCGTGCTTGGGCTGTGGTGTCTGACCGTTCATCGATCATGGATGAGGGCATGCTTCTGGGGGCCGTGGGTGTTGTCTGGGATCCTCTGGGACAACCGGACACGGATCACTACCGGCGGCGGCACGTGGAGGCCGGTGCGCTGGCGGCGGGCAGCGCAGGTGAGGTGCTGGGGCTTGTGGAACGGGTGGTCTCTGGGGAGGTACGTCCCGCCGAGGACATGACTCTGCGGGATGCCCGTGCCTGTGAGCGGCTGCTGGAACGCCTGCTAAGGGAGATGGTATGAGAGTCCTGAAGCGGTGGGGTAGAACGGAGCCGCGGGTCTCGCTGGTGTGCGCCGTGTATGGTGTGGAGCGGTACTTGCCCCGATTCTTCGCGTCCTTGGATGCGCAGGACCTGCCGCATGAGAGGTTGCAGGTCGTGTTGGTGCTTGACGGTGCCTGCGACAACTCACCTGCGATTTGTCGCGAGTGGGCGAAGCAGACCGACATCGCTGTCCAGGTGGTGGAGGTGGGTAACGGCGGACAGGGGCGTGCACGGAACATTGGCATACGTGAGGCGAGGGGTGAGTGGATTGGCTTCCCTGATCCTGACGATGTGCTGGAGCCGGGTTTCTTGAAGGCTTTGCTGGGGTCCCGGACCAGAGGTGCTGGAATGTTGATCGGGCGCACGATTATCCAGCAGGACGGGCGGGACAAGCCGCATCCGCTTGACTTCCGTTTTGAGCACGGTGTCCTTGAGGTGGATGTGAAGCGTCAGCCGGTTGCGGTGCAGCTGTCGGTGCATGAGTGTCTGGTGTGGGCTGATCTGGCGAGACGCTGTGCTTTTCCTGAGGACCGGGGGGCACCGACCTTTGAGGATGCCTGCTTTGTGGGGCAGGTGAGGCGTTTGAACTCGCGGGCGGTGCTAGTGCCCCAGGCGGTGTACCACTATGAGAAGCGCAGCACGGGTGACTCGGCGGTGCAGTCCGCCTGGGCTAAGCCGGGCCGATACCTGGAGCAGATGACTACTCGCTATCTGCCTTACCTGGAAGCTGCAGGAGGCGCTGAGTGGGCGCAGCAGGCGGTGCTTTACGACTTGGGTTGGTACTTCATGAACGTGGACAAGGGGGCCATGCCCACGGAGCCTGAGGGGATTGGTGCTGAGCACGTCCGTCTGATGCGCGGGCTGGTGGCACAGTTAGATCCTCGGCTGGTGGTGACCTGTCCCTGGGGTCATTTGTCCGCCTCAGCCAGGGCACGGATTCTGCTCATGCAGGGGTGGGAAGAAGTCGCTGTCGTTAAGGATGGCAAGGTGGTCGAGCTCTATACGGCTGCGGCGCCTGCTGAGGCAACGAGCACTACCCCAGCCAACTACGGCACCCAAAGTGTTGGGTTTGTCACTGTTGGGGCAGATGCTGAGGAGACGTACTCGGGTGGTCATGTGCCACGAGTGCCGGTGTGGCCGCGGAGGCCTCGGCTGGTTGTGCCCTAGCTCTACCGTAGAAACAGGGTTGAGACTGGTAAAACGCTGATCGCAGGCAAGTGTACCGCTAGCATGGACGGGTACCCATGGCGCCTCCCCGTGACGTTCCAGGTCGCTGGAGGTCAGGCCCGCCAATGCACCACATCCCTTAGGAGTGCTGACCGATGAAGCGTGTGATCACGTATGGCACCTACGACTTGTTGCACTACGGCCATATTGAGCTGTTGAGGCGGGCGAAGGCTCTGGGTGACTATCTGGTTGTCGTCCTGTCGAGTGATGAGTTCAATGCCGTCAAGGGGAAGAGGGCCTACTTCCCCTACGAGGAGCGTAAGGCGATGGTGGAGGCGATCCGTTACGTTGATCTGGTCGTTCCCGAGTACGACTGGGATCAGAAGCCCGATGACGTGAAGAAGTACGACATCGATGTCTTCGTCATGGGTGATGACTGGACTGGGAAGTTTGATGAGCAACTCGAGGGTTTGTGTGAGATCGTGTACCTGCCGAGGACTCCGGAGATCTCGACGACGCAGATCAAACAGGACATGCAGATCAGGTAAACGCATAGGTGCAGGATGATGGATAGTAGTAGCCTAAAGCAAATAGTTGTTAGGCGAGTAAAGAAGTTAATCGGTAAAGAAGGACCGGACTTCACTGAGGTAGACCAGAAGTATCGCGAAGGAGATTGGCGGCAGGCCATCAATTTTGCGCAGGAGATAGTGGCCAAGTATCCGAACTCTGCAGATGCGCGTTATAAACTCGCGATGGTGCTCGTGCGCTCTGGCCAGTTGCGTCGAGCGGAGGTCGAATTTAATCGAGCGATCGACCTTGGTGCGGGTAGTTCTCTCACGGAGAAAATAGAACGTGCACGTCAATCTATCCTGGAAAAAGAGCGCCTGTGGCGAGACGAGGTCTCGGAAAGATTGTCGGCAAGCAAGGTGGTTCTTCAAGAGGCTCCACCCTCAAGATTCGCCTTCGACATCACGAACGTCCCACTCCCAAACTGGTATCGCGCTGCTGCTTTAGAAGGATTGATTCTCGAAAGCACCGAAAGTCGAAATAAGTACATTGAGCTCATGTGTGAAATCGGCAAAGTCGACCGGGTATATGATATCGTCGAACGCGTCGGAGGGCTCAGCTCTCTTTCAGAGGATACTCTTGTAGCTATTGGCAGGAGTCTTCTGCCGCAAGAGTATCGGGAGAGACTCGTTGATCTACTTAAGGTACTCAACAGCAAGCGGCCTCAACAGAGACGTCAGGATGAGTACTCCTTTAGGTACTCGCATGGAGACATTGGTGGCGCGTTCAATGTGGCAGAGAGACTCGCGCAAGAGACAGATGCATCCAACCCTTCATGGAATCGTGCTCGCGTATCGTCGCTAAAACTAGGCAACTATGGCCAAGCTGAATGGTATGCTGCGGGCCAGCTCCTTGAGTCTCCAACCTACGCGCATCACTTTGCCCTCGCATTAGCAGCTGAGCTTAGCGGCGACTACGAGACTGCGCGAGAGCAGTATAGGAAGTGTGTTGCTAGACAAAAGGACGCGAAGAGCCTGGCGGCACAGCGGCTTGCGGTCGTGCTCAACCGCAGATTTGGCGATGCCCGTGGTGCATTGAAGGAACTGGAGCCATTCTGGAGGGAGTTCGACGCAGATCAGGGCCTACGGATCTCTCTCGGGCTGCCAGAACTGGAACGGGGCATGCACGATTCTGTTGTGCCGGAGAGCGTGGGAATTGGCTCCAACGCGATCCGGCTCGCGCAAAACTCGTTAGGCCGGAGCCAACAGTCTAAGTATTTAGAAGCCGTAACTGAACAGGCGCTTGCTTCCTCTGATAGGGAAGGTGCCATGCGAGCGCTCTGGCAAATGATATTCTCTATGGAACACCATGATGCGAAAGTGTTCTATAGGCTTGGGTATCTTGCAGCAGTGTCTGGAAGAATGGAGCTAGCGGCATCTATATTCGAAATATCCCTTGCGATACCTTCGGCGCATGCCGTGTCCGTCAAGAAGGTCGAGTCGCGACGTGAACAGGTTTGGCGATATCTTGAAGTGCGTGAGATCATGCCGATCCATCCGTCTACCTTCCTCTGGGAGGCACACTTTGGTAATCGTGTAGATTGCAACCCGTATGCGATGTGGCGGGAAATGTCGCACCGCCCCGAAATGGGCGATGCTATACATATCATTGTCGCTAACGATGCATGTTCGATACCGGATGACGTTTTGGCTGATCCGCGGACTGTTGTTACAACTCGAGAATCTGAAGGTTACTGGCATTCGCTCGCAATGGCCGAGTATCTCGTAAACAATGCGTCATTCTCGTTTGAGTACATGCGTCGCGACGGACAGGTTTATGCAAATACTTGGCACGGTACGCCTCTCAAGTACCTTGGGCGGGACGATCGGGACTCAGTGCTCGATTACGGAAACGTGTCTAGAAATTTAATCCACGCTTCCGATCTGTTTATGCCGAACTTGTTTACATTGAAGGTGATGACTCGCCACTATGATTGTGACAAGCTACTCGGGGCGGACTGTACAGTGACTGGATATCCGCGGAATGACGTTCTTGTCCATTCTGCTGATCGAGGTGTAAGCGGTCTTCGTCGTCGCTTGGGGCTACCGGATGACGGAAAACCTATCGTGCTATACGCACCGACGTGGCGCGGGAACTCAAAAGAACAGAGGTTCGATACAGATAGATTGATCGAAGACCTGCGAAAGCTCGGGAAATCTGATAGGTATCATCTTATATTCAGGGGACATCCTCTGTCTCTTGCGGTCTTTGCGGAGCATAGCTTGCCCGGCTGCATTCCCGATCCTGCAATTTCAACCTATGACTTGCTGAATCTGGCCGACATCGTAATTACGGACTACTCTTCTCTTGGGGTTGACTTTCTCGCAGTTGGACGCCCAATTATTTATTATGTGTATGACTACGAAGAATACTCCACTGATCGTGGACTGTATTTTGACCTAGACGAATTTCCTGGGAGAGTTGTTAGCACTTTAAATGAGCTTCTCGAAACGCTGACTGAATTCCTTACTCAGCCGGATAGTTTGTGTTTTGAAATGGAAGGCTGGAGACGTCAATTTGCTGGCATGGATGATGGACATGCCTCCGCCCGATGCAACGACCTGTTGATCGGGAAGAAGGATCGGAGAGTCGTTCCGCCACCAGCGACAGGGAAGAAACGTTTGCTGGTGCATAGCGCACTGTCTGATGTTGACCGATCGCGCGCTTGCATACAGGCACTGAATTCGGTTGATTTTGATAGATGGGAAGTTACGCTCACTTTTGACCGGCTACATCTTATCAGTGACGAAACGTTAAAGGATCTGCTTATTGATCTTGATCCTGAGATACGCGTACTGCCTCGAAAGGGAGGTGTTGTAGCGAAGTTCGAAGAGTCTCAGGCGATTGATATCCTATATTCCATGGGTAGATTCCCTTCGAAATCTCTGCACAAGATGTTTAGTTTGGCCATGCGTCGCGAGGCCCAGCGGCTCTTTGCATCAGCAACATTTGACGTTGTGATCGAGTGGGGCGACCTGACTACGGTTTGGACTGGTCTGTTGGGCTACGGGGTAGATACGACAAGGAGGATCTTAATTTGTGACCGCGACTTGGTTGCGGAATTAGACGGTCCATCAGGACAACTACGACGTGTTCTGCCTCTCCTTGATGGCTTTGATGAGGTTCTGGTTCCGCGTGCTGGACTGACTGATATCGCTCCCACGAAGGAGTTTCGTGAGGTTCTTGTGTCTCGTCGCATCACCTCATTGGATTCAAACGCGCTGACTCTGTCACATAGTGTAGGAGCTCCTGGGGTGTATGTCGGCCAGGTTGACGAAGCATTGGATCTTGATTTCATCGTTAAGGCCTTTGGTCAAGCCAATGGGGGATCTGCCGACACCAGCTTCGTGATACGCGGTTCTGGCCCGGGAATCCATATTGTCCGCGACAGATTCGGAGACGCGAACTCCGATCGCCTTATTTTTGAGCAATGCGCAGATCCGCGTTGGGTGCAGCCGTTGCTCGCGGGATTCTATTTTGATTGCCGCAAGTATGGTCCGGTCTCTATGGGGCTCCTTGATTCGTTGGCAGTCGGCATTCCTGTCGCGGCACTAATGCGACCTGGTTTGGATACTGCGCTTCTGGAGACTGCAGGCGTAAAGATTGTTGCGTCAATAGATGAATTGCGTAGGTGGATTGATTCCCTCAAGGTAATTTCCAGTGACTCGATACGAAAGGGGAGGCCGGAATTGCTGTGCATGAGCTTGGATGACGTCCTTAATGCGAATTACTGTCAAGTTGACGTGTGAGACGGGTACGTTAGAAAGCAAAGGAGATAGTAGGTATGAACGACCTGTCATTGTCTGTTGTCGTCCCGGCATATAACGTTGAAGAGTACTTGGAGCAATGCGTAAAATCAGTGCTCCAATCCAAGTATCCACTTAAGGAGGTGATAATTGTAGATGACGGATCGACCGACGGAACTGGCAAGTTGGCTGACGAGCTCAAGGTGAGAAGCAGGATATTAAGGGTAGTTCACCAATCGAATGCTGGTTTAGGTGCAGCGAGAAATAGGGGACTCGAGCTTGCTTCGGGTGATTACGTGGCGTTTGTTGACTCTGATGATGAAGTTCCACCCGGAGCATACTCGGCGCTCATGCATAGTGTGCTTATGACCGGTTCTCCTTACGCAGTTGGCGCCGTAGAACGGTTCGACTCACAGAAGGTTTGGCAACCCTGGTTTGTTTCCGAGGTTCACGCAACCGCTCGTCCTAGGTGTGATGCATTTCAATTTCCACCCATCGTTTGGAACGTATTTGCTTGGAGTAAGGTATTTCGCCGCGAAGATTTTGTTAAGGAAATTGGCGGATTTCCGGAGGGGGTGCTATATGAGGACCAGGAGGTCAGTCTACAGATGTATTTACGGACGAACAGCACGGACGTTGTGCCTGATATAGTTTATCGCTGGCGGCAGAGAGAGGACGGTTCGTCTATCACGCAGAATAAGAATAGCGTTTCGGACCTCCGGGAAAGATTAGCGGTCGCCGTGCGTTCGTCAGATATTGTTAGGTCGGCCGGGTCGGTAACCCTGTCAGAATATTGGTATCGAAAATGGTTGGGAGAGGACCTATGGTGGTATTTTAGAGTTGTTCCCTTAGCTGATCGGCAATTTTGGGACGCTCTGCGCGAGGCTGTCAGGTTCTTTGTAGCTCGCGCGCCAGTTGCATCGGTAGAAGGCTTAGTGATAAAACGTCGCGATTTGATTCACCTTTGTTTGGCTGGTGATTACAATGGCTTCGTAGCTAGGCTGAATCAAGGCTAGTGGTGAGTTGGGATAGCTCCTCTTGCAGTGTTTTGTGGTGTGGTTCACGATGATAGTTGGCGTGTTGTTGCGGATCGCTGCCAGCCATGTCGTTCCCAGGTACAGGGGTTAGAATCGTTTGATGGCTGTGGAATGTTAGAGGATCGAATGGTGAACAGGCTATGGGGTGTGCCGTGGGACTTCGCGAGCGGCTGCTGGCATAGTTTGGAGGACTGGTCTGCCATAGGTTTTGTGGACAGTGATGAAAATCATGTTTGATTTAGGCTGTTGTCTGGTTGCTGTACCATTCATTGTGGACTTTGTTCGGGGTTTTGTAGCCCAGTGTTGAATGGAGTCTGGTTTGATTGTAACAGGTTTCTATCCAGTGTGTCACATCCTTGATTGCTTTGTCGCGGGTGGGGTAGATTTTCCGGTTGACTAGTTCTTTCTTCAGGGCGGCGTTGAAGGATTGAGCGGCGGCGTTGTCGTAACAGCTTCCCGTGCGTCCCAGTGATGGCTGGATGCCGTGTCGGGCCATGGCTTGAGCGTATTCTTCTGAGGTGTACTGGGATCCTTTGTCGGAATGGAAGATCGTGTGACCGGGTTCGGTCGGGCAGTTGCGTGTGGCCATGTCGAGGGCTTGAGTGATCAAACTGGTGCGCATGTGGGACGCGATGGCGTATCCGATGATCTTGCGTGAGTAGCAGTCCATCACCGTGGCCAGGTAGGCATGTCCGTCCCAGGTGGGGATGCAGGTGATGTCACCGACCCACTTGTGTCCTGGTGCCTGGGCAGTGAAGTCCCGCTGGACCAGGTCAAGACGCGTCTGGATGCCCGTGGCCAGGATCGTGGTGCGGGGACGGGACTGGCAGGCCACCAGTCCTTCCTGGAGCATGATCTTGCGGACCAGCTCCGGCCCCACCTCGATGCCGTTGCGGACCAGGATCGCGTGGATCCTGCGCTACCCGTAGGCCTGTTGTGACTGGTCGAAGAAGTGCCGGATCAGCACGATGAGTTCGTCTCGTCGTTTCTGCTGCTCGGAGAGTCCCCGACACCGCCACGCGTAGTAGCCCGACCTGGACACATCAGCCCATCTGCACATCAGGTACACCGGGTAATTGCCTTCTTCGCGATGAAGGCAGACGTACTTGAGGCTACCGGGACTCCCAGGCGAAGAAGGCCGCTGCTATTTTCAGGAACTCGATCTCCATCTGGGCTTCCCGCAATTAGACCTTGACCTTCCTCAATCCCGCCACCTCGGCAGAAGTGAGTTCTTCTCCACTGCTGCCTGGATGAGTCCTGCACCACTTGTTCACCCAGCTCCCCGCAGTCTGGGGAACCAGCCCGTACGCTTTCGCGACCTCACTAACCGGACGCAACTTCTCGATCACCTCCACCACGATCTGTTCCTTGAACTCACCGCTGTACCTTGATCCTGCCATAACACCGATTTTACCTCACCTGCTCGAAATGAATCAGAATCTTCATCGGTGCCCACAAAACGCGTAGCAGTCCAAACAGCCTCTACAAGGGCCGAGCTCATCCATTCCAAGCGCCTTTGGTAGTCCGTCGAGGCCCGCGAGCTGGCCACGATGAGCTGGATACACTGGTGGAACACCACCCGCCAGCACCAATCCCTTGCCTACCGCACGCCCACACAGGTCGAAGCGGCCTACACTCACCACCAGGACCCCGCGCCCGTTGCGCCCTAACCACGGAACAAAACCCAGGGCGCTTCAGTGTGATCTGGTTTAATGCGCTGGGCGGTCACGGACGGCCCGAGACGATCCAGACGGCAGAACGTATCCAAACAGGGTGGGGTAACGTTTCGCATAAGGCCCCTTGGGTTTTCAGATGAGGCGTAGACGCCTTCATCCTGCCAACCCCAGGGCCCCTCCGCATCCCACGGCCCCAGGACGAGATCCCATTTCCCGAGTCAGCCGCCGTTCAAACACGGCCCACCACTCCACTGCCTTCTGTGAAGAGCCACTAAAACTGTGCAAGTCGGGTTCAAAGCACTAAGCCGCTACGCCATGCCACGAATAATCCCCATCAAGACACCAGAACCCAAAAAGTGGGACGAGTCAGGTGTGAGGCCCCGGTCAGGTGTGTATACGATGAGGTCGAGCATGGTCTCGACGACCCACTGCCGGGTGAAGACCTCACCGTATTCGGTTTTGGTCAAGGCCTCAGCACTCACCCAAACCGGCTCTTCAGAGTTGAGTGTGGGCGTGGCGAAGAGTGACGGCACGCGGGAGGGGAGGCTGGAAATCTGGGGGAGTAGGGGACCACTTTTCACGATACTCAGCCAGCAGGTCATCCGCTTTGCTGTGCTCCTCCTTCGCAATATTCCAAGACCACCAACGATAATCATGGGCAATCTCCGGGCCCGGGCCATCACCAATAAGCTCCCCGTCCATCAACCACAAAGCCCGAGAACACAACTCCTCAATCACCTGAGCAGCATGGTTAACAATAAACACAGTACCGGCATTCTCACGCAACTTAGTCATCGCACGTTCAGAGCGCTCCTTGAACGCAGCATCACCAGTACTAAGAGCCTCATCGATCAAGAGAATGTCCGGACGGGCTGCAGCAGCAATAGCAAAACGAAGACGAGAAGCCATACCAGAAGAATAGGTTTTCATAGGGCGGTAAATAGCCTTACCTATACCAGCCAACTCAAGTACATCAGGCAAAACCTCCTCAGTCTCCCGTTTGCTCAAACCCATAGCCAAGCAGCCCAGCCTCACGTTACGCTCACCAGGCAGATCTGGCACCAGTGCTGCGTTCACACCAAGCAGCACAGGGTTGGAACGAGCCTGCACACTGCCAGAACGAGGCGTCTCCAAGCCCGCAATGACACGTAGCAGCGTGGACTTACCCGAACCATTGCGCCCCAGAATCCCGATCGACTCACCCGAGCGAGCAACAAAGGAGACTCCCCTTAGCGCATCAACCGTAACCTTAGGCCGCTGACCGATAGCACGCAGCAGCACTCTCCGGGCGAATGGAAGAGATCGCATATCGGCTGCGTCAGTCGATGCAACGCGATAACGCACCTTAATATTACGCGCAACTACGGTAGCTGACCCACGCGCCGGAGCCTGAGCCGTGGAGACAGAGCCTTCAGTGCTCAACGCCATACGCCTCCTCCTTCTGCCAGAAGAACACAAAACCTACAACTGACAGTCCAACCGACCATGCAAGGAGTAAAATCCATGACCGCGTGTCAGGCGTCCTGTTGTAGAGCATGCAGTTGCGGTACATAGTGAGGATGAGGTAACCGGGATTCAGATCCATTGCCTTGAGTACGGCAGGGTGATCAACAAAACGTTCATAAGAGAAGAACACGCCACTACCGAAGTACCAGAACTGCGTCAAGAACGGCCAGATGTTGCGCAAATCAGGGATCAACGTAGTGATTCTGGAAGATATAAACACCAGTCCCAGGCAGAACAACTGTTGAATCATGAATATTGGGAACACGAGAAGCCAACGCCAGGAGAGTATCGCATGGGGTGGCAAAACCAATACGAGGATGGAGATTGCGGCGAGTGGCGGTAATGAGTCTAGACCTGTGCGTATCACATAGGAAACTGGCAGTGAGGCTCTAGGGAAAGAGAAACCACGAATGAGGTTGCGTCCATTGGTGAGCACCTGCGATCCGCCATTAACCGCCCGCTGTATCGGCGGGAACATGGTTACGCCGATAATTAGGTATCCGATGAAATTGTCGATACCGCGACTGGTCTGAAGCAGTAGCCCAAACATGATGTAGAACACCATGGCGTTGAGCATCGGCTGAGCCACCAGCCAGACGTTCCCCAGCACAGTGCCACGCTGAGAACCCAGAGCGCGGGCTCGCCCATCCGCCCAGATAAAATGTCTACGGCGCCAGAGTTCGCGGGTGTACGCTCCCAGAGGAGGCCGCTTGCCCACGGGCCTCAAGGCATTGAGCTCGAAGGGGCTGACCGTGTGAGGGCGAGTTATTCCGGCAGTATCCAGCCAGGCGGTACTGTGGGAGGTGTCCGTACTCATCTCAGCTCCTCATACAGCTGGGCATAGGTTTGACCATGCTGCCCCCACGTTGGAACTACGGCAGAAACCTGCCGGTTCTGCACGCTCTCCATCCAGGAGGCAATCGTGTAACTCAATGACTCAGAATCTCCCGCTGGGAACCTCAATTCATCCGCTGCGAAGGTGACCTCCACCAAGGCAGGTAGGTCTGAGGCTATCACCGGCCGCCCCAGCCCCATGGCTGCAAGCGGCTTGATCGGTGTAACCATGCGGCAGACCTCAGTATCCAAGCGAGGCACACAGAACACATCCAATGCCTGATACCAGTTCAATGAGTCCCCAGGAGGAACCCTACCCGGCAGGACACACACCTGCTCACCCAGCCCCAAATCAGCGGCCAACGCCACCAAAGAGGCCCGGCTCACGCCGTCGCCAACCAGCAGGCAGCGCACATCCAGACCCATCCTCCTACAGCGAGCCACCGCCCGCAGTAGCACCTCAAAACCCTCATAAGGCACCAGAGAGGACACACTGCCCACCCAGGTCCCCTCCTCAGGCAAGCCCAGGCGCCGCCGGGCCTCAGCTGGGCGGAGCCGCTCAGCCTCCAGCACCGCATCCTCCACCGCATTGGGCACCACCCACACCTTTGCTGCAGGCACCCCACGACTAACCAGATCAGCCTTCTGCACCTGCGACAGGGCAACGACCGCATCAGCCTGGAGGGCCATCTCAGTCTCCTTAGCCCGCAACCGTCGGAAACGCTCCGACGCGCGAGCCCGCTCCTGTTGCCCCACAGGCCGGGAAGCAACCCAAGTCAACTCCAGCACCCCACGCATCTCATAAACCCAAGGCAGCCCATAAGACTCTGCCACCGCCCGCACCACCAAGGCGTTCTGGTAGTTGGTGGTGGTGTGCAGCACGTCAGGACGAAACGCTTCAACCTCCCGGGCCAGCAGCCGGGACATCTGCACCAGCCGGGCCACCGGCGTCGGGGCAAGGCGCGCAGGCAGCAAATGCCGGTACTCAATACCATCCACCACATCCCGGACTGAAGCGCCAACCAGCCCCACAGTCACCGGATAGCCGATACGAGTAACCGCCCGCACCCCCACCCCGGACTCCCGGGTGCTGCGCAGCACCGCGTGAGAACGCACCGCATACCCGGACTGTGTGTGGGGGAAAGAGTTAGTCAACACGTGCAGCACACGCGTCGGCCCCTTGGCTGACGGGCCAGCCCAAGCAGGCGACGGTGACAGCAACGGCAGCCGGAAACCAGGGGACATCGCGGCCAGCTCAGAACGCAGCCGGGCCCGCTGGTGGCGAGCACCAGAAGCACCCTCCAACACAGCCACGGCACCACTCAGGTCACCTTGAGCCCACAGCTCACGCGCCCTAACAGCCACAGACGACTGCCCACCAGGGGGGAGCCCCACACCCAACTGCACAGCCAGCTCAGCGGCAAGGTCACGGCCAAGCCGAGAACGCGGCTGCGCGGAGGCCAGCGCCTGCCGGGCCGGACCCGGACGGTCAGCCAAGAACTCCGCCAACGCCCCCCGCACGGCACCGCCCTGCGCGCCCACCCCAACCGCAGCAGCAAGCCGACCCCTGATGGAGGACGGCAGCCTCCGAGACGCCTGCACCGCCAGCAGCAGCGGATCCTCAGACAGATGACGCCAAGCCGTGTCCGCCAGCAGAGACACATTCTTGACCAGCTGCAGATCAGCCACGGGCCACCTCCTGGAGCAGCGCCTCGTAACGAGAAACCATCACCTCTGGAGAAGCATGCGCCGCCAGCCAGCGGCCAGCACCCAAGACCCGCAGGCGGGACCGGTCCCGCGCCAGAACGCTCCACAAAGCCGCCAAGGCGGCCGGATCCTGCGGGGGCACGACGCTACCGCCCCCAGAATCACTAATCACCTGCGCGGCCTCACCAGCCACCGCCCCACTAACGTGCCGCCCCACCCCCAGGACCTCATAAAGCTTAGAAGGCACAGTCAGCCCCATAGCAGGCCAATCCTGCAAAGAAACCAACACAGAATCCGCCCAGGTGTAATGGGCAGCAACCTGCGAAGCAGGGACCGGGGGCAGCACCTCCACCGGGGCCGCCAACCGCTCAGCCTCAGCCTGTACCGCCGCCAGCTCGGCACCATCACCCACAACACGCAGCAATATGGGTGTGCCCGCGTCCTGCGCCAGCCGGGCCGCCCTGACCGCGCTCACCAGGCCCTGCGCCCGCCCCACCGTACCCAGGTAGAGCACCCGGAGCCGCGAATCCACCTTGTCCACCTGCACGGGCGGCACAGGCGCCACCGCAGCGGCAGTATTGCGGATGGTTACGACACGCCCCACCCCCCGCTGCCCCAGCACCGCAGCAAAAGAATCCGTGGTAGTGACCACAGCGCTAGCACGACGCTGCCAAGCACTCACCACCACAGACGTCACCCTCCGGGCAGCCGCCGACAACGGGGCACTCAAGCCAGCTCCGCCCCCCTGGGCGGCAGCCCCGCTCCACTGGCTAGCAGAGTCCAGAATGTCGGGCCAGGCGTCACGCAGCTCCGCCACCACCGGGCAGTGCAATGCAGCCCCAAGCGCCAAAGCCACCGGCAGCGTAGGCAGCCCCGGCACCGAACCAATGATCACGTCAGGGCGCATGCCCCCACGGAAACGAGCCAGACCAATTCGCAGCGCATCAACTGCCGCCACAGCCTGATCCAGGCCACGGCCACCTAACCCTGCGTCATAAGGGCGGAAAGCCGTGCGGTGCACCAACGCACCAGCAGCATCCCGGCGCGCTGCCCCAGGAGCCAGCCAAGCGGCGTCATCCAACAGCACACCCACCGGGTAATGGGGGGCAGGCGTCAGCACCGCCAACTCGTGCCCCCGCTCAACCAGACCTTGAGCCAGCCACTGCCACCGCCGCTGCGGGGCCCCAACCTCAGGGGCCCAGTAATGGCACAGGACCAGAATCCTCAAAGGCGACGCCACCCACTCACCTCAAACCACGCGCTTTATGGAATGGGCTGGGAGCCCCAATCATCGCGGGCACCCGCCCATACACCAGCAGCACAACCGCCATCAGCGCCACAGGCAGCAAGGACAACTCACCATCACGCAGATCCCAGAACGCAACCGCCGAGCACAGGCCCGCCACCAATGACACCAATAGGGCAACACCCCAGTGGGGCCAACCGGACGTAACAAGCCTCTGATACACGTGCAGCTTGTGCGGCTCATACCACCGCTGCCCTGCGCGCACCCGCATCCACAAGGTGTAACCCGTGTCCACCACCAGAACCAGCAACGGTGCTACTGCGGCATTGGCCGGTACACCCTCCAACAAGCATAAGCTGGCACAAAAGGACCAGGCGCCCCCAAGCGCGTAGGAGCCAGTGTCGCCCAGGAATACTCTCGCCTTCAAAGCATTGAACGGCAAAAATCCCAAACAAGCACCAGCCACCGGCACCATCAGCAAACCCAAACCAGGAAGCGGCACCGTCAAGGACACCACCGCAAACCAGATTGCAGTCACCACGCCATGTCCGGCAGTCAGCCCATTCGCGCCGTCCATGAAATTCGTGACATTCACCAAGGCGGCCGTGCACGCCGCAATGCCCAAAGCCAACCACAACGGTGCCCCAGCCTTAAGACACACGGCGATCCCCATCAGCAAGCCGATCCCAAGCTGCGCCTGGAACCGCACCAAAGACGGCAATGAGTAGAGGTCCTCCAGGGCACCGAGCACGGCAAACGCCAAAATCGTTGCCAACCCAATCGCTACGACGGCGAACCGCTCCCAAAAGTTTGCAAAGCCTCCCTGGGTCCACGCTGCAGCAGGTGCCACCACTACCGCCAGTACGGACGCCAAAGTAACCGCGATACCGCCACCGCGAGGCACCGGAACACTATGCAGTGAACGGTCAACTGGCACGTCAACGATCTGTGCCCGGCGGAGCAGCGGAATCAGAACAGCGCAGAACAATGCGCTCAAAACCGCGGCCGCGCACAGGCCGAGCACCAGCGCCCTAATCACTTCCGCGCCCCAGCCTGGGAGGTGTCCTCCATCCACCTGTGCACTAGCGCACCGTGCTGGCCCCACTCAGTCTGCTCGCGCAACCCAACGATGTCTTGCAACACCTGCTGCCCAAGCGGAGGAACCTTGGTCTGCGCCACCAGCGGATGGTACGGCCGCTCGTCCTGCTCGCCAACGCCGAACAGCGTCTCAGCCAGCTTCTCACCAGGGCGCATACGGGTATAAACCACCTCCGCATCAGGGTAACCAAGCAGCAGCGCAAACCTTCTGGCGATGTCTTCGATCTTATGGGCCTTGCCCATGTCTAGAACCAACACCTCACCAGAATGCCCTAACACACCGGCCTGAAGCACCAACTGACACGCCTCATCCACACTCATGAAAAACCGCTCCATCTTCGGGTCGGTGATCGTCATGGGCAGGCCACGCTCCAGTTGGGACGCGAAGGTCAACAGCGCGGAGCCACGCGACCCAAGGACATTGCCAAACCGCACCGAGATGAACCTCCGATCCGGATCGAGCGAAAGCCCTACTGTTGAGGTCAGGCGCTCAGCCAAGCGCTTCGAGTAGCCCAGCACGCACTCAGGATCAGCCGCCTTATCCGTGGAGATGTTGATGAAACGCTGCACACCATGTGCCGCAGCCGCCAGCAACAGGTCCCTGGTGGCGGCCACATTTGTCAGGAATGCCTCCTCCGGGAAACGCTCCGTCAGCGTCAGGTGCTTGAGCGCCGCCGCGTGAAACACGATTCTCGGCTGGTACTCCTCCATCAGCGCATCAATCAGCCCCGGCGTACGCAAGTCACCCAACACCAGGTCGGGGGAGTCCAACATGCCCTCGCCGTCAAGAGCCAGCTGGACTGAGTGCAACGCCGACTCATCCCGGTCCACCATGATCAGGCGTGCGGGGGAATACTTGGCGATCTCCTTGCACAACTGGGAGCCAATGGAGCCGCCAGCACCGGTGACCAGCACGCGCTCACCCGTGAGATAGCCGCAAATGGCAGTCACATCCGTCTCGATGGCACGCCGCCCTAGAAGATCGGAGATCTCCAAGGGACGGAAGACCTGTGTGCTGCGGATCAGTGAGGAGCGGGAACCTAGGCCAGGGAAGCGGTCCACGATCTCCTCGGGAGACGGCATGACCCGGACCTCCAGGCCCAGAGCGCGGGCTCTGCGCACCATCTGGTCAACCTGTTCGGCCGACGCTGACGGTACCGCCAGCAGGACCAGGTCAGCTTTCGTCTCAGCGGCCACCCGCTCCAAGGAATTCCACGGCCCAAGAACTCGCACACCAGACACGCGCAAGTGCCGCTTACGCGGGTCATCGTCCAAGAACGCAACTGGCTGGAACGTGGAGGAACGATCCTCCAACATCAAACTGACGGCCTGTGTGCCACCGAAGCCAGCCCCCAGAACAATGGTGCGCCGCGCCCGGACCCCCTGAGGGCGGTGGCGCAGCTCCACTAACCGCACAAACACCCAGCGGGAAGCAAAGTGCAAGGTCAAGGCTACCGCTCCAGCGTAGAAGCACACCTGGGCTGGTAGCAGCACCGTGCCAAGCAGCGCAGCCAGGATCATCAATGCTGAAGTCACCAGCGCGTCAGCACCCATGATCAGCGGGTACTCGTCAACCGAGGCAAACCGTGCCCGGCCGCGCAGCACAAAAGTATACAGCGCCAGGTGCAGCCCGACCGCAAGGGCGATGCTCAACGCCAGGGACAGTGGCAGCCAGCCATGATTGGCATGCGCCAGCGCCTCCGCGTTCAGCCCAGCGACCAGCACCAGGGACACCGCCCACATGACGGAGTCCAGCAGCGGAATCGTGCCGTGAGGCAGGTGTAGGCGCGAGCCGCCGACGTCTGTAGCAGCCCAAGCCCTCTTGGCTGCGGGATTCATAGGTGCCCCATCTCCCGGGCCCACCGGGACTTGGCCAGACGCAACCAGCGGGCCCGGTGCCACCGCTGCATCACCGCCGTCATCGCAGTCCCGGCGGCAGCCGCCGTCCAAGGGACCAGCGTGATGCCCGCACCAAACTCAAGGCCCAAGATAGCCAGGATGCTTCAAGCCCGAGCACGTCGGTGTCGGCGATACGTCAGGTCCGGCCCCGTTGACACCCTCATCGCGAACGGCCCTTCACCGAGCGTGTCGTTGCGGGGAGGCGTACGTGCCCGGCTCCGCGATGACGGGTGCGTACGGAGCCCATTTCTCCCGGCAGTTGGCGAGGATCTCGTCGGCCTTGTCGAACTCGTCCTTGGCGACGTTCCATGACCACCACCGGTAGTCGTGGGCGATCTCGGGCCCCGGACCGTCGCCGATGAGCACACCGTCCATCATCCAGATGGCCCGCGAGCACATCTCCTCAATCACCTGGGCGGCGTGGCTGACGATGAACACCGTGCCCGCAGCAGCACGCAGCTGGTTCATCTTCCGCTCACTGCGTTCCTTGAAGGCGGCGTCGCCGGTGCCCAGGGCCTCGTCAATGAGCAGGATGTCCGGGTTCACTGCAGCAGCGATGGCAAAACGCAGCCTCGACGCCATCCCAGACGAGTACGTCTTCATCGGCCGGTAGATGGCCTTGCCGATGCCCGCGAGCTCGACGATCTCAGGCAGAACGGCACGCGCCTGAGCGCGCGTGAGCCCCATGGCGAGGCAGCCCAGGAGGACGTTGCGCTCACCAGGAAGTTCCGGCACCAGCGCCGCGTCGACACCCAGGAGCACCGGGTTGGAGCGTGCCACCACGCTGCCGGACAACGGCGTCTCCAGCCCCGCAATGATGCGCAGCAGCGTTGACTTGCCTGAGCCGTTGCGCCCAAGGATACCGATCGACTCGCCGGCACGAGCCACGAAGGACACCCCCTTGAGCGCGTCCACGGTGACCTTCGGGCGCTGACCCGTCGCATGCAGGTACAGACGCTCCGAGCGGGAGACCGCACGCAAGTCCGCGATGTCCGTCGAGGGCACGCGGTATCTCACACGCACGTTCTGGACCACAACGGTCGGGTCCGAGGCCATGGACCCGGGATCAGCGCTCGGCGCCATAGGACTCCTCCTTCACCCAGAAGAACACGAAGCCGGTGACGAGCATCCCCAGGCTCCACATCAACAGGATCGTCCACGAGCGCGAGTCGGGCACGGTCGCGTACAAGATGCAGTCCCGGTACATCGTGAGGATGAGGTAGCCGGGGTTCCAGTCCATGAAGGCCAGTACCACAGGGTGGTCGATGAACCGCTCGTAGGAGAAGAAGACGCCCGAGCCGTAGAACCAGAACTGGGTGAGGAACGGCCAGATGTTGCGCATATCCGGCAACAGGGTCGTGATACGAGCCACGACAAAGGTGAGCCCCAGGCTGAAGAGGAACTGCAGGATGAAGATCGGGATGATGAGCAGCCATCTCCACGTCGGCCACGCATGTGGGGGCGTCACCGCGACAAGGATCAGCACGGCGATCAACGACGGCAGGGTGTCGATCGCGCTGCGCAGCGTGTAGGCCACCGGCAGCACCGCACGCGGGAATGTGAAGCCGCGGATCATGCGCCGACCATTGTGAATCACCTGCGCGCCGCCAGTCACGGCCCGCTGCAGCGCGGGGAAGAGCGTGACACCGATGATGAGATAACCGATGAAATTCTCGATACCGCGTGACGTCTGCAGCAGCACGCCGAAGATGACGAAGAAGACCAGGGCGTCCAACATCGGCTTGGCGATGAGCCACACGTTGCCGAGCATCGTGCCACGCTGCGAGCCCAGCGCACGAGCGCGTGCGTCCGCCCAGATGAAGTGCCGACGCTGCCACAGCCGCGCCAGGTAGACCGGCAGCGACGGGCGCGTGCCCACGGGGGAGAGGGCTGCCAGCTGGCGCTCCGTCACGGTCTGCGAGCTCCAGGCGCCGACTCGCTCCAGCCATGCAGGGAACGATCCCTCGCTCATCTCAGCTCCTCGTACAGGGCGGCGTTGATCTGACCGTTGCGACTCCACCGTGGAAGGTCATTGTGCCCGTGGGGGCGCGTGCTGTCCGTACGGCGTGCCGCTCCCGCGAGCACCGACGCCAGCGCGGCGGCGTCACCCGGCTCGAAGCACTCACCATCCGAGTACGCCGCGACCTCTCGCAAGGCCGGAAGATCCGACACCACCACAGGCCGCCCCAACGCCATCGCGGTCAGCGGCTTCATCGGCGTCACGGACCGGCACACCGGGGTGTCCCGGCGCGGTACGCAGAACACGTCGAGTGCCTGGTACCAGGCAACCGCCTCCTGCGGCGGCACCCGCCCGGGCAGCACGCACACGTCCTCGCCGAGACCCAGCGCGGCCGCTCGAGCCTCCAGAGCCGGCCGGCTCACCCCGTCACCCACGAGGAGACAACGGAGGTCGACGCCCTCGGCCCGGCAGCGCGCCACCGCTTCCAGCAGCACGTCAAAGCCCTCGTAGTCCACGAGCGAGGAGACGCTGCCCGCCCAGTACCCGTCAGCAGGCAGACCGAGGTGAGCGCGCGCAGCTGCCGGCTTCAGCGCCGACACCTCGACAACCTCGTCCTCCACAGCATTGGGGACCACTGTGATCCGCCGCGCGGGCACGCCCCGCTCCACCAGGTCCTCCTTCTGCACCTGCGACAGAACGACGACCGCGTCCGCCGCCAGCGCCATCTCCGTCTCCTTCGCGCGCAGCAGCCGGAAGCGCTGTGAGCTCAGCGCCTCCTTCTGCTTCTCCTGCGGGCGCGAGGCCACCCACGTCTGCTCTAGCACCCCGCGCATCTCGTACACCCACGGCAGCCCGAAGCCCTCGGCGACAGCCTGCGTGACCAGTGCGTTGTGGAAGTCCGTCGTCGTGTGCAGCACGTCGGGGCGCAGTTCCTCGACCTGGCGTGCCACCAGCTGCGTCATCTGCACGAGCCTGGCCGCCGGGGTGGGCGCCAGGCGCCCCGGCAGGAGCCGGTGGTACTCGATACCGTCGACGACGTCGACCCCGCGCGCGCTCACGAGACCCACGGTCACCGGGTAGCCCACGCGCGTGAGCGCACGTACCTCGACACCCGCCTGGAGCTGCGCGCGCAGCAGCGCGTGCGAACGGACCGCGTAGCCCGACTGCGTGCGCGGCAGGGAGTTCGTCAGCACGTGCAGCACCCGTGGGTGTGCCCCCGCCGTCGGCCCCGCCCACGTGGGAGAGGGCGAGGGGACCGGAAGACGGAACCCCGGGCTCATGAGTGCCAGCTCTCCGCGCAGACGCGCCCGCTGAGCACGCGCCTGGACGACGCCGTCGAGCAACGTGAGCGCCGCGGACGCGTGTCCACGCGACCACAGCTCCCGGGCCCGCACCTGCACGGGCAGGTCATCCGCGTAGGCGAGCGCCACGTCACCCAGCTGCACCGCGAGCTCAGCGGCCAGCCGCCTGCCCACGTCCGAGGCCGGGGCGGAACCTGCCAGCGAGAGGCGCGACTGCTCGCGCCGGTCCACCAGGAACTCGGACAGAGCCCGGCGAACCGAGGTCGGCGCCGCACCCGCCCCCACGAGACGGGCCACACCCCCGCGTGCCCCACGGGGCAGACGACGCGCCGACTGCACCGCCAGCAACAGCGGGTCCTCTAACAGGTGTCGCAGCGCCGTGTCCACCAACAGGGACACATTGCGCACCAGTTGCAGGTCAGGCACCCGCCACCTCCTTAAGCAGGCACTCATACCGACCTACCAGGGTCTCCTCGCGCACATGCGCGTCAAGCCAGTCGTGCGCCCCGGCCGTCGTCAGCCGCCCCCGGTCGGCAGCCAGCTCGCCCCACAGGGCCGCCAGAGCCGCCGGGTCCTGCGGTGCAACGACGTCGCCGCCCAGGCTGTGACGAATGATCGACGCCGCCTCCCCGGCGACCGCGCCACTGACATGACGGCCGGTCCCAAGAACCTCATACAGCTTCGAAGGGACCGTCAGCCCCATCGCCGACCAGTCCTCAAGGGACACGAGGACCGAGTCCGCCCACGCGTAGTGCTCAGCCACCTCATGGGCCGCCACCGGCGGCCACAGCTCAACCGGCGCTCCCAGACGCAGCGCCTCGGCGCGCACCTGCTCCACCTGCGCGCCGTCGCCCACAATCCTCAAGGTCACCCGGGTGCCCGCCCTGGCCGCCAGGGCCGCTGCCCGTACCGCACTGACCAGACCCTGGGCCCGGCCCACCGTGCCCAGGTACAGCACATGCAGGGCGCCGTCGTGGCGGGCCAGAGGCACCTGGGGCAGGTGCCAGTCCTGCGAGAGCGCCGCGTTACGCACCGTCACCACGCGCCGTGCCCCGCGTCGGCGAAGCACCTGCGCGAAGGACTCCGTCGTCGTCACCACCGCGTCGGCGCTGCGCTCCAGCGTAGTCACGGCCGGTGGCAGCAGCGTCGTCAGGGCGGAGACGGCCATGCGGCGAACCCTCGGAGCAGTGGCGCCGTCGGCCCATGAGGAGGCGGAGGTGAGGATGTCCGGCCACGCGTCGCGCAGCTCCGCCACCACCGGCCGGCGCAGCGCCCGGCCCACAGCCAGGGCGGCCGGCAACGTGGGCAGCCCCGGGACAGAGCCGACGACGACGTCCGGGCGGTGCGGCCCGTAAAACCTCTCGAGCCCCGCGCGCAACGCGCTCGCCGCCGCCACCGCCTGGTCGACGCCGCGCCCTCCCAGGCCGGAGTCATACGGGTGGAAAGCGGTGCGGTGCACCATAGCGCCGGAGGCGTCGCGGTGGATCGCACCCGCGGCCAGGCGGGGGTCGTCATCCAGCACACGGCCCGCCGGGTAGTGCGGCGCAGGAGTCAGCACAGCCAGATCGTGACCACGCTCCACCAGCCCCTGGGCAAGCCACTGCCACCGCTTCTGCGGTGCCCCCACCTCCGGAGCCCAGTAGTGCGACAGCAGCAGGATCCTCACCGCGACACCCCCGCAGGGGTGGGGCGGAACGGGTCCTCGCCGCCCAGCCACAGCGGCAGGCGCAGGTACGCCAGCAGCAGCGACGCCATGGCCACCCACCCCAGAGCCTGCACGTTCATCGTGAGGGCACCCCATGCGAGCAGCGAGCAGGCTGCCGCCACCGCGGACACGAGGCCGGCCACTGCCCAGTGAGGCCACCCCAGCGCGACCAGACGCTGGTAGACGTGCAGCCTGTGAGGCTCGTACCACCGCTGCCCCGCACGCACACGCATGAACAGAGTGAAGCCGGTGTCCGCCACCAGCACCAGCAAGGGCGCGACCGAGACCGATGCGGGGACTGCGGAGGCCAGGCTCATCGTCGCGGCAAAGGACCAGGCCGCACCGAGCGCGTAGGAGCCACAGTCACCGAGGAAGAGTCGTGCGCGGGGGACGTTGAAGGGCAGGAAACCTGCGGCGGCACCCGCCACCGTCACCAGGACCAGCCCCAGCCCGGGGACCGGGTGCGCCACGGAGACCAGGACGAACCAGGATCCCGTCACGACGGCGTGTCCTGCGGCGAGGCCGTTCGCACCGTCCATGAAGTTCGTGACGTTGACCAGGCCGGCCGCGCACCCCGCCACAATGAGGGACCACCACAGGTGTGCGCCCGTCACCCACGTGACCCCCAGCCCCATGAGAAGGCCCAATCCGATCTGAAGGCACAGGCGAGCCGATGGCGGCAGGGAGAACAGGTCCTCTGCCAGGCCGACGAGGGTCATGGCCAGGATGAAGAGCACACAGAGCGTGACGGTCTCGATGCGCGCCATGAGAAGGACCGGGCCCTGTGAGCCTGCCGTGAGCACCAACGTCACCGCCGTCGCCGCCACGGCGCCCAACACCAGTGCCACGCCGGCGCCCCTGGGCGTCGGACGATGGTGCAGGGAACGATGCCCGGGGACGTCCACCACCCCCGCGCGGCGCAGGACAGGCGTCAGTAGCGCGGTCAGTGCCGCACTGGCCGCGGCAGCGATGACGAAGCCCACCACGAGCACGGTCCACCACACGGTCATGCCGTCGCCGCCGTCTCCATCCACCGGCGCACCAGGGCGCCGTGCTGTCCCCACTGCGTGCGCTCACGCAGCTGCGCGATCGTCTCCAACGCGTCCATGGGGACCGCGGGGACCAGGGCGTGGGAGATGAGGGGGTGGCTGGGCCGCACGTCCTCCTCACCCACTCCGAAGAGGCTCTCGGTGATCTTCTCGCCCGGACGGACACGGGTGTACACGACCTCGACGTCCGGATACCCCGACAGGGCGGCGAAGCGGCGGGCGATCTCCTCGATGTTGTGAGGCTCGCCCATGTCCAGGATGAGGACCTCTCCGGAGCGTCCCAAGACCCCCGCCTGAAGCACCAGCTGGCAGGCCTCGTCCACGCTCATGAAGAAGCGTTCCATCGCCGGGTCTGTGACGGTCAGAGGCAGTCCCCGCTCCAGCTGTGAGGCGAAGGTGAACAGGGCCGAACCGCGCGACCCCAGGACGTTGCCGAAGCGCACCGAGATGAACCGGCTCTCAGGCCCCAGTGACCGGCCAACCGTCGCCGTCAGGCGCTCAGCCATCCTCTTGGAGTATCCGAGCACGCACCCCGGGTCGGCTGCCTTGTCCGTCGAGATGTTGATGAACCGGCTCACCCCGTGGCGGGCCGCCGCCACCAGCAGGTCCCGCGTCGCCGCCACGTTGGTGAGGAAGGCCTCCTCCGGAAAGCGCTCCGTGAGGGTCAGGTGCTTGAGCGCCGCGGCATGGAAGACGATCGTCGGCCGGTTCTCCTCGAACAGCGCGTCGATAAAGCCTGGTGTGCGCAAGTCCCCGAGGATGAGGTCCGGGGAGTCGAGCATCGCCTCGCCGTCGAGAGACAACTGGACCGCGTGGAGGGCGGACTCATCGCGGTCCACCATGATGAGGCGCGCCGGCTCGTACTGGGCGATCGCACGGCACAGCTGCGAGCCGATCGAGCCGCCCGCACCTGTGACGAGCACGTGCTCGCCGGTGAGGTAGGCACCGATGGCGTCGATATCCGTGTCGATCGCACGACGCCCGAGCAGGTCCCCGATCTCCAGGGGGCGGAAGACGCTCGACGACTCGATCCGCGCGGCCTCCGGCCGGTGCGAGGGGCTGCGCCCCACGAGCTCCTCAGTCGACGGCATGACCCGGATCTCCAGGCCCGCGTCGTGGGCCCGCGCCACGACCGCGTCCACCTGCTCCGGCCGTGCGGACGGTACCGCCAGCAGGACGAGGTCCGCCCGCGTCTCCTTGGCCACCTGGGCCAGCGCTGACCACGGGCCCAGCACGCGCACGCCGCTGACCCGCAGGCGACGCTTGGCGGGATCGTCGTCCAGGATCGCGACCGGGGTGAAGGAGGCCTCCTTGTCCTGCTGCATCAGGCTGATCGCCTGCGTGCCGCCGTATCCCGCCCCCAGGATGATCGTGCGCCGTGAGCGACGCCCGGTGGGGCGGCGTGTCCACGCCACGACCGCCTGGAAGGCCCATCGAGAGGCCAGGTGCAGTGTGAGCGCCACCGCGCCGCAGACCATGGCCGTGCCCACGGAGATCATCCACGGCTGGAAGCCCGCCGCGACCGTCACCAGAGTCGCCGCGATGACAATGTCCGTCACCAGGATCTGGGGGAACTCGTCCATGGTGGCGAAACGGGCCCGTCCCCTGAGGAACAGCAGCCACCCGAGCACTTGCAGCGCGATAACGATGCCAATCGCGACCACCGTTCCCAGGCCACGAGGCGCGCCGTCGCCGTCGTGACTGAGCCACACGACCAGGATGATCGCCAGCGCCCACATCGCGCAGTCGAGTGTCGGGATCGTCCCGTGGGGCAGGTGCAGGCGAGAGCCCCCGATGTCGGTCGTCGGCCAGGACGAGCGGTGCGTGCTCATACCCCGTACACCTCCAACCGGGCCAGTGCGACGGCCTTGCGCTGCCAGCGACGGCGCCGCCACCACTGGTCGCCGATGGCCAGGAGGGAGCCCGCCAGGACTGCGCTCCACGGCAGCAGACGGATGTGCCCCACCGTGTCCAGCAGGACCAGGCTGAGCGCGTACCCCAGGCCGGCCGCACTCGCATGGCGCATGACTCGGGTGCTCGACCAGGGCCAGTAGCGCCGTGTCACGAGCCTGGCCGTCAGCTGCACGAGCAGCGCGTACGCGACCGCGGCAGCGATGAGCCTGGGGTAGATCACGTGGTCCGTTGAGAGGAGCGTGCGTGCCAGCGTCGCCGCGAACAGCCACCACGCCCACGACAACGCGTCCAGACGAAATGCGTGGGCGGGCCGCGGAAGGTGGCGGAGAACGGGCGACGACGTCACCGACGGTACTAACGGGCTCAGAGCGACACCGACCTCAGTCGGTCCGGTGCGCCCTGCGGCCGGGGACGGAAGTCCATGAGCCGCTCACCCACGCCCATGAGCTCGGCGATGGCCGCGACCGCGCGAGCTGTGGCACGCCCGTCCCCGTACGGGTTGGCCGCGTGCGCCATCGCCTCGTACAGGGCGGGGGAGTCCAGGAGCGCCGAGACCTCAGAGACGACTCGGTCCTCCTGCGTGCCGATGAGGCGGACCGTTCCCGCCTCGACCGCCTCGGGACGCTCGGTGTTCTCACGCATGACGAGGACCGGCTTGCCCAGGCTCGGGGCCTCCTCCTGCACGCCTCCCGAGTCCGTCAGCACGATGCGCGCGGCCGCCATCACCGTCGTGAACTCACCGTAGGACAGCGGCTCGGTGACCAGGACGTTGCTCAGGTGCGCGACGTGCGGCAGCACGGCCTCACGCACCCGCGGGTTGCGGTGCGCAGGCAGCACGATGACGTGGTCCGGGTAACGCTCAGCCAGCCGACCCAGCGCCCGACCCACGTCCTGCATCGCCTCACCCCAGTTCTCACGGCGGTGGGCGGTGACCAGAATGATCGGGGCGCCCTCGGCCACCAGGGCCTGCAGGCGGGGATCGGAGGGCGCGATGTCGTGCTCGCGAGTGCTCAGCAGCGCATCGATCACCGTGTTACCCGTCACCACCACGGCATCGGGGTCCACCCCCTCGCGCACGAGGTTCCAGCGCGAGCGCGGTGTCGGTGCCAGGTGCAGGGCCGCGAGTGGAGCTGTGAGCTTCCGGTTCGCCTCCTCAGGGAACGGTGAGGACATGTCCCCCGAGCGCAGCCCGGCCTCCAGGTGCACCACGGGAACCTGCCGGTAGAACGCTGCCAGGGCGGCGGCCGCCACCGTCGTCGTGTCTCCCTGCACGAGGACCGCGTCCGGGCGGACCTCCTGAAGCACTGGGTCCAGGCGCGCGAAGATCTTTGCGCTCAGGGAGTTGAGGTTCTGCCCGGCCTCGAAGACATCGATGTCGTAGTCGGGTGTGAGACCGAAGATCGTGTTGACCTGCTCCAGCATCTCGCGGTGCTGACCCGTGGACACCAGCGTCGCCTTCAGGCCGGAGTGCTCGCGCAGTCCCTGGATCACCGGCGCCAGCTTGATCGCTTCCGGCCGTGTGCCGTAGACGACCATGACATTTTTAACCAAGGGTTCTCCTGACGGGAACCGGCAGCCGGGAACGTGGGGTGGGAACCGGGCGCCAGGATCGGGATCGGGGGTGGGAACCGGGAACCGGGAACGTGCGGTGGGAACCAGGAACCGGGAACGTGGGGCAGCGCGACGCTGTCTTGCGACGGCATTATAGACGCACGAGTGAGATCGCGCGACTCATGAGTTACGTGCGCTGTGTGGAGCGCCATTGATCAGTTCGGACCACGTTCGGTCGTTTGGACCACGTTCGGTCGTTTGGACCACCCCAGACGCGTCCGTAGGTGGTCCGAACGACGGCAGGTGGTCCAAGATGGCAGCAAGTGGTCCACACTAACTGTGCTTCCTCGGGGCAAGACCCCTGCTTACCGCCAGCACGCCCCCGCGTGAGCACGACAGCACCTTCCAACCAGACACCGACACCCCCCACACCCAGACCACCAACCACCCCCAACCAGCAACCACCGGCGCCAGACAAACCAGCCCCCACCAAACCCGGAGCTTGACACAACTAGAGACCGGAGGACTCAGACCCCACCTACACCCTCAATTGGGATGAGCCAGTTACGTGGTCTGAATGCGACGCTCCCGCGCGAAACCATCGATCTGGGTGGCGAACCAGTCGTAGGCGTCATCCTGGTAGTGGAAGGGAGCCGCACCCCACTTGTGGTGCGTGCCCGCCACCGTCAGCGTTTCGGGCAGACGCATGACGTGCACGCCGGTGTGCGCCGCAGCGGCCTCGTAGTAGCGCTGCGAGAACCAGTTGGCCTCCAGCGTCCCCATGCCCCACGACGTCGGGGTCTGCTCGCCGCCCTCGTCCGCCAGCGCCCAGGCCACCTGCAGCAGGACAGTACGGTCAAGTAGCCCGAGCTCCGTGAGCTCCTCGCGCCACGCGGGCAGGGCAGCCGCCCATTTCTCGAAGTGCTCGTCCGAGCCGAACGCGACAAGCCGTGCATCGTCCAGGTCGTCGTACAGGCCTGCGGTCAGCCCCTCCGTCGTGCGGGTGAGCACGGTGCCGTCCTCCAGCTCGAGCACGCCCAGGCGCTCGTCGACGATGTCCCACAGGAGCACGTCCGTACTGTTCGCCGCGGCCGCCAGGCGGGACCGGCGCTCCCCGGCCAGGTCCTCCGTGTGTACGCGCTTGACGAAGGGCGAGGTCAGGCTGCTCAGGTCCAGGACATCCGCAGGGGCCGTGGAGCTCGCGGACAGCAGCGACTGCCGGGCGACGTGGGCCCCGATCGTCCACCCTCGGGCTCGGAGAACCTCGACGGTGTCCCGGCTGACACAGGAGCCGAACACCGACACGACGCGGGCGCCATCGTCCATGGGACTCCTCCAAGAATTAGGGACAGGGACCGGGTGCAGGGGGGTAATCGGGCAGGTGCGCTGCCGTCGCTACCGGGTGCCCTATGCGAGCCCGCACGGTTGGGCGCCCTCTCAGCAATATCTGAATTATCTGACACTGTGCCACACTCACCGCCATCCGGAGACCCGGGCCTTCGAACTGACGGGCTTCAAGGTGCGCGTGCTTGACTCCGAGCACGGCACCCGTTCGATCGTGCGCGTGCTCATCGACATCACCGACGGCGAGCGCTCACACGTGGCGGTCGTGCCCGGGACCGAAGTAGACGTCGTCGAGCGTCGCGGTTAACAGCGTGCGCTCACGAAGAATCTCGATGATCTGCCCGTACAGGTGCGTGATGGTGGGGAAGTTCGCGTGGCCGATGACGATGTGCTGGGCCAGCAGCCATTTCTGGGCCTCGCCGAGGAGCACGTCCTCGGTCAGCAGCCCCGAGTCGCCGAAGGACCCGTACCACATCGTCGGGACGGTGTAGCCGAGCTTGGCGCACACGGAGTCCGTCCAGTCGTCGCGGTATCCGTACGGCGGGCGGATGAAGGGGGCGCCCGTCACCCCGTACTGGTTGTTGAGCAGGGCCTCGCACTGGCTCAGCTCCTCGATGATCCCCGCCTCGGACAGGCTCGTGAGCCCGGGGTGCGTCCACGTGTGGTTGCCGAGCTGGACCTGCCCGGACTCAACGAGCGGGAGCATCTTGTCGCGGCAGTCCGTCCAGGACGGGTAGGAGCCCGTGACGAAGAAGGTCAGGCGCACGCCCGAGGCGATGGCGAAGTCGAGGTAGGCGTCGACGACCTCGGTCGAGACGCCGTCGTCGATGGTCAAGGCCACCGTGTTGCCCACCGCCTCCGGCAGACCGGTGAGGACGCTGCCGTCGAGCGGCTGCGGGCCCGGCAGCGGGGGAGGACCGTCCTGGAGGAACAGCGGGTCTCGCGTGGGGGTGGGCGACGGGGTTGGGCTGGCGGTGGGGCTGGGCGTCGGAGTGGGAGACGCCGTCGGAACGGACGCCTCGGTGGTGGCCGGGGCCGCCCCGCTCTGGCCGGGGGAGGTGCAGGCACCGGTGGCGGCCGCGGTGCCTGCGGCCAGCATGAGCATGAAGTCTCGACGTCGCACGGATGCTCCTGAGGTGCGGTTGTGGCTTGTCTGAGCAGAGCATCCCAGCCGGAGGCTGTGAGCGCATCCTCCTGGGGGAGGAGAGGGCCGCCGCGCGTCCAGGCTCACGTCGTTGGCCCGCGGAGGGCCTCGTGCCGAGGGCTAGACTGCCGGCCGTGAGCCGACAGATGACGACAACCGACCCCCTGGTGTGGATCGACTGCGAGATGACCGGACTCGACCTGGGCGCCGACGCGCTCATCGAGGTCGCCGTGGTGGTGACCGACTACGAGCTCAAGCCTCTCGGGGAGGGGATCGACGTCGTCATCAAGCCGTCGGCGGCGGCCCTGGAGCAGATGAACGACTTCGTGCGCGACATGCACACCGCCTCCGGCCTGCTGGACGAGCTGGAGCAGGGGCTGACGATGGCCGAGGCGCAGAAGGTCGTCCTCGACCACGTGCGCTCGCTCGTGCCCACGGCCGGTACCGCTCAGCTGGCCGGCAACTCCATCGGCACGGACAAGGCCTTCCTCGCCCGGGACATGCCCGGGCTCATCGACTACCTGCACTACCGCGTCGTCGACGTCTCCTCCCTCAAGGAGCTGGCCAAGCGCTGGTACCCGCGCACCTACTTCCAGGCCCCGGAGAAGAACGGCGGGCACCGCGCGCTCGCGGACATCCTCGAGTCCATCGACGAGCTGCGCTACTACCGCAGCGTGCTCTTCCCTGCCGGGGAGGGCCCGAGCACCGAGGAGTGCCGCGAGGTGGCCGCCGAGATTCTCGCCAACCCGACGACGGTGCTCGCCTGAGGGGGCCCGGGCGGGCCGTGGCGGGTGCCCGGTGCCGGCGGCGGGTGTGACGTGATGCAGTGCACGGGGCGCGGATTGGTGCCCTCGGTGCCGACCCGATAAAGTTCCCCTCGTTGCGAGCAGGCTCGCGACAATGGTGGCTGTAGCTCAGTTGGCAGAGCGCTTGGTTGTGGTCCAGGAGGTCGCGGGTTCAAGCCCCGTCAGCCACCCCATGAGAGAACCGCGCCGTTGCGAGGAACGGTGCGGTTCTGCCGTCAAGCGTCGTCAGCGGCGCCTGTGGCGCGCCAGACCCATGTACGTGATCGCCGCGAAGACGAGCCCCAGGACTACCAGGACGCAGGCGTCCGCCCCCCACTGTGCGAGGCTGTGCTCCCACAGGTCGTCGGCGCGGTAGGGGACGATCGTGTTCATGTCCACGGTCGAGGAGGTGACGGCGTAGCCCCAACGGGCCGGCATCACCCAGGCGAGCTGCTCGAAGACCGCCCGGCCCGCCACGGGGATGACACCGCCGGCGAGCACGAGCTGCGCCATGATCGTCACGACGAGCACCGGCATCACCTGCTCGGAGCTGGTGACGAAGGCGGACACCGCCAGGCCCAGCAGGCCGCAGGCGAAGGCCGTGAGCCAGCAGCCCACCGCCAGCTCCAGGCCAGGGCTGCCCAGCAGGACCGCGTCGGAGGGAGCGTCGTTGAGCAGGAGCGCAACTCCCACCATGAGCAGGGTCTGGACGGTGACGATGAGTGCCAGCACCACTATCTTGGCCAGCAGGTAGGATCCCGGGCGCAGGCCCACCGCCTTCTCCCGTAGGAAGACCTCCCGTTCGCCGATGAGCTCGCGGATGGTGGCCGCCATCCCGGCGAAGGCAGCCCCGGTGATGAGGATGACGAGCAGCTGGAGCGCCTGCGTGGAGTACACGGGAACCGGGTTCTCCGGCGTGATCGTGTAGTCGGGCACCGCGAAGCCCCACTTGCCCTCCATCACCTTCGTCAGCACGCCCATGACCAGCGGCAGGATGAGCATGAAGGCCAGGTAGGAGGGGTCGGCCAGCACGAGCCGCAGGTGGCGGCGCACGAGCGTGGAGACCTGCCGAAGCCAGGACTGCTGCGGGCGACGGTTCTGGTCCAGGTCCGCCGTCGAGGAGCGCACCTTCGCGCCACCGGTGGGGCGGGTCGAGGGCACGCGCGCCTCCAGGGCGGCGCGCAGCTCGGGCGTGTGGTTGCGCACGAGGGCGTAGACGTCCGCGTAACCGGTGATCTCCGTGGGGTCCGCGAACCCGCCGGCGGGCGCATGCGTCACGAGCCTGCCGCTACTGAAGACCTCCTTGAGGCGCTCGGTGAAGTACGGCAGCACGTCGCGCGGCGGCCCGTAGTAGACGGGGCGACCGCCGGTGGCCAGGATGAGGACCTTGTCCGCGCGGTCAATGTGGTTCTCGTTGTGCGTCACCACCATGACGGTGCGCCCGGAGTCCGAGCCCCGGGTGCCGTGGGCGAGCCGGGCGAGCAGGTCCATGACGTCACGGTCGAGCTGGGGGTCGAGGCCGGAGGTCGGCTCGTCGAGGAACAGCAGACCTGGCTTGGTCAGCAGCTCGATGGCCGTGGACACGCGCTTGCGCTGCCCGCCGGAGAGCTGCTTCACGCGCTTGGACACGTGCTCGGTGAGGTCGAGGTCGTCGAGGACCTCGGCGATGCGCTGGTCGCGCTCGGCCGTGGACACGTCCTTGGCGAAGCGCAGCTCGGCGGCGTACTGCAGGGTCTGCGCGACAGTGAGATTGGCGTGCACGACGTCGTTCTGGGGGACGACGCCGATCATGTTGCGCATGGTCTCGTAGTGCTCGTACACGTCCATACCGTTGAACAGGACCTGGCCCTCCTGGGCGCGCTGCTCCCCGGTCAGGGCCTTAAGCAGGGTGGACTTGCCGGCACCTGAGGGGCCGACGACGGCGAGCAGCTCGTTGCCGGGCAGCTGGAAGGAGACGCGGTCCAGCAGCCGCAGACGCCTGTCGTTGACGACGAAGGTGAGGTCGCGGCCGATGAGCTCGCCGCCGCGCTCCTGGAGCTTGAGCACCCCGTTCGGGCTGACCTCCACGAAGTGGCCGCCCATCCCGATGACCGTCGGCTTCGTGATGAGCACGTGGGGTACGCGCTGACCGCCCACGAAGATGCCGTTGGTGGAGCCGTTGTCGATGACGACGAGCCCCTGCGGCGTGCGCTCGACGCGCGCGTGGCGCCCGGAGACCGCGGAGTCGGGGATGACGAGGGCGTTGTCCGGGTAGCGCCCGATGGTGCCCGGGCCCGTCAGGCGCACCCCGCCGATGGTGCGGCGCTGGCCCACGGGGGCGAGTGGGTCACGGGGATCGACGGGTGCCTGTGAGCCCGTCGTCTGGGCTGATGAGGATGCCGACGGCGCGCCCGTCGTCGTGACGGCGGAGGCGGCGGGCGAGGGCGAGGGGGAGCTCATGACGGTGGTGCGGTCGGCGGCGACAGTCTGCCCTGCGGCGTCGGTCTGCGCGGAGGCGGCGCTCTGACCGGAAGCGGCAGCCTGCCCTGCGGCGTCGGTCTGCGCGGAGGCGGCGCTCTGACCGGAAGCGGCAGCCTGCCCTGCGGCGTCGGTCTGCGCGGAGGCGGCAGTCTGACCGGAAGCGACAGTCTGCCCTGCGGGGGAGGGCGTGGGGCCCGCGGCCGCTGCGGCCGGCTGCGGCACGAAGACGAGCACCGGGCCCGAGGCGTTGGCCAGCTGGACCCGCACCGGCTGGGTCACCAGGACGGGACCGCGCGTGTCGACGCCGTCGACGAGCATCCCGTTGGTCTGGGAGACGAGCTCGATGAGCCAGCCCTGGTCGGTGGGACGCACCCGCAGGTGGGTACCGGAGACGATGGT
Organism: Actinomyces respiraculi; assembly: GCF_014595995.2. Lineage (NCBI taxonomy): Bacteria > Bacillati > Actinomycetota > Actinomycetes > Actinomycetales > Actinomycetaceae > Actinomyces > Actinomyces respiraculi. The sequence goes on from NZ_CP063989.1 coordinate 953,030, forward strand.
CGTGTTGTTGATGACGATGCCATTGCCAGGACGGCGTCCCACCGTGAACTCACGGTCGAAGACCAGCGGCTGCTGGCCCACAGGGGCGTTGGCGGGTCGCACGGAGATCGCGGTGGTGGGCACGGAGGTCCTTCCGGGGTGGGGTGCTCGAGCCACGATACCGGCCCGGCGCCCGCAGGTTCTGGCGTCGCCGGCCCCCGGTGCACGGGGAGAGGTCCCCACTGTGCTGTGCAGCGCATCACCTCCCTGCGCAGGCCGTGGGCGTCGGCGCTTGGTATCGTGCGCCTCGCGGCTCACAGGCCGCCGCCGCTCTCGCGGGACTCTTGTTCTGGCAGTGCGGCGCGCCTCCATAGCTCAATGGATAGAGCGACGGCCTTCTAATCCGCAGGTTCCCGGTTCGAGTCCGGGTGGGGGCACCAGCCCCGGAGTTCCGGGAAAGGCGTGCTCACGCCAGAAAGCGCGAGCGCTCGCCGCGCCCCCGCGGGCGCCTCAATCCCCGTTCCCTCAGCGGTATGGCCACACGTCCGGCTACCCGTGCGAAGGTGCCGGAGAGGACGGTTGGGATGGGCGCCAGCGGCAAGGCCGAGGACTCCCTCCCGTCGGACGCCCAGGGCAAGGGCGTCGGCGGGGTGTCCACGCGGCGGACATGACTGGCACCCAGGCGCGACCCGCCAGGAGGAAACGGCGTGATTCCGGGAGTCCCGGCGACGTCGCCGTCGGCTATCACCGTTCATGTCCGCCGCGTGGACACGAGCGACGTGCACGAGCGGCGGCTGAGCCCGTTCGACATCACTGCGCCCCTGGTCCCGAGACCCGCCCCGACGCCCTCGCCGGGGAGCCGGGGCCGACGACGTCGGCGTTGCTGGGGGCGAGGGAGATGGCGGATGGCTGCGCGCGTGCTCCACGCCACTGCGACGCCACGCACCCGGCTCCGACGGCGCTCAATGCGGGCGGAAGACCGGTGCGCACCTAATGTTGGTGGTATGCCATCCTCCCGCTCCCAGGCCAACGGCCTCGACGTCCCCTCCAGGGTCATCAGCCGTGGTCGCCTCATCGACGTCCTGACCGACACCGTCCGGGACCTCGAGGCGCTGCCCCTGACGCTGGCGTCCGACCGCGTGGACGACGCGCGCCGTCTGCGCGCGAGCGTGATCGGCCAGCTCCGCGATCACATCCTGCCGCGGCTGGAGGACGCCGACGTGCCGGCCATCGTCGTCGTCGGCGGCTCCACGGGGGCGGGCAAGTCCACCCTCGTCAACTCCATGCTGGGCGCAGAGGTCTCCAAGGCCGGTGTCCTGCGCCCCACGACCCGTGTCCCGGTCCTCGTCATCAACCCCGAGGACGCCCCCGCCCTCGAGAACCACCCCGTCAGCGAGGTCGCCCAGATCGTCGTCTGCGAGGCCCAGCCCGCCGGCCTCGCCCTCATCGACGCCTCCGACCTCGACTCCGTCCAGGCGGACAACCGTGCCCTGGCCACCCGTCTGCTCGAGGCCTGCGACCTGTGGCTCTTCATCACCACCGCCGCCCGCTACGGCGACCACACGCCCTGGGCGACGCTCGAGGAAGCCGCCTCCCGCGGCGCCTCCATCGCCGTCGTCCTCAACCGTGTTTCCGACGCCGTCCTGGACGAGGTCCGCCGCGACCTCGTCGAGAGGCTCGACAGGCTCGGCCTGGCCGACTCGCCCTTCTTCGTCGTCCCCGACGCCGGCCCCCACGAGGGACTGCTTCCGGCAGACTCGGTGAGCGAGCTGCGCGACTGGATGCAGCTGCTCGCCGGCCGCCACCGGGCGGCGGGCCTCATGCGCCGCGCCAACCGTGAGATGTGGCCCACCCTGTACCACGACCTGCTTGCGCTGGCCGACGCCGTCGACGCCCAGGGGGACGCCGGACGCCGCCTGGAGGAGGCGGGCCGCGACATCCTGTCGGGCCCCTGCGAGACCCTGCGCACCGACGTCGAGCGCGGGGTCCTCGCGGATGGCGCGCCGACGACCCGTTGGGTCTCCCACGCCTCCGCCGGAGGGCCGCTCGCCGCGCTGGCCACCGGCGCCCGCCTGCGCGCGGGCCTGTTCGGACGCACCGCCCGTGCCCGCGCCCGGGCCCTGGCCGAGGTCGCCGCCGACCTGCGTGACACCCTCGTGCTGCACCTGTCGGCCGGCCTTGCCGCCGTTACCGAGGAGGCCCAGATCACCTGGTCGGAGGCCGGTGCCGGCGAGCACGCCGGGCGGTTGCTGGGCACTGGGCCCGGCGCCCATGAGGCGGTGGCCGCCTGGATGGACGGCGTGCTCAGCGTCGTGCCCCCCATCAAGGGCTTGGATGCCGAGGCCACCGGACACCTCGTCGTGGTGGCCGCCTGCGGCCTCGAGGGCGCCCGCGCGGCCGCAGCCCGACTGGGCCTGGCTGAGACCGTCGATGACGCGCGCACCCGTCTGGCCGATGCCCTCACCGCAGCCCTTGAGGCCGCGCTGCCCGAGGGGGCCGGGCTGAGCCTCGTCCCGGACCCCGACCTCGCCGCTGCCCTGCGCCTGCGCGCCGGTGAACTGTCTATGCTTGTGCGTCCGGGCGATCTGTGAGGAGGGCGCAGGCATGAGTGAGACCACCGCGACCACCAAGGAGGGCGACGAGGACATGACCCACACAGCCCCCCGTGCGGCGAGCCCCGCGGCCGTCCTCGACGCCCGCCTCGTCGCGATGCGCGCCGCTCTGGACGCCTGCCCCACGGAGGTCCCCGCCTCACTCGCCATCCCCGCGCGCGCGAGCCTGGACACGGTTGCCGAGCGGCTGGCCCTCGGTGTGGACCACACCGTCGTCGCCCTCTTCGGTGGTACCGGCTCCGGCAAGTCCTCTTTGTTCAACGCGCTCAGCTCGCTGCAGTTCGCCGACGTCGGTGCCCGTCGGCCGACGACCTCCCAGGCCGCCGCCTGCTCCTGGGGCGACGACGCGAGCGCCCTGCTGACCTTCCTGGGGGTTGACCAGGAGCGGCGCATCCGCCGCGAGTCCCTGCTGGACGCCGCCGACGAGGACGAGCTTGCCGGCCTCGTGCTGCTGGACGTGCCGGACTACGACTCCGTCACGACGGAGCACGCCCTCCAGGTGGACAGGCTCGTGCCGTTGGCGGACATCCTCGTGTGGGTGCTCGACCCGCAGAAGTACGCGGACTCCGCGCTGCACGACGGCTACCTGAGCAGGCTGGGCGCCCGCCAGGAGGACATGCTCATCCTGGTCAACCACATTGACGAGCTGCCGGCCTCGGGCCAGGACCACCTTCTGGCGGATGTGCGCGCCCTGCTTGTCCAGGACGGGCTGGAGGATGTCACCGTGCTGCCGGTCTCCGCCGTGCGCGGTGACAACCTCGACCGGGTCCGTCGGCTGCTCATCGAGCGCGTCGCACGAGAGTCCAACGCCGCCCGTACCGCCGCGGCCGAGCTCGACGCCATCGCCGCCCGCCTGGGGAGCACCGTCGCCGACGCCCCCGTGCTCGTGGAGGACGCGCCGCGCGCCGAGGTCGTGAACGCCCTCGTGCAGGCCTCGGGCGCCCGTGCGGTTGAGGCGAGTGTCGCCGCCAGCCTGTCCAAGGCGCTGCCCGGGGCCCTGGCACGCCCTGAGCCGCCGGCGCGCTCGGCTGTGGCCGCCGCCCGCACCCAGTGGCTCACTCGTGTCACGCACGGCCTGCCCCGTGCCTGGGCGCGCTCCGTCGAGGAGGCCGTCGCCGGGCCGGACGCCCTGGGCGCGCAGACGGCGGAGGGCGTCGGATCCGTCGCCCTGCCCTCGCCACGCTCGACGCCCATTGACTTGGCGTGGTGGGCGGGGCTGCTCGTTCTCCTGGGGGTTGTCGCCTGGGCCGCCATCACCCTCATGACCGGGGGTGTTGACTCCCTTCTGGCCGATGGTCGTGTGCCCGCTGGGGTGCTGCTGGCCCTGGCGGGGTGTGTGGTGGCCGGATGGGCTGCCTGGGCACGTCGGCGTCGGGCCGCCCGTGAGGCCGCGGCCTACGCCCAGCTGGTGCGCAGGCGCGTGGACGCGGTGGTGGACCGGGGGCTGGTCTCGCCTGCCGCGGGGGTTCTTGAGCGCCACGCGCAGCTGCGCCGGGCCCTGGGCCTGAGCGGCTGAGAAGCGCCTGACGAGCGGCGCACGGCCGGGCTCCACAGGTGCCGCCCGTGACATCCGGTGGCACTGCTGTCCACAGGTGTCGGCTGGTGCCCTCGCGCCGGTGTGGCGACGGCGGCACGGTTAGTGCGTCGGCAACGCCGCCGGCCGTAGCAGCAGGAGGACCTTCCATGAGCCGCCAGATCGACATCACCGTCCAGGGCGTCGTGGGCACCATGCCCACCGTCGCCACCACCCCCAACCGCCGCGCGTACTGCCGTTTCCGCGTCGCCTCCACCCCCGCCTACCGTGACGCCAACGGGCAGTGGCACGACGGCGACACCCTGTGGTTCACGGCCAAGGCCTGGGGGCCGCTGGCGGAGAACCTTGGACGCAGCCTGCGCAAAGGCGACCCCGTTCTGCTCCAGGGACGCCTCTCCCAGGAGACCTGGAAGCCTGAGGGCGGGCCCGCGCAGACCAGCAACGTCATCACCGTCACCTCGGGCGGGCACGACCTCGGCCGGGGGACCTCCTCCTACATGCGGGTCGAGTCCGTGATGAGCTCCTCGCGCAGCGCCGCCACGCCCCAGTCCGCGGCCTCGGCCGACTCTTCCGCGATCACGGGTGCCGAGCCGGATGCCGAGCCGGGTGCCGAGCCGGGCGCCGGGACGGATGCCGAGCCGGGCGCCGGGAGCGGGAACGAGGCGGGCGAGGCGCTCGCGGCAGGTCCCGGGACGGGCGCCGCGTCCGGCGCCACTGACCCGAGCGATGACCCCTGGACGATCCCGCTGGCACCGGCGGACAGCAACGGCTTCAGCGACGCCGAGCTGTCCTATGAGGCCGTCAACGTCAACGCCTAGCCGCCTCGGTGTGAGGGCCGACGGCCTCAGCCGGTGACTGTCATCAGCCGGTGACCGCCACGAGGTGGTCGAGGTCGGCGGGGTGGGCGACGCGCAGCATCTCGATGAGCACCCGTGCCACGGCCTGCGACGCTGCCGCGCCGCCGGGCAGCAGCCGCACCATGACGTCCTCACGCTGCACCCAGCCCAGCCGTCCCAACGCCTCGCATGCGTCGGGTCCCAGCAGGTGTCGCCCCTCGGCGTCGAGCACCGGGATATCGACCTCCACACCGTCGCCGCGTCCGACGACGACGAGCCCCGGCACCTCGGGTGAGGGCACGCGCTTGCGGCGCCCGCGCAGCAGGGAGCGCAACCCCATACGCTGCTCGAGGTCGGCCTGCGTCACCACTGGGCGCGGCGCGGTCAGCAGGACCGTCAACCCGGCTCGGCCCGGCCCGGGGCGAGCCCGGCCATCGAGCAGGGCGGCCAGCGAGGGCTCGAAGGCGGCCCAGGAGCCCAGGTCCACGACATTGTCGAGACGGGGGAGGTCGCCGTCGGCAGGCATCGCTACACCGGAAGTGGGCATGGTGCCGGAAGCGGGCACGGTGCCGGAAGGACTGGCCTCGCCGTCGGCGGGCATGACGACGCCGGACAGACTCGTGGTGCCGGATGTACCGGTGTCGCCGTCGGACGGGTCGGGCCGGGAGGCCTCGTGCATGGGGGAGGAGCTCACCCACCGCACGCTAGCGGTCCCCAGAGCGGGGCTCACCACAGGCCGCGCCGGGCGTGTCACGACCGGATTCTCACTCCTCCTGGTTACCGTGGCGGCAAGCCCGGGAGCGTCGTGCGCCGCCGGGAGCCAGCCGTCAGCCAGGAGAGCAGCCCCCGCCCATGATCCGCTTCGACAACGTCTCCAAGGTCTACAAGAGGGGAGCACGCCCTGCCCTCGACGGCGTCGACATCGAGATCGAGAAGGACGAGTTCGTCTTCCTCGTCGGGGCCTCCGGCTCGGGCAAGTCCACCTTCCTGCGCCTGACCCTGCGCGAGGAGCGACCCACCTCCGGCCGCATCCACGTCCTGGGCCGCAACCTGTCCCAGGTGTCCTCCTGGAAGGTCCCCCACCTGCGCCGCGAGATGGGCTTCGTCTTCCAGGACTTCCGCCTCCTGGAGAACAAGACCGTGCTGGAGAACGTCGCCCTCGCCTCCCAGGTCATCGGCAAGCCCCGTCACTACATCCTCTCCGCCGTGCCCGAGGCCCTTGACCTCGTTGACCTGTCCGGCAAGGAGAACCGCAGGCCCCACGAGCTCAGCGGTGGCGAGCAGCAGCGCGTCGCCATCGCCCGCGCCATGGTCAACCGCCCCAAGCTCCTCCTGGCCGACGAGCCGACTGGCAACCTCGACCCCTCCACCTCCGTGGGCATCATGCGTCTGTTCGACCGGATCAACCGCCAGGGCACCACCGTTGTCATGGCCACCCACGACGACGAGATCGTCGACCAGATGCGTAAGCGCGTCATCGAGCTCAAAGCCGGGCGGGTCGTGCGCGACCAGGCCCGCGGCGTCTACGGCTCTGACCGCTGAAGGAGCACCAGCATGCGATTCCGCCTCATCCTGACCGAGACCCTCAAGGGTCTGACGCGCAACCTCGCGATGACGGTCTCCGTCATCCTCGTCGCCTTCGTCTCCCTGCTCTTCGTCGGTGCCTCCGCCCTCCTGCAGGCCCAGATCAGCACCATGAAGGGCGACTGGTATGACAAGGTCGAGGTCAGCGTCTACATGTGCCCCATCTCCTCCGCCCGCGCGGAGTGCGCCGAGGGGGAGGCCACCCAGGAACAGATCGACGCCATTGAGGATCTCATCAACTCGAACGCGCTGGCCCCCTACGTCGCCAGCTACACAATCGAGTCCAAGGCCGAGGCCTACGAGAACTTCATCAAGGGCTACGGGGACACCCAGATCGGCCAGAACGCGACCGTGGACATGATGCCCGTGTCCTTCCGCATCAAGCTCGTCGACGCCGAGCAGTACCAGGTGGTCTCCGAGCAGTTCTCGGGCCGCAGCGGGGTTGAGCGCGTCGTCGACCAACGTGCCACCCTCGAGCCCCTGTTCCTCGTGATGAACCGAGCCTCCTGGATCACCGGTGGCCTGGCCGCCATCATGGCGGTCGCCGCCGTCCTGCTCATCACGACGACGATCCGGCTGTCCGCCATGAGCCGCTCACGCGAGACCGGCATCATGCGCCTGGTTGGGGCCTCCAACCTCTTCATCCAGCTGCCCTTCATGCTCGAGGGCGCCCTCGCGGCCCTCGCCGGGGCGCTGCTCGCCGTCGGCGGCCTTTACGCGGGCGTGCACTACCTCGTCGAGGGGTGGCTCGCGCGGTCGATCTCCTTCACCTCCGCCTTCATCGGCACCGACGACGTCCTGCGCGTCGCCCCCTGGCTCATCCTGGCCGCCATCGTCATCGCCGCGGCCTCGTCCGTCTTCTCCCTGTCGAAGTACACGAGGGTCTGACAGTCATGGTTCCGCTCCCGCACCGCATCGCCGCCGCCGGGCACCGGCGTTTCCGAACCACCTCCCGCGAGGGACGGCCGGGCGCGCGCCGAGGCCTGACCGTGCTCGCAGCCCTGTGCCTGCTCGTCGCACCGATGGCCTCGCTCCTGCCCGCCACCGCTGACGAGCGCGACGACGCCGTCGCGGAGCAGGAGGAGGCCGAGCAGCGCGCCAACGAGCTCACCGCCTCCCTCGAGGGCGTCTCGGCCGAGCTCGGCCAGGCCTACCTCGACCTGCTGGCCGCCCAGAACGAGCTGGCGACCGCCGAGACGGCGCTTGCCGACGCCGAGACGGTCCTGGCGGAGAAGGAGCGCGAGCAACAGGCCGCAGCCGACCGCCTCGACGTCGCCGAGTCCCAGCTCGAGACCCTGCGGGACGAGGCCACCGAGTCCGAGCGCACCGCCTCCGAGAACGAGGCCTCCATCGCCTCGCTCGTCGTCTCCACCTACCAGGGCGACTCCAGCGTCACCTCCTGGGCCTATGTGCTCGCCTCCGACTCCGTGGACGAACTGACCCAGCGCGCCTCGGCCATGGAGATCGCCTCCGGCGTGCAGTCCTCCGTCCTGGCCGCCGCCGAGGAGGAGAGGGCTCAGGCCGCCAACCGGCGCACCCGCCAGGACGCCGTCGCCGAGCGCGTCAGTCTGCTCAAGGAGGAGGCCGACGCCGCCGAGGCCGAGGCGCAGGAGGCCGCCGACGCCGCCCAGACCCGGCGCGACGAGGTCACGACCCTCACCGCCGAGAGGCAGACGGCCGCCGCCACCCTCGAGACGCACAAGGTGGGCCTGGAGGCCCAGCTTGCCCAGGCCCAGGCGGACCAGGACGCCGCCGCCGCGACCATCGCGCAGATCGACGCCGCCAACCAGGCCAGCGCGGCCTACACGGGCTCCTCCTCAGGCTCCGTCGCCGCCTCCGCACTCGGCTCGGGCACCATCGGCCACCCCATCACCGGGCCCCTGACCGTCGCCTCGCCCTACGGCTACCGCGTGCATCCCATCACCGGCTCCTACATTCTCCACGCGGGTGTGGATCTCGTGGCCGCCCATGGCGTGCCCCAGTACGCCGCCGTCTCCGGCACCGTCACCTACAACATCAACAGCTCGTGCGGCAACGGCGTCGTCATCAACGGCGGGGTCATCAACGGCCAGTCCGTCGTCCTGTACTACTGCCACCTGTCCTCGATCACGGTGGGCAACGGCTCCTACGTCGGCAAGGGCGACCAGATCGGCCTGACCGGGAGCACCGGCGGCGCCACCGGCCCCCACGTCCACTTCGAGGTCCACCTCAACGGGGCCTCCATCGACCCCATGACCCTGCCGGGCTTCTGAGCGCTCGCCCCGCCGGGTTTCTGCGTCAGGCGGCCCACGCGTAGGGTAGGCCCCTGCGTCCCGCGCACGGCGGGGGCACGAGCTAGGAGAGGAGTCGCATGGCCAAGCACCAGGACAAGCCGAAGAAGCCCACCGCGGGGGAGCGGGCCAAAGCGGCCTCCGACGCTCACAAGACCATCGCCCGCAACAAGAAGGCGACCCACGACTACTTCATCGAGGATCGCTACGAGGCCGGGCTCGCGCTGACCGGCACGGAGGTCAAGGCCCTGCGCATGGGGCGGGCCTCGCTGACTGAGGCGTGGATCGAGATCGACCGCGGCGAGGCCTGGATCCAGGGCGCCCACATCCCCGAGTACCTCCAGGGCACGTGGAACAACCACTCGCCCAGGCGCAAGCGCAAGCTGCTCCTGCACCGCAGCGAGATCGAGCGCCTGGCCATGCGGGTGCAGGCCAAGGGCTACACGATCGTGCCCCTGGAGCTGTACTTCGTCGGCGGGCGCGTCAAGGTCGAGATCGCGCTGGCCCGGGGCAAGCAGGACTGGGACAAGCGCCAGTCGCTGCGCGAGGCTCAGGACAAGCGCGAGGCCGCGCGCGCGATGGCGGAGGCGAACCGACGCCGGGGCTGAGTCCCGCCGCCGTCGGGGCTGACTCACCCGCGCCCGTGCTCACCAGCGCCCGTGCACGTGCTCGCGGATGAGGCGGTCGTACAGGTCCGCCAGCGCCGCGTGCAGCTCGGTGCCCAGCGGTTCCAGTGACGCGGCCCGGGCGTTGGCGCGCGCCTGCTCGGCGTTGCGGGCGCCCGGGATGACGGTGGTGACGCCCGGCTGGTCGATGACCCAGCGCAACGCCACCTGGGCCGGGCTCGCGCCGTCGGGACCGAGCTCGCGCACCAGGGCGGTGAACTCGCGGGCCGCGGCGACGCCGATCTCGTAGGGGACCCCGGAGAAGGTCTCGCCGACGTCGAAGGCGGAGCCGTCACGGTTGTAGCTGCGGTGGTCGCCCGGGGCGAAGACCGTCGACTCGCTGTAGCGGCCGGACAGGAGGCCGGAGGCCAGCGGGACGCGGGCGATAACGGCGGTCCCGGTGGCGATCGCCGTCGGCAGCACCTCCTCGAGGGGCTTGCGGCGCAGGACGTTGAGGATGATCTGGACGCTGGCGCAGGCCGGGCGGCGCAGGGCCTCGAGGGCCTGCTCGCAGGTCTCCACGCTCACGCCGTAGGCGCGCACACGCCCCTCGGCGGCCATCTCGTCGAGCCAGTCCCAGGTGTGCTGAGCCTCAATAACCTCGCTGGGCGGGCAGTGCAGCTGGACGAGGTCGATGGTCTCGACGCCGAGGTTCTGGCGGGAGCGGTCGTTCCAGGCGAGGAAGTTGTCCCGGTTGTAGTTCTCGTAGGTCTGCGCCATACGCCGGCCCATCTTGGTGGCCACGGTGAGCCCGGCCTCCGGACGCTCTGCCACGAAGGCGCCGACGAAGCGCTCGGAGCGGCCGTCGCCATAGACGTCGGCGGTGTCGATGAAGGTGACGCCTGCCTCGACCGCGGCCTGGAGGGTCGCCTCGGCGTCGGCGGGCGAGACCACGCCCCAGTCGGCGCCCAGCTGCCAGGTTCCGATACCGATGGTTGAGATGCTTCGCTCCAGCGCGCTCAGCGGGCGTGACTCCATGGGATGCTCCTTCGTCGTGCTCGGCTCCTGAGAAGAGGGGGTGGGCATAGTCTTCCAGGCCGACGACGGCGGGGGGAATGGGCCGGAGCGGTATCGACCGCGGCGGTGGGCCGACGGCGTCGGGCAGCCCCCTCTGGTGCTGGGCCGATGGCGTGGGGCACCCGACTCTGGCGCTCCGCGATGGTGTGCTGCTAGTGTGGGACGGCTCCGTCAGGAGCGTGTGTACCCCGGGCAACCGGGAACAACTCCACAGGGGATGATCGGTTTCGACGACGGTCGTGGGTTCAGGAGAAGCGGGTCGAGGATGCACAGTCATCTCGTCAACGCTCTGTGCGAACCAATAGGTGCCGATAACACTCGCACCGACTTCGCCCTCGCCGCCTGAGCGAGCCTCGAAGTCCGTCAGCCCGGGGATTGCTTCCGCCCCGGTTCCTGGCGTCATCCAGGGAGCCACTGCTGAGGTCTCATGTCACCGGGGGCCTCGGGACATCTAGGTGACTGAGCCCGTCGGCGTCCTTGCTCGCGTGAGACGCCGGGGCTGAGAAAAGCGATAGCGAGCTGCACCCGGAGAAGTCCTGTTGCACCACCGTCGGACGGGGGTTCGATTCCCCCCATCTCCACTTAGTACGGCAATCGGGCGGGGAGTTTCAGCTCTTCGCCCGATTGCCGTTTCCGTTGCAGGCCCACCGGCCCGGGGTCGTGGCTCTTTTTCCTTCGCGCGTCAGAGCGCGGTTTTCCGGCTCTTCCCAATTGAGGGCTTGTCCTGATCGACAAGCCCAGCCGCTTCGATGATGTCACCGTCGTCGGTGTGGATGAGCACGTGTGGCACTCCCAGGCCACACCACCACACCCTCAACTGGGAAAAGCCACCGCCATACCCATGAGTGTGGGTGTTGCACGCTCATGTGACTGGTGTGATTCGGCCGATTCGGACTTTTCGTTGGTATTCCGCGATTTGTGTCCTATGGCCGGAAACCGCCTCTGAGGCTCCCATGTGCATGGGCCATGCTCATGCACATGGGAGCCGAAGGACTCGAGAACACCGATCCGTAAAACCGCAAGATTCCGCGGATTTCGTCCGAGGCCGGAAAGCGTGAGCGTGCATGAGCGGGCAACCCGCATAGCGCACGTCGTCATGGGAGCCGTCTCCACGCTACGGGACGCCCCCGGCTCGTCGGCCTGCGGGTCAGTCCGTGTAATCGATGACCAACGGCGCGTGGTCACTCCAGCGCTCGGCGTAGGAGGCGGCGCGGTCCACCCGCGCCGACGCTGCACGCCCGGCCAAAGCAGGCGTGGCCACCTGGTAGTCGATGCGCCAGCCGGCATTGTTGTCGAAGGCCTGGCCGCGTTGGGACCACCACGTGTACGGCCCCTGCTCCTCGGGCGCGAGGGAGCGGGCGACGTCGATCCAGCCCGAGGCGAACCAGGACTCCAGGTGGGCGATCTCCTCGTCCATGACCCCGGCGATCTTGTTGTGGTTCGGCTTCCAGTTCTTGATGTCCTGCGCAGAGCGCACGACGTTGAGGTCACCGGCCATGAGGACCTGGGGGCCGCCGTCAGCCGCGCGGGCGAGCAGGGCCGCCATGCGCGCGTCGACGAGGTCGAGGTGAGCGTACTTCTGGTCCATCTTCTCGGTGCCGAGCTGGCCCGAGTGCAGGTAGGCGGACACGACGGTCAGCGCAGGTTCCTCCTTGGCCCCCTCTCCGGCCCCGGAGGGCAGGAGGTCCACCTCAAGCCAGCGCCCGGAGTCGACGTCGGGCTCCTCGGTACCGGGGGCGGCGACGCCGTAACGGGCCTCGCCCAGGGCGAGGGAGCCGTCCTCGCGCACGGCCACGGCGGTGCCCGCACGGCCCTTGATCCGGCAGGGCCAAACGACGCTGGTGTAGCCGGGCAGGAGCGCGGCGGCCGTCTCCTCATCGGCGCGGACCTCTTGCAGAAGCATGACGTCGGGGGCGCTGGACTCGATCCAGGCGGCCATGCCCTTGCGGGCGGCGGCACGGATCCCGTTGACGTTGACGGTGGCGATACGCATGGCGCCAGGGTACGTGCCGCCGGGTGGTGGACAATGCCGTCATGAGGCAATCAGCAGGACAGCCGGCCGACGCCGCCGGGGGTGGTGGGGCCGCCGGGCGCAGCCGCACGGTGCGCGCCGTCGTGTCCGGGCGGGTCCAGGGGGTGGGATTCCGCTATTTCTGCCAGCAGGAGGCCAGTGCCCTCGGGCTCGTCGGCTCCGTGAGCAATCTTGACGACGGCACCGTTGAGGTTCTCGCCCAGGGGCCGTCCGACGACGTCTCCCGGCTCATCGCCTGGCTCTACCGCGGTCCGCGCTGGGCCGAGGTGGACGACGTGCTCGTGGAGGAACGGGCACCCGGCTGCCTGAGCGGTACCACCTTCGAGGTCGCCCGATGAGCCGGGCCGCCACCAGCCCCGGACGCGGGCTCATGATCCTGGGCGCAGTGCTCATGGTGGTTGCCGCGTTCCTGCCGGTGGTCGCCAGCCTGCTGCCTGACGGCGCTGTGTCCACGCTCCTGTGGCTGGTGTCCATGCCCGGCTGCCTGGCGGGCGCCGCATTGACGGCGACCGGCTTCCTGCGTCGTCGCCGCGTCCGGCCCGACCACGACGAGGGCTGGGGCTGAGCCCCGGTCACCAGCCATGCGGGCGGGCGGCCCGGGCACCGTCGGTGTCAGAATCAGAAGCGAATGGCGTCGATGGGGCGGATTCGCACGGCGACGATGGCGGGGATGATGCCCGCCAGGGCACCGACGGCGGAGGCCGCCACCAGGCCGATGAGCGCCGCCGACATCGGGAAGGGCGGCCGGTTCGTCACCGAGTAGCCGTTGAACAGGGCCTCCAGGGGCACGAAGCGCATGGCCACGATGGCGATGCCGATCCCGATGATGCCCGCGACAACCGTCGCCACCACGGACTCCAGCATGATGGAGAAGAAGATGCGTCGGCTCGTCGCCCCAAAGGACCTGCGCACGCCGATCTCGTGGATGCGCTGGCGCACCGTCACCATCGAGATGTTGATGAGGCCCAGGGCTCCCAGCACCATGATGAACACGCCGGCGGAGGTCACGACGATCGTGAAGGTCCGCCCGAAGTCCGCCCTCGCACCGAACTCGTTGTTCTGCACCGAGGCGGAGCCGTGCCCGAAGACGGCGTTGAAGTGGCTCTCCATGAGCTCGCCCATCTCAGAGCCCTTGCCCTGCCCGGCCCACACCTCAAGCGACGGCACCGAACGCTCGGTCGTTGGCGGCAGCAGACGGTTGTAGGGCGCGGAGAGCACCATTGCCTCCATCACCTCCCCGCACACGGACTCACCGGTTTCGGAGTCGGGGCGGCAGGCGCTGGAGCCATCTCCCTTGAGGACCCCGACGATCGTGTAGGTCGTGTCCACCGGGGACAGCCCGCGCACGCGCAGAGGACTGTGCAGCTCCGTCACTCCAAGCGCGTCGAGCACGCCTCGGCTGACGACGATCGAGGGGGACAGGTCGTCCTCGTCGTCGGCATTGAACCACCGCCCCTGGAGCATCTGGGTCCGGTGCAGCATCCCGTAGCCGCCGGTGACGACGGTCGTATCGACCTTGGTGGGCGTACCGCCCAGGCTCAGTCTCAGCGTCGTCCTCTCGACCATCGCCCAGTGGCTGATCTGGTAGCGCTCGACGAACTCGGTGTAGGCCTTCTCGGCCTTCTCGGCGGCACTGCGCTCGTTCGGGTCCGGAACCTGGTTGTCGTCGGCGCTCCCGGGTGTTGGCCCCCCGGCGCCGCCCGCGCTGCCCGCGCCGCCCGCGCTGCCCGCGCCGCCCGCGTCGCCCGTTGACGGCGTCGCGTAGAGCGTGACCGTGCCCGGCCGGCCGGCCCACTGCTGCAAGAGCTCCTCCTCGACGGCGGTGGAGACCTGACCGAAAGCGATGACAAAGGTCATCGCCGCCACGGCGGCCCCCACACCGACGAGGGAGAGCAGGACGCGCAGCTTGCCGATGCGCAACTGGGTCCAGGCCTCGACGAGGGCGCCGATGGCCCCGGTGAGGAAGCCGTTCACGCCCCCACCTCCTCAAGCCCCTCAAGTGAGCCCTGCTCGCGCTCACCGATCGTGATGGGCGTGAGTACGCCCCCCTCCAGCCGGTACTGGCTCTTGGCCCGGCTGGCGACCGCCAGGTCGTGGGTGATGATGATGAGGGCGGCGCCGGTCTCGTGGCACTGGCGCTCGAGCAGGCTCATGACGCTCGCACCCGTGTCGACGTCGAGGGCCCCGGTGGGTTCGTCCGCCAGGATGACACGGGGACGGCGGGCGATGGCCCGGGCGATGGCGATGCGCTGCTGCTCACCGCCGGAGAGGCGGTCGATCCGCCCGCCGGCCTTGTCGGCGAGTCCGACGGCGTCGAGCAGCTCCTCGGCGCGGACCGTGCGCCGCCAGAAGGCGAGGCCGCGGTCGTACAGCAGCGGTGCGGCGACGTTCTCCGTCGTCGTCAGGCCGGGAATGAGGTTGAAGGACTGGAAGACGAAGCCGAAGGTCGCCCCGCGCACGAGGGCGCGGCGGGTCTCGCCCAGGTGCGAGGTGTCCTTGCCATCGAGGAGGTAGGAGCCGCCCGAGGGCTGGTCGATGAGCCCGAGGATGTTGAGCAGCGTGGACTTGCCTGTTCCGGAGCGGCCGACGATGGCCACGTGCTCGCCCTCGTGCACCTCGAGGTCGATGCCGGTGAGAATGTGCAGCGGGCCGGAGTCGGGGACCTCGAAGGTCCGGGCGACGCTCCTCAGGCTGAGGATCGGGTCGCTCACAGGTACTCCTTGCCGTTCTCGTCGTAGCAGGCGTACTGGTCGCAGGTATTGGGCTCGCCGGTGCGCACGACGTCCTTGCCGGGCACGAACAGGAGGATCTCCTCGCCCTCGCTCAGCCCGTCGGTCACCTGGATGGAGACGCCGTCGTTGATGCCGAGCGTGACCTGGCGCTTCTCGGCGAGGTCCGGTGCGGCCGGGTCGGTCACCACCCAGACGTTGCCGGTGGTGGTGGAGCCCTCGACGGCGGTCACGGGGACGATGAGCGCCCCGGTCGCCGAGCCGGCGTCAATGCCGATGGTGACGGGCAGTCCCGGGAAGACCTGCTGGGAGGACGCGATGGGGCAGCGCACCTCAACGCTGATACCGTCCTGGGGCGTGGCGGCGGTGTCCGTCGAGTTGGCCCGCTGCGTCTGCGTCTTGGTACCGATGGTGAGGTTCTGGCACTCGAAGGGGGCGGGGCCGCCCTCGAGGGTGAGCATGGCGGTCGACGGCGCGTTGGTCAGCTGGTACTGCTGGGAGGGAGTGATGGTCCCGACGGCGGAGTAGGTGCCCGGCGAGACCGTGGCGACCACCATCCCGATGGTGGTGTCCTGCCCCTCGATGACGTTGTAGGACACGATGCCGTCCGCGGGGGCGTAGACGGTCGCCCAGGTGACCTTGTCCGCCCGTGGGGTTTCGAAGGGTTCGCCGGTTTCGTCGTCGACCCCGCGGAGAGGCTCCTGGGGCTCGACCTTCTTGAGGTAGATCAGGGGAGCCCCGGCCGTGACGTACGCGCCCTTGGCGACGTCGAAGGAGTCGACCACGCCGTTGAGGGTCGCCTGCGCCTGGATGGCGGCGTCCTCGACCACCTGGCCCTTGACGTCCACGGTGTTGGCGATGTCCCCGATGACCGCCCGGGTGGTCTGGGTCGTGACCTCGTAGGAGGGGACCGGCCCGGTGGCGGTTTCGTCACCGCCCGCGGGGAAGAAGGCGATCTTGGTCAGCGCGACGGCGATGACCAGTGCGATGAGGATCTTGATGGTGGGAAGGACATAGCGCTTCACAGGGATCCTCCGGGGAATGATGAGGACGCGGACGTAATATGTGAAGGCTAGGTCAGGTGCCCCTTCCTGCATCTCATCCCCGAGGAGGAGATGCCCCTGAGACGTCCCTGCCGCAATCCCTGAGGCGACTAGGGGATTCCCCGGGTGCTGTGGCCGGTGCCCGGCGGTCGGCGGGTGGCTCAGATCAGGCGGCCGGCGGGTGCCGAGGGCAGGGTGGCTCAGGCCAGGCGGCCGGCGGGTGGCTCAGACCGGGCGGCTTAGATCAGGCGGTCGGCGGGTGGCTCAGACCGGGTGGCTCAGGCCAGGCGGCCGGCGGGTGCCGAGGGCAGGGCGTCGAGGAAGGCGGGCGGCGTGAAACCGGCCTCGGCGTAGGAGGCGACGACGGCACGCGCCACTTCGTCCACCTTGTCCACGTCCACCAGCGCGATGGCGGAGCCTCCGAAGCCGCCTCCCGTCATCCGGGCGCCGTGGGCCCCGGCCGCACGGGCAGTGTCGACGGCGACGTCCAGCTCCGGGCAGGTGCACTCGTAGTCGTCCCTGAGTGAGTCGTGGGAGCCGTTGAGCAGTGCGCCGACCTCGGCAAGCGTCTGCCCGGCGAGCGGCCGGCTGTTCTGCAGCAGCGTGATGAGGCGCCGGGTGCGGTCGATCTCGGTGACGACGTGGCGTGTGCGCTTGACGAGCTCGTCGGCGTTGTCCTCACCGGAGTTGGCCAGGCGGGCCAGGGCCTCATCGAGGTCTGCGACGTCGACGTCGGCAAGCAGCTCGACGCCCAGGACCTTGGCGGAGCGCTCGCAGGCGGCCCGACGGGCCCGGTACTGCCCGTCCACGAGGGAGTGCTTGGCCTTGGTGTCGATGACGAGCAGTGCGAGCCCCGCGGCGGCCAGGTCGAAGGGCACCTGGGTGACCTCACCGGTGCGGCAGTCGAGCTCCAGGGCGTGGCCCGCGCGGCAGCGCAGGGAGGCGGACTGGTCCATGCCGCCGGTGGGGGCGCCGGCCATCTCGTTCTCCGCGCGCACGCAGGAGGTGACCAGACGGGCGCGCCCGGCGTCGTCGGGCTCCTCGACGGTCCCGGCCAGTCCCAGGCCGCAGACCTCGTCCAGGGCGACGGAGGTGGAGGCCTCCAGAGCCGCGGAGGAGGACAGCCCGCCCCCCAGCGGCACGCAGGAGTACAGGGCGGCGTCGAAACCGCTGAGGGGGCCGAGGCCGTCCTGCTCAAGGGCCCAGGCGACGCCCGCGACGTATGCGTTCCAGTGCCGGACCTCCCCGGGGGTGCCCTTGGGGCCGATGACGTCGAGGTCGAGCACGTCCACCGTCTCGCGGGTCTGGGGGGACACGAGCCGGATCGTGCGGTCATCGCGGCGGCGCAGGGCCAGGTGCGCCCGGTGGGGCA